>JBFFDD010000009.1:0-29202 GCA_041559575.1 bacterium
AAGAGCACTTTGATCCCAGCCCGGGGGGCTCAACTGTTCAGGTGGGGGAAACGATTACCGGTTTCCTCTGTGGTGCTCTGTGGCACGACCTGCAAGCGGTCGCTCTGTGTTCTCTGTGGTAATTGCTTTTATGGCAAATCTTCTGGTTCCTACTGAACGGTCGGAAAAAGGTCTCTCATGATCTCTTTTACATCTTCCAGCCATTGTTTACGCTGCTCATCAGTGCTTGTGACTATCACACCGAAGTTCCTGCGGTGGAACTCCTTCACTCCGCACAGGTCGAAGATGCAGGTTTTCCACAGGGTCTCCAGGGGATCGCCGAAGACCTCCTGTTCCCTTTCCTCGGGCGTGTTTGAGGTGTTAAAGACCACCGCCGCCCGGGCCCTGAGCAGGCCAATGGGAACTCCCTCGCCACTGTCGTCCTCCTCGAACTCGTACGCCACACCTGGCCGGAAGACCCTGTCCACCCAGCCCTTCACCACTGCCGGTGGCTGGCCCCACCAGTTGGGATGGACGATGACGATCCCCTCGGCCCGGGAGAGTTCCTCGCAGTGGGATTGGATCAGCGGATCCACCGCACCTTCCATGGGGATCTCCCTCCCGGGAAGAGCGGGATCGAAACCCTCCCGGCACAGATCGTGGAAGATCACCTCATGCCCCCCATCCTCGAGGGCCACGGCAGCGGTCTCGGCGATGGCGTGGTTGAAGCTTCCCGCCCGGGGATGGCCTAGGATGACGAGAATTCGCATTGAACCTCAGTAAATCAGCATTGTTCAATCAGTATCCGATGTTCTGTATATAGCGGAAAACATTTTGTTAAGTTAAACACCATGCCCCTTGTTTTTCCGCGTGTTCGAGATCAGCTGAGATGCAAGGCCGTCAGGCCATTGGCGTGATCGAGGATTGCCGATCCCTCCTACCGCGGGATTATCGGGCACGCGTATGGACCTCCCGGAGGAACAGCGCCACATCCGGCCGGTCGGTAAATATCCCCTCCACTCCCTCCATCTCCAGAAGCTTCCACATCAGCTTGCGGTCGTTGACGGTCCACACGTAAACGGGTTTCCCAAAACGACGGTTCAGGGCCATGAAGCCCAGTCGCAGAAGGCGGCCGTCCACGGCGAGGATATCGACCCCGGTGGTCTCGATCCGCCGCCGGGGCAAAAGGTTGGCCAGGCCGGCGGGGGAAATCCTCCGGTCCAGCACCAGCCCTGTCCGGATCCGGGGAAAGTCTTTCTTGATCCTGCTGACAGCCCGATCAAGGGATGAGGTGATGATGAAGTCCTCCGGGCGGAGGCGGCCGAGGGCAAGACCGGCCACCCGTTCTTCGTAACCCTCCTCCTTGAGTTCGATATCCAGGGCGATCCTGCCTGCCGTGTACTCGATGGTCTCGGCCAGGGTGGCAACGATATACCCCCGGCTGACACCGTAAGCGTGGATCTCGTCGAAGGTCTGGTCCCTCAGGGGACGGCCGTTCGACTCTCCATCGTGCATGACGATCAGAACATCGTCCCCGGTCCTGCGCACGTCGAGCTCGATCATGTCGGCGCCCATCTCGATGGCTATGCGGAAGGCCTCCAGGGTGTTTTCGTGGGCGTAGGCTGAGGCGCCCCTGTGGGCGATTATTAAAGGTTTCATGGAATTATGCGGCTCCCAATAGTGGCCCGTTTACTTCATTCTCGATCGCGCGTGATCCTCGAAGTATAAGCGACCTGCGCCTGCGGTCCCCCGCTCCCTGCGGTCTTGTTTCTAAACCATCCTGGGAGCCTTAAGGCCTATACATTATATTTTTCCATATTCCTTGGCCTCAGCCAGGTCGAAGGGCACCTCCTGACTTGAGGGCTTTGATTATCAGATGTTGATCGAACAAAGAATTTTTCACCGACACCCCGTTACTCCCACACTCCCTTACATGCTTTTACTCCTCCCTCTCCACCAGCCTCCCATAAGCCTCCCTCAGTTCCCGGACGCTGATCCTCACTGCCTCGTGGTGCTCCGGATAGCTTTCCCGGGTCAGGGTCTTCAGGGACTCCTTGAACGCCTTGCCGGCTCTGATCAGGTTCTGCTGAGGCTCGGCCAGGGCGGCATACTTGAGATATGCCCGGCCCAGGTCGTGCATCGCCAGGGCCCGTCCCGGGGAGGTCTCATCATCAGGGTAACCTGTCACCGTGTCGCTGAGGACCTGGATCGCACGAAGCAGGTTTTTCCCCGGCTCGCTCTCATCGGCCAGTTCGACCAGGACACGACCGAGCTTTGCACCGATCCCGGCCCGTCTATCGGGGTGGGATTCGGAGCCAAGAACATTCAGGGCCCGGGCGTAGGCGGCACCAGCCCTTCTGAGACACTCGGCCTTTTTGTAGGTCCCGGACAGCTCCACATAGATGTCCGCCAGGTGCACCATGAGGCCTCCGTGCTCTTCGGGAGCCTCCTGCGGGGAGAAAATCCCGGAGGCCTGATAATAGCACTGAGCCGCTTTAAGCAGTTCCTCCTCCCGGTTTTCGATCCGGGAAAGCTCTCGATATACCACGCCGAGATCACATAAGACACGCGCCCGTTCCGCCGGGGACTCATCCACCGGATACCTCTCCAGTTCAGCGGTCAGGCCCTGCTCCCGGTTCCTTAATCCGGACACACCCTTCTCTTGCTCCGACCCCGGATCGGCGGCCTCACTCGGCCCCCTTTCCACCCTGATCGGCTTGACAATCCTGACTTTGGCATCAGCAGCCCCCTCCCTGTGGATGACACGGAGCTTCTGAATGACCCTGAGGATGCTGATCACCAGTACCGCCAGAAAAAGGAACAGCCAGCCTTTGGAGAATATGGTGGGTATGGGTTTGGCCACGTTTCGTCCTCAGTCCCCAGTTCTCAGCTCTCAGTTCTTAGCCCTTAGTTCTTGGTTCTTAGCTCTTAGTTCTTAGCTCTTAGCTCTCAATCCCTTACAAACAGCACCCCCACAATGAACACCACCAGTGACAGACCGGCCCCTGAAACGAAGGGGCCGGAACTGCCCCAGAGGACAAAGGCAAGGCCCATGACCAGCGGACCCAAAGTCTGCCCCAATCGCAGGACCATCCCGTTGACGGACATGAGGATGCCCCTTTGCTCGAGCGGTGCGTACCCCGCCATCAGGGACATGATGGATGGGATGTTCATACCATGGCCTAATCCGTAGATGAAGGCCGGGATCAGGTAAAGGGCGAGTCTCGGTACCACCGGAATAATCATCAGGGCGATAGCGTAAAAGAGAAAGGAGACCGTGATAAGGCTCCCCTCCCGGAACCGGATGGTCAGCCTGCCCATCTGGCTGGAGGTCAGGCCTGTGGTGATGGACATGCAGGAGGTAATCAGGCCGATGGCCAGAGTGGAAGCGCCGAAGCGCTCCGAGGCCAGGAGCGGGAAGTAGGTCAACAGGGAACCGTAGAGAACGATGAAAGTGGCGACGCTCACCATGAATACCCCGACCACTTGCCTGTTGCGAACGACCAGCGCCGCGCTTTTCAGATATTCTGCCATGGTCTGTCTACTGACGGGCTCCGGGTTGTGAAGGTGAAACAGGACAAGGTAGGCCACCGGAAGGGCAAGGAGGGGCAGGAAGAAGGGATAATACCAACCCATTAGGGCCAAAGTGCCTCCGATAGCCGGGTAACTGGCGGTCCCCACAGACAGGATGCTGGCGTTGTACCCCATGGCCGCAGCACGATCCCTTCCCTCGTACAGGTCCCCGATAACGGTGCTGGACAGGGCGGCCAGGGAGGCGCCCCCAACCCCCTGAAGAAACCGAAAGACCAGCAGGAGTTGAAACTCACGGGCCATCCCGCACAGACCACCCGCCACGGCAAACAGAAGCAGGGATGGGACCATGATCCTCTTCCTTCCGTACCGGTCGGCCAGGATACCCAGGAAAGGCGACAGAAAGATGCCGGGAAGGGTAAAGACGGTGATGAGCAGGCCCACGTCCCGGGGCTGAATGCCCAGATCGTTGATGATCCTGGGAAAGGCCGGAGTGATACTGGCCACCCCGAGAACCCCCATGAGGGTGACCCCGAAGACGATCTTCAGGTTCCTGTCGCGGTAGACCTTGGGCGAGTTCATAGCATTTGAGCATTGGAGCATTGGAGGATTGGAGCATTACAATTTCTAATTCTCCATTCTCCAATTTCCACTCCCCATTCTCCAATTTCCACTCTACTTCACAGCCTCTGCATCTGCCAAGGGGAAAGACGGACCCGGGTCCCCGCTGCCCGACTGATGCCTAATGGCAGGGCATCACAGGGCTCCATTATGCATATTATTTATGCACATTCCGGCTCCGCCCAGGCCCCTGTTTATGCAAAATATTTGTGCATATAATTGCAACCCATTGATTTAAAATACTTTTATTTTTCCCGCACCTTGCCTGCCCAGGGTGGCACACCCCTTGCCATAACGCCTGTGAAGTCTACACCACAGAAAGGAGAAGGTCAGAGATGAAATACATCATCGCCATCATCAAGCCGGGCAAACTCGATGAGGTCCGTGAGGCCCTGTCAAGCCTTGGAGTCAGGGGGATGACCGTCACTGAGGTGAAAGGGTTCGGACGCCAGAAGGGGCACAAGGAACTCTACCGGGGGGCCGAATACACCATCGATTTCCTGCCCAAGGTCAAGATTGAAACCGCCGTGGAGAGCGAGATCGCTCAACAGGCGGTGGACACTATCGCCGCCGCGGCCAGAACGGAAAAGATCGGGGATGGGAAGATCTTCGTCATGTCCCTGGAGGAAGCGATCCGCATCCGAACGGGTGAGACCGGTTCGGAAGCGTTGTGAGAAAGAGAAACGGGGATTGGAGATTGGAAATAAGAAATTGGAGATTGAAGAGCAAAACTCGGAGGAATCTAAAATGATCTCGTCATGTAAATCTATCATCGAAAAATCGAGGACGGCTGTCATGGCCCTCCTTCTTGTTGCCATACCCGCGGCAGCCCGCGCGGACACCCTCGACAGCGGTGACACCGCGTGGATGATCACGGCCACAGCCCTGGTCCTGTTCATGACCATTCCCGGACTGTCCCTGTTCTACGGAGGCCTCGTAAGGGCCAAGAACGTCCTGTCAGTGCTCATGCAGTGTTTCTCCATCACGGCGCTCATGACGATCCTGTGGGTAGTTGCCGGTTACAGCATCTCTTTCGGCGAAGGTGGATCCTACTTCGGTGATTTTTCCAAACTGTTCCTCAGGGGCGTAGGCCCGGATGCCATGTCAGGGACCATCCCGGAGATCCTGTTCGCCATGTTCCAGCTCACCTTCGCGATCATCACCCCCGCTCTCATTATCGGAGCCTTCGCGGAGAGGATGAAATTTTCGGCCATGCTCATCTTTACCGGCTCCTGGATGCTGCTCATCTATTCCCCCGTCTGCCACTGGGTGTGGGGCGGCGGCTGGCTGGGCAAAATGGGCGCCCTGGATTTCGCCGGAGGCACTGTGGTGCACATTAACGCGGGTATCGCCGGGCTGGTGTCTGCTATCGTCCTGGGCAGGAGAAGGGGCTATCCGAGAGAGCCCATGATGCCCCACAGCCTGACCCTGTCGGTTGTCGGCGCCGGGATGCTGTGGGTGGGATGGTTCGGTTTCAACGCGGGATCCGAGCTCGCCGCTGACGGAACCGCCGGCATGGCCCTGGCCGTCACCCAGATCGCAACGGCCGCGGCCACCCTGGCGTGGATGTTCTCCGAATGGGTCAAGCACGGCAAGCCAAGCGTGCTGGGAGCCATCACCGGCGCGGTGGCGGGCCTGGTGGCCATTACCCCGGCATCAGGCTTCGTCGGTCCCATGGGCGCCATCGCCATCGGGCTCGCCTCCGGGATCGTGTGCTTCTTCTCGGCCACCACCATGAAACGGGCTTTGAAATACGATGATTCCCTGGATGCTTTCGGCGTTCACGGCGTCGGTGGCCTGGTAGGGGCCATGCTCACCGGTGTGTTCGCCTACCCTGCCCTCGGCGGTTTCGCCGAGCTTGATACCGGCATGGCCACCCAGCTGGGCATCCAGGCAGTGAGCGTCATCGCCACTATCGCCTACAGCGCCCTCGGGTCACTGATCCTCCTTAAGATAACCGACGCCATCGTCGGCCTCAGGGTAGAGGATGAAGAGGAGGTCACCGGGCTGGACATCACCCAGCACAACGAGAAGGGGTACGACTATTAGGACAGTTCCAGGTTCCAGGTTCCAGGTTTCACGTTAAATCCAGACTGCACAAAAGAGCGGGCGCCCACCGGGCGCCCGCTCTTTTCATGTATTTCCAGGTTATCAGCACTCCGTTCTTAGCTCTTCCCTCTCAGCTCTGTTATTCAACCTCAAACCGATCGATCCGCTCCACATCGCTGTTCCACACCTCAACCATGAGCCTGCCGCTGTCCCGGTAGATGACACAGAAGTGGTATGCTTTGACGAATACCTGGCTGTCCGTGCTGGACCCGGCCTGGTCCCTCAACGGTGCGCCACCTCCTCCGGTAACCACGTAAGTGATTCCGTTTACCATTGACCGCTCATAGTTGTGATCGTGGCCGTTTAAAACCAGGTCCACGTCGTAGGTTTCGAAAAGGGGCACCAGGTGCGTGTGGAGCTCCTCATAGCTGCCGTGGCTGCCCGTGCTGTAAGGCGGGTAGTGAAAAACGGCAGCCACGGTGCTGTCAACGCCGGCCGCCTGAAGCTCTGATTCCAGCCACCTGAACTGGACAGAGGATGTGTCGGCGAAATCGGTCATGGCCACAGTGTCAAGGATGATGAACCGGATGCCATCCACCGGAACTGAATACCAGCGTTCGTTTCCGGGCAGGGAAAACTGGTCGAAATAGAGTGTTGAAGGGTCCCTGGGCCGATCATGATTGCCCACCGCCGGGAAGAAGCCGGTGGATGACCGGAGGTCGCCGGTGATCCGGTTGAAGGTGTCCCAATCGCCGGCGCTGGTGCCGTTATTGACCAGGTCACCGGAGTGAAACACCGCTACCGGGTCCACCTGCTCGATACCGGCGACGATCCTCCGGTGGGCATCGTGACCCGACCGGCTGTCGCCGTAAACCACTATCCCACCATCGAGATGGGCCGGAAGGACGCTCCACGGCACCTCCGCTCCACCGCTGTGGCCGCAGGCGGCCGTGAGCAGGGCAACCGTCAGGGTGATCCATAGGGTGATCATCTGAACCGGTTTAAATCCCATCGAGTCATATTATCATCCTGCCGGTCGTCCTTTCATCCCAAAAAAAACCGCCCCTCTTCTCAAAAAGGGGCGGCGATGGAACCTTTCCACTTGGGACATGGGACTTGGGACTGTTATTACAGATCCCCCAGCCAGCCCTCGAAGGTGTCGAGGTGACTTTCCTCGTCCTCGAGGATCTGCTCGAACAGCTTCTTGGTAACGATGTCCCCCTCCTCGGTGGCCTTCACGATAATCTTTCTGTACAGATCAATAGCCTCCTCCTCGGCGTGGGCGTTGTTGGTGATCATCTCCTTGAGGTCCTCCCCGACGTTTATGGGGCTGGGCTTGGTAGTCGGAATGCCACCAAGGAAGTTGAGCCGGTCAGCGATGAGCTCGGCGTGGGTCATCTCATTGATGGCGATAAGTTTGAGCTGGTCCCGGACTGTGAAACCCTTGACCCCTACCCACTGTACGTGCTGCCACATGTACTGGATGGAGACCTGCATCTCCCTGGCGATAGCCGCGTTCATCATGTCCAGGAGTTCCTTGGACACCTTGATCTTGTGTATCTGGGTCATCTGTTATCCTCCTCCCACAGCTTAATCCACCCGGTTAAAATATTGGTCTTCAACAGCTTACTATTTTAGCGCGGGATGGTGGGAATGCAAGGGCCAGTGAGGTGGAAGGGGGAAGGCAAAAAGGACAGTTTGGCGTTTGAGGTTGGAAGAACAAAGGGTATTCAGGAGTTCGAGTATTGGGAGATTGGAAGTTGAAAGTTGGAGATTGGAGATTGGAGATTGAATATACTATAGATGCTCTACCAGTAATCCAATGACCCAGTCCTCCCTCTATCGGAATGCCCCCTCTCCACGCCCCCGAGTCCCCGTGTCTCCGCGTCCAGTTCTCACAGCCGTATACCGAAGGACCGGAGAAGCAACACACTCTCCATCAACGGCAGCCCGATAACGTTGGTGTAGGACCCGACGATCCCCTCAACAAAAATGGCCCCTTTTCCCTGGATTGCGTAAGCCCCCGCCTTGTCCATGTGCTCCCCGGAATCCAGGTACCATGCAACCTCCCACTCCTCGAACTGTTTCATCCTCACCCGGGTTTCCACCGTGACCACCCGCTTCTTGTTCTTGGTCTGCCGAACAGCGGCCACTGCGGACAGGACGGTGTGCTCCTTGCCGCCGAGCTTCATCAGGATATTCCTGGCGTCCTTCTTGTCCCTCGGCTTGCCGAGAATGGTTTTCCCGTTGAGGATGACCACCGTATCGCAGCCGAGGACGATGTCATCGGGGTGGTTTTTTGCCACGCTCAAGGCCTTTTCCAGGGCCAGCCTTTCCACGTGCTCCCGGGGGTCCTCCTCGGGCAGGATCCCCTCGTTGGCCTGGGGGGCCTCCACCTGGAACCTCAGGCCGGTCATCTCCAGGAGCTCTTTTCTCCGGGGAGAGGTGGACGCCAGGATGATTTTCTTCCGGCGGGTCCACCATCTCTGGACTTTGCGTACGGGGACCATAGCGCTTTAATGTGGGTTATTTAAGGATAAAGTGCAAGGGGAGGTTTTTATTTCGAGCCTCTGGCTTCCAGGGTTTGAAGTTTGAGGTTTGAGGTTTGAAGTTTGAGGTTTGAAGTTTGAGGTTTGAGGTTTGAAGTTTGAAGTTTGAAGTTTGAGGTTCTGAACTCAGTTCTCAGTTCCCGGCATTTAGTTCTATTTTCAGCTTTTGGATTCAACTTAATACTGAATCCAGACTACTGAATACTGTTTAATCTCAGCTCTCAGTTCTTATCTCTTATCTCTTAGCACTTAGGACTCGGTCCTCAGCTCTCAGCCCTTAGCTCTGCTATCCCTTAAACATCTCCCACGGCAGACCGGCCCCCTCCCGGCCGAACAGGATCCTCTCGGCCTCGGGAACCGACCGGATAAGGCCCTTGAGGGAAAGGCCCCTCGCGGGCAGTTCCCCCAGAGCCCCGGCCACGTCCCTGTCCCCCAGGGACAGAAGGGCGTCGAGGTAGGCCATCCGGATCGATCCGGTCTGAACCCTGACTCCTCCCACCCCGCCCAATCCCCGCCGGATCCGCTTGAACCTTCGGTTCAGGACGTCCTCGCTTGCCATCGGTGTTCGTTCGAGGGGCGTCTGCGGTTTGGGGATCATGGCATTAACGCTGACCGACACGGATCCTGCTTTCCCCCTCTTTCGGCCGGCGGCAACCACCCTTTTCCTGACCGATTTGACCATCTCCACGATCGCGTCCACATCCCCCTCGGTCTCACCCGGCAGACCCACCATGAAGTAGAGTTTAATATTGGGTATGCCTGCATCCTGGAGGACATCGATCGCCCCCATGACGGCCTCGTCCGAGAAACCCTTTCCGACGGAAGCCCGCAGTCTCTCGGTGCCCGCCTCCGGCGCCACTGCGACTGTCCGGTGCCCGCTGGCCGACAGGAGCTCTGCCAGGGGCGGCTTAAGGAATTCGAGTCTGACAGAGGAGGGGGAAAAACCTCCCCCCTCCCGGATCACCATATCGGCCATCCGGAGAAGCTCTGGGTGGTAGGAAACCGCCGTCCCCACGAACCCGATCTTTTTCCGGAAACGCAGGCCGGTCGCCAACTCCTCCTCGAATCGGGTCAGGCCGAGGAAGCGAACCGGTCCGCAGGCAACGGAGGCCGCACAGAAGGCGCACCCGGCGCCACAGCCGCGGGAGACCTCCAGGAGATAGAGGGACCCGAACTCGGTGTCCCTGGTGACCACTGCGGGGCGGGCCGGGCGGTCGTCCAGGTCAGCCAGGACTGCTTTTGCGACCTCAGGGGGCGCGCCGCCTTTCGGGGAGGGGATCCGATAGATCCCAACCCCATCGGGTTCGACTCCGTATTTCGATGGAATGTAGCATGACGGCTGTTCGCTGAGCTTGTCCAGGAGGTCCTCGACAGAGCCCCTGCCCCCCCAGGACAGG
This sequence comes from bacterium, assembly GCA_041559575.1. GTDB lineage: Bacteria > BMS3Abin14 > BMS3Abin14 > BMS3Abin14 > BMS3Abin14. The sequence goes on from JBFFDD010000009.1 coordinate 10,127, forward strand.
AGAGCGTCCATGATCCCGGGCAGAGCGGGCTCGGAATCGCCGACGACGATCAGATCGAGATCGTTGGATCCAATTTCAGGATTGAGGGTGAGGGCGACCCCCCCTCCGATAAGGAGGGGTTTCCCTGATGCAGCCCTGCTTTTGCCGGTCCCCCCGGTTTCCAGCATCCGGTGGAGGTGGATCAGGTCCGGATGAAAGGAAACCGAGAAAACGACGGTGTGGAAATCCGAAAGGGACCGGCCTCCGTCGGGGAACCAGAGACCCTGCTTTTCCATGAAGACCCTCCGGACATCGAAACCCGGTGTTTCCAGGAAGGTCCTCAGCAACGCCTGGTAACCGAGGTTTGACATGCCGACCCAATAGGTGTTGGGATAGGCAACCGCGATCTTGACACCGCCCCCACGGCCAGGAGGGGACGACACCCAGGCCTCTTCCAGGGCCCTTTCAGACACAGTCCTCTAATCCGCCGAACGCCTGAGGAACGCCGGCACCTCGAACTCCTCCTCGTCGATTATACTGATAGAGGGTCTCCTGGTCCTTTCAGGCGGTTCCTCTTTGCCCTTTTTCCTGATATAGGTCGGCACGTCGCGATCCTGAGCCCGTTCTCCGCTCCACATGGGGGCACCGTGGTCCAGACCCGTGGTTTTCTCCTCGGTCCCGAAGCCGGTGGCGATGACCGTAACCATGAGGTCATCGGCCATGGAATCGTCCTCCACCCAGCCGAAGATGATCTCGGCTTCGTCATGGACAGCGCCCTGGACGATGGTGGACGCGTTCTGGATCTCCTCCATGCCGATCCCCTTGCCCGCGGTGATGTTGATGAGAACCCCTTTGGCTCCGTCGATGCTGTTGTCCTCCAGGAGTGGGCTGGAGATGGCGGTTTGAGCCGCCTCGGTGGCCCTCTCTTCCCCCTGGGAAACGCCGGTTCCCATGAGGGCCCTCCCCTTGCCTTCCATGACCCGCTTCACATCGGCAAAGTCGAGGTTGATCCTGCCCGGTTTGGTGATCAGGTCCGAAATCCCCTTGACGGCACAGTGGAGGACGTCGTCAACGATCTGAAAGGCATCCGAGGCCAGGGCCCCGTGCCTGATCACCGAGAAGATCCGGTCATTGGGGATGACAATCAGGGTGTCCACGCATTTACGCAGTGCCTCGAGGCCCAACTCGGCGTTCTTCATCCGAACCTTCCCCTCGAAACCGAACGGTTTTGTCACCACGCCGACCGTCAGGATGCCGGCTTCCTTGGCGATCCTTGCCACCACTGGTGCGCCGCCGGTTCCCGTTCCCCCCCCCATTCCGGCGGTAACGAAGATCATGTCGGCCCCGGTCAGGGCCTCGATGATCTGCTGCTCGCACTCCTGAGCAGCGTTACAACCCACTTCCGGGTCCGCGCCGGCCCCCAGGCCGTGGGTTATGGAGACTCCCATCTGGATCTTGTTGGGAGTCAGGGAGGTTTTGAGGGCCTGGGCATCGGTGTTGGCGGCGACAAACTCCACATTCTTCAGGCGGGACTGGATCATGTTGTTGATCGCGTTCCCGCCTCCGCCGCCGACGCCAACGACCTTGATACTGGCCTTCAGGTCCTTGTTCTCGTCAACGAACTGCAGCATTTTCCACCTCCTGGTAGTGACCGGACGACTGTCCCCGATGTCGTCCCGGCTCTTCGGGTTGCGTGTGAAGAGAAATCCTCCTATCTAGAACCGGGAACTGAGTGCTGGAAACTGGGAGCTGAGTATTAAACCCAGGCTACATGGCCTCCGTTCTCAGTTTTCCCGTTCCCTGTTCTCCGTTCTCCGTTCCGTTCTCAGAAAAACTCCTTCAGCCAACCCTTCATCCGTGACAGGATCTTCTCGAAGATCCTGGATTCGTTGGTACCGAAAGCCCCCTCACTGGTCCGGGTGGAAGCGTACTTCACCAACCCGACCGCCGTGGCATAAATGGGGCTGTTGACCACGTCCACCAGTCCGCCGATGTCCTGCGGGTAACCCCTCCTGACAGGGAGATTGAATATCTGCTCGGCCAGCTCGACCATCCCCTCCATGACGACCGTACCCCCGGTGATGACCACTCCGGAAGCGATCTTCTCATCGTAACCGGATTTGAGGATCTCCCGATTGATGAGATCGAAGAACTCCTCCGCTCTCGGTTCAATGATCTCCGCGAGGGATTTGCGGGAGAAGGTCCTGGGTTTGTGACCACCGACGCCCTTGACCTCAAACTCCTCCGCCTCGTCGACCAGATCCAGAAGCGCGCATCCGTGCTGCCGTTTGATCTTGTCGGCTTCGCTGGCCGGCGTGCGGAGCCCGTAGGCGATGTCGTTGTTGAGATTGATGCCGCCCAGGGCGAGGACGGCCGTGTGCTTGATGCTTTCGTCACGGAAGATAACCACGTCAGTGGTGCCGCCACCGATGTCCACAAGTGCCACACCGAGATCCTTCTCCTCATCGGACAGCACCGCGGTGGCTGCCGCCAGGGGCTCCAGGACAATATCCAGGACGTCCAGACCAGCCCGGTTGCAGCTCTTGACGATGTTCTGGGCGGAGGTTACCGCTCCGGTGACAATGTGGACTTTGGCTTCCAGCCGGACCCCGGACATCCCCAGGGGATCCCGGATTCCGTCCTGGTCGTCGACGATAAATTCCTGGGTCAGGGTATGGATCATCTCCCTGTCGAGGGGCATAGCCACGGCCTGGGCGGCGTCTATGACCCTTTCGACGTCCTTGCGGGTCACCTCACGTGTTTTGACCGCCACGACCCCGTGGCTGTTGAAACCCTTGATGTGCCCACCGGCGATCCCGGCGTAAACACCCTGGATGGGAACACCGGCCATGAGTTCAGCCTCCTCGACAGCCTTTTTAATGGAATCGACCGTCGAGTCGATATTGATGACAACACCCTTCCGGAGCCCCTTTGACGGGGTTGTCCCTATGCCGATGATCTCACATTTGCCCATGCCGTCCACAGCGGCGACAACAGCGCAGATCTTGGTCGTGCCGACGTCCAATCCTACTACTATGCGCTCCTTACCCTTGGCCATCTTCAGAACCTCCTCCGGGGGCAGCTTCCGATTTACGGATTATAGTTCTCTCCGGCAGCTTGATAACCCTGCCATCGAAACGAAGGTCATACCCCGCCGCCCTTTTATCGTAATTGCTCGAATCCATGAGCCTTGCCAGACGCGCCAACTGGTCCGGCGACCCGCCGGCCTTCATTACCAGGACAATGCCCGAATCAACCAGGGAGACGAGGGCCTTTCCCCTTTTGGTCAGTCTGATCTCCGAGACCTGATCCAATCCCACCAGGCCGAAGGTTGACAGGCCGGCCAGCACTCTGAGTGCCGGAACAGCTTCAACCATCACCTCACCCGGCTTTCCGCCTCGGACAATCCCGGTGATCAACGGGTAATCGCCGGAATGCTCCACTCCACTGGCCAGCACGACCCCCTCCATGTCCACCAAAAAGAATCTGCTCCCAACGACCATGGCCGCGGGCCTCCGATCCTCGACCTCTATCTGAAGGGTGTCGGGAAGCTGCCGGACGACCACGGCGTTCTTCACGCCCGGGTGCCGCAGGATCCTATTTCGGATCTCCTCCAGATCCAGGCCCAGCAGGGGCTGACCGATCCTGACTCCAGACAGTTCCCGAATGTCTTCCTCGCCCAACTCGCCGGACACTCTGACAACCACATTCCGAACGGAAAGATTGGGATGGGAGATAACCGCCTTTGTCCCCAACCATCCGCCGTAAACCAGAGCCGCCAGGAGCAGCCCGACAAGAACACCCCTTAAAGTCCACCAGGCACGGACCGCCAAGGTTCTATAGGACTTGCCTTTGGCCTTGTTTTTAACGCTGCTTTTTCGCCTGACCGTCCTTCTGGAAAGGGGCTTGTTCTTACGACCCTTTTTCATCGACTGCCGTCTCCCGCTGTTTCAAGCATACGCATAACCAGACCGTTAAAATCGATACCCACCCCTGACGCGGACATCGGCAGGAGACTGGTGGGAGTCATTCCGGGAATAGTGTTGATCTCGATGACGGTGAAACCCTCGCCGTCCCCCCTGAAATCGACTCTTACCGCCCCGGCGCATCTCAGGGCCCGGGAAGCGTCCCTTGCCATGAGGCGGACCCTCTCGGTGACATCCTCACTGAGAGGGGCCGGAGCCCTGTACTCCTGAGCCCCTGTGACGTACTTGGTGTGATAATCGTAAAAACCGGTTTCGGTGATGATCTGCACCACCGCCAGAGGTTCATCGTTAAGAACCCCCACCGTGTAATCGTCCCCTTCAACAAAGGATTCCACCAGCACATAGGGGTCGTGGGAAGCGGCCGTTTCAAGTGCCTTGGCCAGCCCCGTTTCCTCTCTGACCACCGTCACCCCAATGGTGGACCCTTCCCGGCTGGGCTTGACGACCACCGGCAGGGGCAGTGAGATCTCGTCGTCATAGCTTTCCGGTCCCAGCGCTATAAAGGGTGGAGTAGGAATGCCGCAGGCCAGCAGCATCCTCTTGGTCTGAATCTTGTCCATCGCCAGGGCCGACGCCATCACCCCGGGGCCGGTGTAAGGGATGCCCATCAGTTCGAGGGCCCCCTGGATCGTTCCGTCCTCTCCCCCCCGTCCGTGGAGGGCGATGAACGCCACCTCGATCTTTTCCCTCTCAATGGCCTTTCGCCAGTCCTTCGCCGTATCCACTTCGACGGCGTCAACACCCTCCTCGAGCAGGGCCTTGAGAATGGACCTTCCGGTGGTGAGGGACACCTCCCTCTCGGCCGAATGTCCCCCCAGAAGAACGCCTACCTTATTCCTGGACAACCTGCACCTCCTCCTTCAACAGGATCCCGAATTTCTCCCTGACAGCCTCCTTGACCTGGTCCGCCAGGATCTCAAAGTCGGACGGCACCGCATCCCCGCGATTGACGAGGAAATTGGCATGTATTCTGGATACCTCGGCCCCTCCGATCCGCTTGCCCTTCATGCCGGCTTCCTCGATGAGCCTTCCGGCGCTCTCTCCCCGGGGGTTCAGGAACCAGCAGCCGGCACTGGGAACCCCCAGAGGCTGGGTGGCTTTTCTCCGGTCCATGATCCGGTTGACCCGGGCCAGGATGGCCTGGGAATCGTCGGTATCGAGCATCATGTTCACCCTCGTGATCACCGGATCCCCGGGAACTGCCAGTCTGCGGTAGCCGAATTCGAGCTCACCGATGTCCTTCCAGTCGACCTGTCCCTTCTCAACGACCTGGATCCTCCGGACGATATCCGACAGGCTCCCATCCCGCGTGCCTGCGTTCATCTTCACCGCCCCCCCGATGGTGCCGGGGATGCCGGCGACGAACTCCATTCCGGTCATCCCTCTTTTAACCGCCGCGGCGAAAACGGCCTGGGTGGCGGCGCCCGCCCCCACGTCCAGGGTGCCGTCCCCGCTCAACTCAAACTCCGTGAAGGACCCCTGGAGCTTTATGACGCAGCCCCGGTATCCACCCTCGGAGAAGAAGATATTCGTCCCGCCACCGATGACCATCCAGGGGGTCCCGGTATTTTTCAGGACGCCCAGCAGGGAAATCAGGTCCTCGATGGACCCCGGAACCGCGTAAAAGGAGGCCAATCCGCCCACCTTCAGGGAACAGTGCCGGGACATGGGCTCACTTTCCCTGACGATACCCGACAGACCCTCGGATCTTATGGCGGTGATCAGGTTCTTCATTCCCGTTCCTGCAGCCTGCGCAGGATCTCCTCCCCTGACTTCCAGATGTCACCGGCCCCGAAAGTGAGGACAAGGTCACCTGGCTTGAGGATCTGCAGAGCCCTGTCCACGACATCCTGGCGGGTTCCCTCATAGGAGACCCCCCGGTGACCGTGACGGGTCACTGTTTTGGCCACATCCTCACCGGTGAGGTTCTCGATGACCTCCTCGCCGGCTCCGTAGATGTCACAGACCAGGACCACGTCGGCATTGTGAAAAGCGGTTCCGAACTCTGGGAGCAGATCCCTCGTCCTGCTATACCTGTGCGGCTGGAAAACCACGACGATCCTGCCATCCCAGCCCTGCCTGGCCGCCTCCAGGGTAACCCTGATCTCGGTGGGATGATGGCCATAGTCATCGTATACAACCACTCCATCCCCTTTGCCCTTGAACTGAAACCTCCGCTGAGCCCCGCCGAAGGAGTTCAGGGCGGAGGATGCGGTCTCGAAGGGTATCTCCAGCTCCAGAGCCACAGCCACAGCGGCCAGTGAATTGTAGACGTTGTAGAGCCCGGGAACGGGAAGCTCGATCCGGCCCATCTCCTGGCCCATCGTGACGACCGCGAAGGAGGAACCGAATCCCGAATGCTCGATATGGGTGGCCATTATGTGTGCCTGGGTGGTCAGGCCGTAGGTCAGATAGGGCCTGTCCAGGTCTGCCAGCAGGCCGGCGACCTCCGCGTCGTCCAGGCAGAGAATGGCCCTTCCGTAAAAGGGAACCTTTTCCAGGAAACCGGCGAAGGCGGCCTTGAGGTCGTCGAAGGTGCCGTAGTGATCAAGGTGCTCGTTGTCGATGTTGGTCACCACAGCGATGGTGGGGGTCAGGTGGAGGAAGGACCCGTCACTTTCGTCAGCCTCCGCCACCAGGTAGTCCCCTTCGCCCAGCCTGGCGTTTGTCCCCAGGATGTCCAGCTTTCCCCCGATTACCACCGTGGGATCCATATCGGCCCGGGCCATTATGGTTGCTACCATGGAGGTGGTAGTGGTCTTTCCGTGGGATCCGGCCACCGCGACGCTGTACTTCATCCTCATCAGCTCGTTGAGCATCGCGGCCCGCTGGATGACCGGTATCCCGGCTTCCTTGGCCGCCACGACCTCAGGGTTGTCGGAACGCACCGCCGAGGAGACGACCACCACGTCGGCGTCCATGACGTGACCTCTGTCATGACCGATATGGACTCGGCCCCCCAGATCGGAGAGCCTGTCGGTGGTATCGCTCTTGGCCAGGTCGGAACCGGACACCGCGTACCCCAGGTTCAGCAGGACCTCCGCGATCCCGGACATGCCGATACCGCCGATGCCCACGAAGTGGAGGTGTCTTGTCTTGCGCAGCTTAACCATCGTTGGCGCTCCCCGGCGCGGTGACGGTTGAAAGCGGAAAGGCTAAAGGGGAGTGAAATTGTTCAACCCTTATCCTTTTTTCTTTTCCCTTACCCATCGGTCTTCCCCCTGCAAAGCTGTGGAGATCTCTTTCCCCGTGTCTGCGTGTCTCCGGGTCTCCGCGTCACCTGCTTCCCCCTCGCCCTCTCGCCCCTTCGCCCTCTCGCTCCTCGGCCTTCTCCCCCTCCCGGAGGACCTCCAGCCTCTTCATCTCCTCGGCGATGATCCTCTGCGCCGCATCCCTGGTCCCGGCCCTCCTCGAGGCAGTGGACATCCTCACCAGGCTGTCCGGGTTCTCGAGAAGATGTTCCAGTGCACTCATGAGAAGTTCCGGGGTCACCTCCTCGGGATCCACGATGATGGCACCGCCGTGTTTCTCCAGCCATCGCCCATTGGCCTTCTGATGGTTCTGCGTGGCGTGTGGATAGGGTATGAGGATGGCTGGAAGCCCTGCCGCTGCCAGCTCCGAAACCGACATGGCGCCGGACCTGGAGACGGCCAGATCAGCCCTGGAATAATAGGCCCCCATCTCGGCGATGAAAGGAACGACCTCCACCTCAACCCCTTGCCGGGCGTAGTGCTCCCTGACGCTGTTCTCGTGGGCTGATCCGGTCTGATGGATCACTTTCAGGGCGGGATGATTCCTCAGAAGAGGAGGCACCACCTCCATAGCCAGGCCGTTCAGCTGGGCCGCTCCCTGGCTTCCACCCAGGATAAGGAGGGTCGTCACTTCCCCGGATCCCTTCCGGACATCCTCGCGACCGAGAGCCACACCCCTGATGGGGTTTCCCGTCACGACCGTTGTGCCGGGCGGGAAAACAGGCTCTTCAATGGGAAATCCCAGATAGATCCGGGGAACGAATCTGGCCAGGAATCTGTTTGCCCTCCCGGGCACTACGTTCTGCTCGACAATGCATCGGGGCACCTTTCGAATGGCCGCCGCCACCACCGCCGGCACTGATGCGTACCCGCCGACCCCGACCACCAGATCGGGCGCCAGCCTTCCCAGAATTCCCGTGGCCCGTATCACCGCCAGGATCATTACCACCGCCCGGGACAGGCCTCTCGTCAGACCGAGGCCCATGATCCCTCCTACGGGGAGGGTGACAAGATCGTAGCCCAGGCCGGGGATGATCTTGCCCTCGAGCCCCCTGTCCGTTCCCATGAAGGTGATCTTCACGCTCTCATCCCTCTTCCGCATGGCCTCCGCCAGGGCAATGCCCGGAAAAAGGTGCCCTCCCGTTCCCCCTCCGGCGATCAAAAGGTTCATGTCTCACTTCCCCTGGCTGAAATACTGAGGAGGATTCCCACGGCCGCCGCGGAGGTTAACAGGGATGATCCTCCGTAGCTGATAAAGGGAAGGGGCAGACCTTTGGTGGGCAGCAGACCCAGGACAACCATGGCGTTGATCAGGGCCTGGAGACCGATCATCAGGGTGATCCCTGCGGCCAGAAGCATGCCGAAGGAATCAGGGGCACGATAGGCGACCTGCATCCCCTTGGTGACGATGACCGCAAAGAGACCGAGGACCACGGCAACACCGACAAAACCGAGTTCCTCGCCCACCACGGCCAGAATGAAATCCGTGTGGGATTCAGGGAGAAACAGGAGTTTGCTCTTGCCCTCGCCCAGCCCCGTCCCCAGAACTCCACCGTCACCGAAGGCGATGAACGACTGCACCAACTGGAATCCCGATCCCTGGTACTCCTTCCAGGGGTCCAGAAACGCCTGAATACGCTGGATCCTGAAATCCCGCTTGAGGATCAGGAAGGTCACCAAAGGACTGGAGACCAGACCGATGCCGATGAGATATCGGACGGGGGCTCCGGCGGCGAAAAACATGGCGCAGCCGAGCAGGCCGATAAAGATCGCTGTTCCCAGGTCGGGTTCGCTGGCAATGAGGATGAGGATCACAAACAGAACCAGGATGGGCCGTATGAGGATCCCGGAATCATTCTGGATCTCCTCCTCCCTTCGCCCGAGATAACGGGCAAGATAGATGACCACCACCAGTTTCGCGAACTCCGCCGCCTGGAGGGAGATGGGACCGATCCGGAACCATCGGGAGGCATTGTTGGCCGAATGCCCCAGGGGCGACAGCACGGCAGCCAGCAGGGCGATGATGATCAGAAGGAGGGGTGCCGCCAATATCCCCCAGATCTCATAGGGGATCAGATACATCACCACCATGGCCACCAGGGCGGCGACCCCGAACAGGGCCTGCTTCTTGAAGAAGAACCCGCCGTCGCCGAGGTCCCGGCCGGCTTTAACCGCACTGGCGCTGTAGATCATGACCGTTCCCAGGACGATCAGAGCCAGAACAGCGATGACAATTGTCAGACCAACCCTCTGCTTTTTCATCAATTCATTTCCAGATAGCGATGGACGATCCGCTTGAAAACCCGGCCGCGTTCCTCGAAACTCCCGAACATATCGAAACTCGAGCAGGCCGGCGAGAAAAGGATCACGCTGCCGGGCCTTGCTCTGTCAATAGCTGCCTTCACGGCCTTTTCAAGGCTTGGGGCACGGATTGTCTCCGTGGTGTCCGACAGGCTGTCCTGAAGACGGCCGGCGGCTTCCCCGACCAGGATCAAAAGGCCGACCTTCCGGGACACCGGCTCTCTGAGGGGGTCAAAGGGAGTCCCCTTGTCCCTGCCTCCGAGGATCAGGATCACGTGGCCGCTGAACCCCTCCAGGGACCGGACGGTGGCTCCCACGTTGGTGCCCTTCGAATCGTTGTAGACAGGGACCCCCCGGATGTATCCGACAAGCTCCATGCGGTGCTCCAGGCCGGGGAAGGATCTCATAACTTTGGCCATGGACCGGGAATCGATCCCCATCCTCCAGCCGACCGCCACCGCGGCCAGGCAGTTTTCCAGGTTGTGGGTCCCCGTCATGGCGATCTTGCCGGTGGCAATGACCTTCTGCCGTGTCTGGCCATCCCTGATCACGATCCATCCGTCCTCCAGGGCAACGCCCGTCTCCGGATCCCCTGTCCGGGTGAAGGGAATGGCCCGGGGCGGAACGCCGCTGGTCATTCTGACCACCAGGGGATCGTCGGCGTTGATGATCACCTCGTCCTCCTGCCGCATATTGAGGAACATGTTGGATTTAGCCCGGATGTAGGCTTCCTGGTGAGGATATCTGTCCAGGTGGTCCGGTGAAATGTTGAGCAGGGCGGCTATAGAAGGCCTGAAGGTCTCAATCGTCTCCAGCTGGAAGCTGGACACCTCCGCCACAAGCCAGGCGGCATCCGAGTCCTCCTGAACCAGCTCCCCGGCCGGGGTCCCCAGATTGCCTCCCACCAGGACCTCGACACCGGCGGCCTTGGCAAATTCTCCGATGAGGGTCGTGGTGGTGGACTTGCCGTTCGTACCGGTGACAGCGACCCAGGGAATCCCGCTCAACCGGAAAGCCAGCTCCATCTCTCCGACAACCCTGGGTCCGCCCTTCTCTGACCTGCCCAGGGGCAGGGATTCCGGCGGGACTCCCGGGCTGAGCACTATCAGGCTTTTGCCCTCAAAGACCTCCTCCGGGTGCCCTCCCCATGCGATCTTGACGCCTGCATCCAGGTCACCGGTCGACCCCTTATAGGATTCCCGGTCCATCAGTTCATTGATCGTGACCGGGCAGCCGAGACTGTAAAGAAGGTTGGCCGCCGCGATCCCGGATCGGCCCATTCCGACAACCAGGGCCGGCCCCCTGTTTTCGATTATCTCCCTGAGGGGATCATTTTTGTCTCTGAACCTGACCGTCATCGCCTCACCTGACCTTCAGGGTGCTCAGGGAGAGGAGCACCAGGATGATGGAGATGATCCAGAACCTGACGATGATCTTGGGCTCAGGCCATCCTTTCTTCTCAAAATGGTGGTGCAGGGGCGCCATGAGAAACACCCTGCGGCCGAACACGCGGAAGGAGATGACCTGAATGATGACACTGAGCGCCTCGAGGACAAAGATGCCGCCCACCAGAACGAGCAGGAGCTCCTGTTTGGCGATGACAGCCAGGAGGCCCAGCGCACCGCCCAGGGAGAGGGAACCGATATCACCCATGAATACCTGGGCCGGATAGGTGTTGAACCACAGGAACCCGAGGCTGGCGCCGATCATGGCGCCGCAGAAGATGGTCAGTTCCCCGGCCCCCGGGACGAAGACGATCTGCAGATAATCGGCGAACCGGGAGTGTCCGGAAAGGTAGACGAACAGGGCGAAGGCTCCCGAGGCGAACATAACAGGGCCGATGGCAAGCCCGTCCAGGCCGTCGGTGAGGTTGACCCCGTTGGAGGAGCCCACGATCACGACCATGACGAAGGGGATGTAAAGCCATGAGAGGTTGACCAGGATCTCCTTGTAAAAGGGGACCTGGAGGTAGTGACCCCAGTCGCTTGCCGGAAAACGGAAAAGGTAGAGGGCTACCGCAAAGGCGATGAAAACCTGAAGTCCGAATTTGGTGCGGATAGTCAGGCCTTTGCCCCTGGTCCCGTAGAGTTTCATCATGTCGTCGACAAGACCGACCATGCCGAAGCAGCTGAATGTGATGAGGACGACCCAGACCAGGCGGTTGCTCAGGTCCGCCCACAGGAGAGTGGACAGGACGATGGCCAGAAAGATCAACAGCCCGCCCATCGTGGGAACACCGGCTTTGAGCAAATGGTTTTCGGGCAGATACTCCCTCACGTAATTGCCCGGCTGTGCCGTTTTCAGCCTCCCGATGATCCACGGCCCGAGGATGAAACTGATGACCAGCGCCGTCAGGGTGGAGATCACCGTCCGGAAGGTAATATAGCGAAAGACATCGAAGCCGGGGTCGATGGCCTTCATCGATGTCAGCAGTTTAAACAGCACCTTTATCCAGCCTCCCGATCAGGCCGACAGGGACTCAGGAAGAAGCGCCTCTAAGATCCGCTCCATCCTGGCCGCCCTCGACCCCTTGAACAGCACCCACACCCCTTTGGTAATCAGCCCCGAAAGCGTTTTCACCGCCGTGTCCTCCTCCAGGCACAGGATGATATGCTCCGGATTCATACCCGCTTCCTTCGCGCCGTTGCCTACCAGCTCAGAAGCCGGGCCGACAGCCACGAGAAAGTCGATCCCCAGCTCGGCTACCCTCTGCCCCACCAGGATGTGACCCTCCCGGTAGTAGTCTCCCAGTTCCTTCATCTCACCCAGAACGGCAATAGTGACCCCCTCTTTCCGCTGGCGGGCCAGGTTCTCCAATGCCGTCTCCACCGACAGGGGATTGGCGTTGTAGGTGTCATCGATGAAGAAAACATCCTGCTCCGGCTTGATGATCCTCCCCCTCATCTCCGGGGGCTGCCAGCGGTTGAGGCCTTCGGCTGCCTGCTCGAGGGAGATGCCCAGGGGAAGGGAGACCGCGACGGCCGCCAGGGCGTTCTCGACGAAATGAACGCCAAAACATCTCAGATGGATCCTCTCCTCGCCTTCGAGGGCATGGATGGTAAAACTGGTCTGCTCACCGATGCTGATCTCCGAGGCCCTTACCTCGCCCTCATTCAGACCGAATGACACAACACGGCAGGGAGCCCTGTCCTGTAATTCCCTGAAATAACGGTCCTCCGCGTTCAGGGCGCACCACCCCGATTCAGGCAGTCCGTCCAGAACGGAACCCTTCTCGTTCACCAGGGTCTCAAGGCCCCCGAACCCCTCAAGATGGGCCCAGCCCAGCCTGGTCAGGACAGCTGCCTGAGGCCGGGATATCTCTGTCAGAAGAGCGATCTCGCCGGGTGCGTTGGCTCCCATTTCCAGAACCGCGAACCTGTGGTGATCCTCCAGGTTCAGGACGGACAGAGGAAGCCCGATATGGTTGTTCAGATTGCCGGGGTTCTTGAGGCACGAACCGGCGGTGGAAAGGATGGAGGCCGTCATCTCCTTCGTGGTGGTCTTGCCGACACTTCCGACAACCGCCACCATGGGGACCCGGTGGCGTTCCCGCCAGTGGGACGCCAGGGACTGGAGGGCTCCAATGGTGTCGTCCACCACCACCAGGGGGATCGGCGGCAGGTACGCAGCCTCGGCAGGGGTGGTCCTGTCGATCACGGCAAGGCCGGCACCGGCCTGCCAGGCGTCCCTGAGGTGATCGTGGCCGTCATGGTTCTGCCCGCGAATGGCGAGGAAAACCTGTCCCGGGGTTATCGTTCGGCTGTCAATGGAAACCCCGGTAAAGACAGACGGTCCCTCGGCGCTGGTTATCAGGGCCCCACCCGTCCCTTCAAGGATGTCCTTGAGGTGAATTCGGGTCACAGCGCATCCCTCCGGAACTGCATGATCGCCTCCGCCAACCGGTCCACATCCGAAAACGGCAGGACCCTCTCCCCGATGATCTGATAGTTCTCGTGGCCCTTGCCGGCCACAACCAGGGTGTCCCCGGGTCTGGCCTCCTGCACAGCCGAGGTGATGGCCTCCTTCCGGTCGGCGATGGTCCGGACCCGGGCGGTACTGTTTTCCATACCCGACAGGATGCCATCGATGATGGAACCAGGGTCTTCGCCTCTGGGATTGTCCGAGGTCACAAAGGCCACATCGGCCAGGGCCCCGGCGATCTTTCCCATGAGAGGCCTTTTGGACCTGTCCCTGTCCCCCCCGCAGCCGAACACGACGATCACCCGTCCATCCGTGATCCGCCTGACGTTTTCCAGAAGGTTCTCGAGGGCGTCCGGTGTGTGGGCGTAATCCACGATGGCAGTATAGGGCTGGCCCCTGTCGACTCTCTCGAAACGGCCGGGGACCCGGCTCACCTTGGCCACGCCCTCGGCAATCGATGGGGCATCGACCCCCAACAGACCGCAGCATCCGACGGCGGCCATGATATTCAATATGTTAAACAGGCCCGGAAGGCCCGTGTTGACTTTCACCTCTCCCCACGGTGTCGTCAGGGTGAAAAGGCTCCCCCAGTGGCCGGTGGACACCTCGCCTACGGTCCGGATATCCCCATCCTTCATGCCAAAGGTCAGAGCCTCGACCTCCATCTCCTCGACCAGTCTGCGGCCGTAGGGGTCATCGACGTTCACCAGCCTGTGCGCCACGCCCTTGCCCAGGAACAGTCCGGCCTTGGCCTGAAAATAGTCCTCCATGTCCGTGTGGAAATCGAGGTGATCCCGGGTGAGATTGGTAAAAACAGCCACCTCAAGACGGATCCCGGCGACCCGATCAAGGGACAGGGCGTGGGACGAGACCTCGAGGATGCAGGCCTCATGGCCAGCTGACACCATGTTGGCCAACAGGGCATTGAGGTCGGGAGATTCGGGTGTCGTCCTGGATGCACTCAGGATCTGACCACCGACGAGGTATTGAACCGTTCCAATGAGTCCCGCATCGACCCCGGCCGATTCCAGGGCGCCGTGGATGAGATAGGACGTGGTGGTTTTGCCGTTGGTCCCGGTGATCCCGACGACCCTCAGGTGGGAGGACGGGTCGCTGTAGAAATTGCGGGAGATGTAAGCGAGGGCTCGGCGGACATGGTCCGCGCGGATGACCGTGCCCCCACCGGTCATTTCAGCGGACCGGGAAACCAGAAAGGAGGCGGCACCGCGCTGCCTGGCCTCATCGATAAAACCGGCGCCATCGAACCTCTCACCGGGTATCGCGGCGAAGAGATCATCCTGATGAACCCTGCGGGAGTCATACTGGATTCCGGTTATGTTCACTTCCTCCGATCCCATGACCTCGATACCCGGCACACCTTTCACAAGGTCCCTCACGATCACGTTCTCACCCTCGGCATCAGGCCCAGGGTGACGACAGGGTTGAAACCCTCCCCCGCCTCGGGATCCTGCCGCACCACGATCCCCGTCCCCTTGATCTGGATGTCGCACTGGAGGCCGGAGAGGACCTCGAGGGCCTCTCTGAGAGTCATTCCCTTCAGGTCCGGCATCGCTGAAGTATTTTCCGGACGGTCACTGCCCCGGTCGCGGGCGATCCGGGTTCCCTCGGGCAGGTTGAACTCCTGAGGGCTCTGGCCGGGAACCGAGGGCTCAATTTTCATGTAGTTCAACGTCTTGCCGACGATCTCCGACCAGATGGGAGCGGCCACCAGACCGCCGTAGATATCGTCCTCCGGCTCATCGAGAACCACTATGGCGGTGATAACCGGTGATCTCGAGGGCGCAAACCCGACGAAGGACGCCACAAAGGAGTCTTTGGAATACCCTCCCTCCTCGGGGGAGAACTTCTGGGCTGTCCCGGTCTTTCCGGCGGAAGTGTGCCCTGAAATGGCCGCCCTGAAACCGGAACCGCCGGGCTCAATGACGGACTCCATCATCCTGGTGATCTTGGCAGCCGTTTCGGGACTGATCACATGGCGGATCTCCTCCGGCCGTTTTCTCTGAACGATCTCTCCGGAGGAGGCGACGATCCTCTCGACCATATAGGGCCTCATCAGGACGCCGCCGTTGGCGATGGCGTTCACGGCATTGACCATCTGCAGGGCCGTCACACCCACCCCCTGTCCAAAGGAGGCGGTGGCGGTATCCACTTTGGTCCATGAGGACGCCCCTCGCAGCAGCCCCGGGCTCTCCCCCGGCAGGAGGATCCCGGTCCTGGAACCGAAGCCGAAGCGACGGCTGTACTCCTCAAGGCGTTCCCGGCCAAGTTCGAGCCCCACCTTGCTGGCCCCGATGTTGCTCGATTTCTGAATGATCCCCTTGAGGGTCAGCCAGCCGTGCGGCAGATGATCGTTTATGGTCACGTCGGCCACCTGAAGACTGCCGTTGCCGCAGAAGAAGATATCCTTCTCATCGAAAAGCCCTTCCTCCAGAGCGGCGGCGACGGTGACGACCTTATAGGTCGATCCCGGCTCAAAATAGACACTGGACGCCTGGTTCCGGTAATTTTTCTGGCCGTACCGGCTGAACTCGTTGGGGTTGTAGGAAGGGTAGCTCGCCATTGCCAGGATCCTGCCCGTCCCGGTTTCCAGGACGACGGCGGCACCACTTTTGGCCCGTAAGCGCCGGCTCGCTGAGGTGAGGGCCTGCTCGGCGAAGAACTGGATGTTCCGGTCAAGGGTGAGATGGACCGTGGCCCCCACCGTCGGAGCCGAATTCCAATGATCCTCCGAGGTGTAAACCCATCCCTTGGCGTCCCTCCTCAGGACCCTCGTGCTGCTGCCCCCTTTCAGCTGGTCTTCCAGGGCGACCTCGATCCCTTCCAGGCCTTTATCCATTCCCACGAAACCCAGAACCGAAGCGGCCAGATCAAGGTTGGGGTAAAATCGTTTGGATTCCTCCTGAATACCGATTCCGGGCAGATCCAGTTCCCCGACTTTCTGCGATTCCTCAGGGGTAATCCTCCTCTTGAGCCAAACGAAGCCGCTCCCCTTCTTCAATTTGTCCAGGAGAAGTCTCTTTTCCATCTTCAGGGCCTGGGAGAGGAGAAGGGCCGTTTTGCCCTTTTCTGTGATCTGTTCCCGCATGGCATAGACCGATGCCGCCGGAACACTGATGGCGAGGGGCTGGCCGTTCTGGTCGACGATGGGACCGCGCCGCGGACGGACATTGACCACCATCCTGTTCTGGGCGACAGCCTTTTCCCGGAGATTATCCCTGTTAAGGACCTGGAGGTAGAATGCCTTGCCTATGGGCAGAACGAGGAGCAGGGGAAGGAGAAAACTGAGCACACGGATGCGAAAGTTCACCCTTCTGTTCCACCGGCTGGTGGTCCCGTTGCCCTTTTTCACCGAATAACCCTGATCTGGTCAGGGCCGGGATTGATCATACCCAGCTGTTTCCGGGCGATCTTCTCTATCCTCTCGGGGCTGGTTAACATCCCCTTCTCAACCTCCAATTCCCGGCTAAGGTTAATAAGCTCCCCCTCCTCCCTTTCCAGAGCCCTGACCTCATACCCCAGGCTGATGAAGGCCAGGCCCTTCCAGACGGACAGGAAGATGGCCCCGCCCAGGCAGACCGTCAGGACCAGGATGAGGAAATATTCCAAGAGATTCCGGGATCCTATCCCCTGACCACCCTGGATCTTGGTGTCAGCAAGAACATCCATTTCAACCGTTCTCCTTTTCTGCCCTTCTCTCAAATATCCTGAGTCTGGCGCTTCTGCTCCGGGGGTTGGCCACCTGTTCCTCGTCTCCGGGCTTGACCGGTTTCCGGGTGATCACCCTGCCAAGGGATTGGGGCCCGCATACGCACATGGGCAGATCCGAGGGACATTCACATGGGTTCTCCATCTTCCTGAAGGTCCTCTTGACGATCCGATCCTCAAGAGAGTGAAATGAGATCACTGCCATACGTCCTCCGTCGACCAGCAGATCGACCCCCGCGGGAAGGGCCTCCTCGACCGCCCCGAGTTCATCGTTCACCTCGATGCGAAGGGCCTGGAAGGTCCTGGTTGCCGGGTGGATGTTTCTCACCCGGCCCATACCGGGGACCTCTGACACGATCCTGGCCAACCGCCCGGTGGTCTTGATCGGCTCTTTCATCCGCCCCCTGACGATAGCCCTTGCGATCCTCCCTGCGAGCCTGTCCTCCCCGTAACGGGAGATTATTCTTTTCAGGTCCGCTTCGGAGAAGGTGTTGACCACCTCTTCTGCGGTCAGGGACGCCTGAGGATCCATCCTCATGTCCAACGGCCCGTCGAAGGAAAAGGAGAAGCCCCGCTCTCCGGTATCGAGCTGGAGGCTTGATACACCCAGGTCGAGGAGGATCCCGTCCAGCCCGTCGATGCCCAGCTCTCCGGCGACCGCTCCCATATCCCGGAAGTCTCTTCGCAGGAGAACAACCCGGTCCCCGAACCCCTCCAGTCGCCTTCCGGCCGAAGCCAGCGCCTGGGGATCGCGGTCCAGGCCGATGACCCGGGTCTCCGGATGACCCCTGAGGATCTCCAAAGCGTGCCCGCCTTCGCCAACCGTTCCATCCAGATACAATCCGGCCTGCCGAACCTGAAGTCCCTCCAGGACCTCTTTCAGCAGAACCGGTACGTGGCACTGCCTGATCCCATGCCCGGTCATTCGCCTGTCTGCTCCCCGAAAGGAGAGCCTTTATCAGAGGCCGAAATCGGCCAGTTCCTCAGAGATCTGATCGAAGTTGTCCACAGCCCGCTTGATCTCCTCGTCCCAACGCTCCTGACTCCAGATCTCGATCTTATTCAGCATTCCGGCAACCACCACCTGTCGGTCCAGGTTCGCTGCGCTTCTCAAGGTCGGGGGGATGAGGATCCTGCCCTGCTTGTCCAGATCGCACTCCGTGGCCCCGGAGTAGAAGTACCGCAGGAACCCCTGCACGTTGGTCTTCACGGAGGACAGCCTGCTGGCCTTCGACTCCACGACTTCCCACTCGTCGGGAGTGTAGACCACCAGACAGCGGGGGAGGTTGGTAAGAATGAGTCGCCCTCCGTGGTTTTCCATGATACTCTCACGGAACTTGGAGGGGATGCTCAGGCGCCCCTTTTCATCGATGGCGTGTTCGTATCTGCCGCGGAACAGAATATCACTCACAATAGATTTCTCCCCACTTTTTACCACATTGCCCCACACTATACGAACAGGCAAACATCCTGTCAAGGAATTGTTGTGGTTTTTCCTCGGCTTAGGGTTTACGGAGTTGGACTGAAAATGGGTGGAAAAGACGGCTGTCCGGGCCTTAATTCAGGCCCCGGAGGAGCCTGTCTCCCGGCGGGTGGGAAGGGGTGGATGGAAAGGCAGTGCCTGGTTTCTGGTTTCTGGTGTCTAGATTCTAGTTTCTAGTGTCTAGTACTTAGTACTAAGTCCTCAGTCCTCAGTTCCCAGCTCTCTGTACTTAAGTACTTAAAAAAGGTTGGCCCGGGACCGAAATTTCGGCCCCAGGCCGGGGGGTGGGGTGGGGGGTAATGAACTTTTAATGGGCTAACCTGATTTCCTGCCTGTGTTTTTCCGGCCAACCCTTTCCGTAATAATTAATCCGGCGGCATCAATTCCGGTTGTTCCTCAAACTTTACTGGAATAATTTGCAATTACAGT
>JBFFDD010000010.1:0-28892 GCA_041559575.1 bacterium
GGAGGTGCTGATCGCCTGGCTGATGCCCGATATGTGCAGTAGGCGAGCGTTCCTGATGACATCCGCCGGAAGAAAATCAGGGGTCATGAGACTGGCGGCGGAATCCCGGCGGTAGTAGGTGAAAAAATGCTCCGAACCCTTACGCGAGATGAAGTAGATACCTGTCGCCGCGTCAGGGTCCCGGTCCACGCAGCTTGTGTCTATCCCCTCTTCCTGCCAGAGACTGACGAAACTGTCACCGAACTCGTCCTTTCCCAGGCGCGTTATGTAACTGACCTTTCCGCCCGAACGGCTGGCTGCGATACAGAAATTGGAGGTGTCGCCTCCCCATCCGACAACGAACCGGCCCACCTCCGAGAGGGACCCCTCCTCCGAGGCGTTGAACTCGAGCATGGGTTCACCCAGTGCCAGGATCTTGCTTTTCATCTTCCCACCCGCCTATATCCGTCCATATTTTGCCAGGCCTTCCTTGAGGGATCCTGTTTCCCTGATTAACTTGGCCTGCTCCGCTTCCCTCTCCTCTATTTCCGTAGCCATCTCGAGAACACCGTCAACATGCTCTTTGGGCACCACCACGACTCCGTCCAGGTCGCCCATGATGAGGTCTCCGGGATTGACCATGATCCCGCCGCACACCACCGGTTCGTTTGAGGAGATGGTCTTGAACCGCCCCAGAGTCGTCCCCATGGATATGCTGCGGGCGAACACCTGGAAATCGGAGTCCCGCCTGATCTCCGTGACGTCGCGTACGCCTCCATCCAGGACCGCGCCGCCCAGACCGTTGGCCTCGGCGCCGGCATTCATAAGCCCCCCCCAGACGGCTACGTTCTCCTCGCCGTTGATGCCTATGACGAGGATGCTTCCCGCAGGGGATTCGTCAATGGCCTCGAGGGCGTGAGTGGGGGGAAGGTACTCCTCAGTGGGGATCTCATAGATCGTCACCGCCGGACCGACGATCTTCCTCTCGCTGATGCGGGGCTTGATGGATTGGTCCATATAGCCCCTTCGGCCGGCGATCTTGTCCACCGCGTCGGCCACCGAAGCGGTGGCCACCTTCATGAATCCTTCGATCACTTTCTCCGAATACATGTCATCCTCCCGGGAGTTCTTCATCGCCTGGTGTCGTTCGGATAGACGTACCAGAGGCGCTGCGATTCCTGATACGGTCAATGGGTCGTGCGTACCCATTGTGGTTCAGGCGCCTTGACCCCCTTAGGCCGGGCGGAGTGGCCAGCCTCTCCGCCCGGAAGGTTAAAGTGGGCGTCCTGGGACGAAGGGTCCCGGTCGAACCGGGACCCTTTATTCCGGATGGGCTATTTACCCTTTCTGTAATCCTCTATGGCCTTGAAGAGCATCTCCACCCATTTCTTGCCAATCTGCTCCTCCACCCAGGCTGTGACAGCCGGCTGAGCCGCTTTCCTGAAGGCCGCAACCTGCTCCGGCGACAGGGCCTGGACCTCCATGCCCACTGATCCGAGAATGGTCGGCGCGTTCATGTCCTGGGCCGCGGTCATGCCACGGTGGATGATCTTCGCAATGTCGACGCCCTTCCTGACAACGTCCTGCTCTTTGGCTGTCAAGCTGTTGAAGAATTTATCGTTCATCAGATAAGCGTGCCAGCTGTAGACGTGGCCGTCCAGTGAGATGTACTTCTGATTCTGATAGAGGCTGGCGGCCAGAATGTTGGTCACCCCGTTTTCCTGACCGTCGACCACACCCTGCTGGAGGGCTGCCGGAAGCTCCGGCCAGGGGACGGGCGAGGGATTGGCTCCCAGTGACTCGACCAGTTTGCTCCAGATGGGCCCGGGCATAACACGGATCTTCATACCTTTCATGTCACTGGGTGAGGTGATCACGCGCTTGCTGTTGGTGAAACTGCGGATCCCGTTATCAGCCAGGGCGAACATCCGGATACCGGTGGCCTTGCGCATGGCCTCGGCCAGCTTGTCTCCGAAGGGACCGTCGACTACGGACCACGCCATCGCCTGATCATCGAACAGATATGGGATCGCGTAGACCATGAACGGCTTGAACACCGGGGAAATGGGTCCGTCGTGCACCACGGCCATCTCGATGGTGCCCAGTTTCAGGCCCTCGAGGACGGTGATGGCATTTCCGAGCTGGCTTGCCGGATAGATCTCCACCTTGACGGAACCCTTTGTGTTGGCCTCCACGTAGTTCTTGAAGGCCAGAGCGGCCGCCTGCTTCGGCTGATCCAGTTTTGCCGGCTGGAAGTGGGCGTACTTGATGACCTTCGGTGCGCCCAGGGCCAGAACAGGCACCAAAAGGGCCAACACCACCAGGAACAGGGAAAGCTTCATCCTTCTCATGTCAGTTACCTCCTTGTTTCGCAAAGGTTAATGGGTAAAGCCGAAAAATCTCGGCACAAAAGTGCTTAAAGCGGGGAAAGCGATGACCAGCCCCAGGATAATCAGCTCCACCAGGAGCAGTGGAAAGACGGCCCTCGACAATCGCTCGATTCGAATGCGTCCGACTGTGCTGATCACAAAGAGAACAGGCCCCACGGGTGGCGTGATCATCCCGATGGTCAGGTTGAGCACGATCATGATGGCAAAATGCAAAGGATCCAGGCCAAACTGGTCCACAAGTGGTCCGAGAATGGGCACGAGGATGATCAGGGCGGGAAGGGTGTCGATGACCAGACCGCACATGAGGACGAAGACGGCTACTAAAACGATGATCACTCCCGGACTGGACGTCATGCCGCCGATGGCGATGGCGATCGTCTGGGGGATCTGAAGGATCGTCAGGAGCCAGGAGAAGATGGACGCCATGGAAACGATGAGCAGGACCGCTGCTGTGACGATCCCGCTTCGCACGAAAACCTTGGGAATATCGGCCAGCCGGAGTCCAGGCTTGACGATGAGACCCACCATCAAACCGTAGGCGCAGGCTACCGCCGCCGCTTCGGTCGGCGTAAAGATGCCTCCCAGGATCCCCCCGATGATGATGAAGGGAAGGAGGAGGGCCGGAAATGCTCTCCAGAAACTCCTGATAATGCCTATAAAGTCCGTGCCCGAACTTCTGAAAAGGTATCCTCTGCGGTAGCTTATCCAGTGATTGGCCGCCATGAGGCTGAGGCCGAGGAGGATGCCGGGTACGACGCCGGCAAGAAACAGGCCCGCCACTGTCACCCGGCTGTCGGAGATAGCGTACACTACCATGAGGATGCTCGGTGGGATAATAGGACCTATGGTGGCTGTTGCGGCGCTCAGGGCCCCGGCGTAGGAGGAGTCGTAACCGGCCCTGCGCATCATTCTCATGACGATGGCGCTCGGTCCCGCGGCATCGGCCAGGGCCGAACCGCTGATCCCCGCGAACAGCATGCTGACCAGGACATTGACATGGCCCAACCCCCCACGGATGTGACCCACCAGGTCGTTGGCGAACCTCAAAAGAGATGCGGTCATCCCCGCGGCGGTCATGATCTCGGCCGCCAGTACAAAGAAAGGGATGGCCATGAGGGGAAAGGAACTGATGCCGTTGAACAGGTACTGGGGCACCACCAACCCTGGAAATCGCCCGTCCACCAGGACCGCGACCATGCCGGACAGCCCCATGGTCACGGACACCGGGATCCCTATGGCCAGTCCCAGGATAAAGACGATAATGAGAATGGCGCTCAAAATATATCCTCTTCCATCTCATCATCGCCGGAGAGCTGTCCTTCCCACTCCCTGTGAATCCATCTTCTGAAAATGAAGAGCAGATGGGCCCCAAAAATGATCGCGCCAACCGGAACCGCCAGGTAGGGAATCCCCTTGGGAATCTGTGTGGCGACTGTTTCCTGGGACCAGCTGAAGAGGGCAAAACGAACCCCGTAGTAGGCCAGGGCGGCAAGAAAGAGAAGGATCAGGACTCCCAGGGCCGCTCGAAAGGCGTTCCGGGCCCTCTCTGGGAGAAGGTCCTGGAACAGATCGATGGCCGCGTGCCTGCCTTCCCTCAGAGCCAGTCCGGCGCCGAGGTAGGTAATCCATATCATCAGGAAGGTGGAGATCTCTTCGCCGGTGGCGATGGAGAATCCGAAGATGTAACGTGTCACAACGTTGGTGAACACAAGGATAAACATAACCCCCATCATGAAACCGATAGTGATCCTGTTGGCGGCCACAAAGAGCTTCTCTATCCTTGCCGGGATAGTCCCGTTGTTCATAGATCGTCTCCATGGTTTCCGGTCCTCCCGTCCTTCTGTGGACCTTTCCATGGCTGCACCAGAGTTCTAATGCCTCTTGTCCACCAGGGTCTGTTTTACCTTGCTCAATTTATCCATGGTTTCCGAGTGTTTCCGCGTCGCCACCGAGACAAACAGGACGTCGATCACAGCCAGCTGGACGATACGCGAGGTCATGGGCGCCAGACGTAGGGCAGCCTCCTGAGAGAAAACAGGAATGGTGATATCGCACAGTCTGGCAAGGGGCGATTTCGTGTGGCCGATCAGGCCGATGGTCGTCGCTCCTGAGTTCTTGGCGATCTTGACGCTGTCGAGGATATCCTGGGTCGAGCCCGTGTGAGAGATAGCGACGACCACGTCCTCCGGGGTAAGGAGCGAAGCGGACATGGCCTGCATGTGAGGATCGTCGTAGGCGATGCACGGGACACCCAACCGGAAGAATTTGTGATGAAAATCCAGCGCCACCGGCGCGGAACCCCCGACACCGTAGAACTCGACCCGTTTTGCCTCTCCAAGTGCTTCACACGCCCTGTCGAGGAGGTCGAGGTCCATCCTGTTCATAGTCTCATTGATGGCTTCCTTGGCAGCCATCATCATCTTGTCAAAGATCCTGGGCAGAGTGTCATCCTCGCTGACGCTCTCGTGGATGTACTGTGAGGATGGCAGATCCCTGGCCAGGCTGAGCTTCAGGTCCATGAAACCCTTGAGTCCCAGTTTCCGGCAGAACCTGATGACTGTCGGTTCGCTGGTTCCGCATTCGTCTGCCAGATCGGTAATGGAAAGCCTGGTCACGGCCTCCGGGTTCTTGATGACGTATTCCGCTACCTTCCTCTCTGAACTCCGGAGCTCATCAATGGAAGACCTTATGCTGGAAAGGAGGTCCGACATTTGTAGTATTTCTCCAGAAATACCTAATATTTGGGTAAAAATGAGGATTTTTTGTAAATCTACTACAAGTTAATTGCGGTGTCAACACAAAGGAAGTATAGCAGGAAGATAGCGGGGGTTATCGGATTGCGGTCTCATGTTTCACGTTTGGGGTATAAAGGTAAAGGCCGTGATTAGCGATTCGCCTGCCACGCCGTAAGTAATAAAGCAAAGACGGGTGATTTGTGATTGGTATAAACTGGTTTCCAGTTTCCGGTTTCCAGTTGAGAAATAGCCCCGTTACCCCCGACACTCCGATACACCGCCATCTGGTCTTTTTTTGCGTCCCCTTCCCCCTTGGGTCCTGGGACATGGGACCTGGGACTGACTTTCACTTATCCCCATGACACCCGACGCATGTGTTATGCCTGTTTCCCAGCCGGAGCCTTTTGTAGATGTCTCCCCCAGCGACCTCCTCGATGTCCAATGCCCCTCGCTGGTGGGGATCGTGGCAGGTGATGCAGGTGATGACACCGTCATAAAGGGGTAGTGAGGCCCCCGTCCGGTCGAAGGTTTCCTCCATGTTGTAAATAATCTCCCTGGGCGGCTCCAGCATGTGGGCGCCCGCAGGGTGCCTTTCCCTGAAGTACACTGAGCTGTGGCACCACACGCAGTAGTTTAGAGGGTTTTTATCCCGAAAGCCGGTGAGATTCTCGATCCCCATGACCTTGTCCCGGGGGTTGTAGGTATGGCAGCACAGACAGGCTTCCTCCTTTACGGTCCCCTCTGTGGTGAGCTGATTGTGGGCGTTCAGTGAGCTGAAGAGATCCTGGATGTGGCACCGGAAACAGAACTCGTTTCGAACGGTTAACCCGCCCCTGAGGAACATGGGGTTATATCGGCTGTCCGGATTGTTCTCCTCTCCGGATTCCTGCAGTGATGAGTTATGACAGGTCCTGCAGGTGATCTTGCCCTCCTCCAGGGGCATCTGTGAGGGGATCTTCACCGAGGATGTCGGGGCCACTCCCACAGGATGAATGATCGTTCTGGCGAACTCATTATTGTGGCACCGGTTACACAAACTGTTGACATCCCCCCCGAAAAGAAGCCTCGGCTTCCCTTTTTCAGGCCGCCCCTCATGGCAGGTCTGGCACAGGATGTTCCTCCAGTGGGGGTTAACGTGGTTTGATTGCCTGACCAGTGCAAGATAGTCCTCCCTCAGAAGCTTCGTGTCCTTTCTCTCCTCCGCATGGGGATCGTGACAGCTGACACAGGTGAACCGGCCGTTCAGCAGGGGGATGTCGATATCATTCTCATTCCACTGGATATGGGAATCCACAAAGGGATTCACCGTGAGGTAGTGAGCCCTCCTGGCCATCCCGTGGCAGAAATTGCAGACGTGGGAGGGGTTGCTGTGGAGGATCTCATCCAGCGACTGGCCGGAGGCAGGATCTTTCTCGTGGCACAGATGACAGGAATCCCCTTCTGAGCGATGGGGTGAGTATCGGTTGAGACCGTCAGAGTGGCAGGGGGTACAGATGGCCCTGAAATACCCCCTGTCCTCCCTTGAATCGCCCTTGATGAGGCCGCGCCTGAACAGGTCGATCTCCTTGTGGATGTAGTGACAGGTTGGGCAGGCGACTGGAATCCGTTTTTGATTAGTCGCTGACGGAGATGACTCAGGGGCCTGAGAATCTTTCGCTCGAGGTTCACTCAACACCGGGACAACACCCATGGGATGGACGGTGCACTGGTCGTGGCATTGGCGGCATATCCCTGGGATGTCCCCCTTCAGGCGGTGATCTTTGTACACCCCGCCCACGTCCACAACCTCATGGCATGTCTCGCAATCCATTCCGTGGGGATCTTTGATGCGATCGGACTCATCCAGGGCCTGCTCCAGGCGGTCCGCGAGGTTGAGGTCGTCGAGGCGGGAGGCATTGAGCGGGCCGGTGGGAAAGATCAACCCCCCCAGGAGAAGGAAGAGACAGAAGCAGACCGTACCGATCACCACGTTTCCGGGACGGCCGTTAAACAGAAACATGCTGTAGCGGAAAAAAACCCCCATGAGTCCCCTCAAGCAGTTAAACTCTGTGAAAATATACACGATCGGGAGGGGGTGGATCAAGGTCAACAAAAAGGGCGGCAGTTTTTAACCTACCGCCCAATACAGCACCCGGCTGGCGGGATCGTTTTAAAATTTTCTATATACGCATCCACGCCTTGGCTCACAAGTGCCGCAATATAAGTATAGCAGAGAGTAGAAAAGTTTGAGGTTTGAAGGTGTAAGAACTGAGAGCTGGGAACTGAGTGCTGATGGGCTCGAATTTACGACTTGTCGACTAACCGATTCAACTAAGAATCGGGTCTTTCGCTTTATCGGAAGGTCGTGCAATCGTTCAGTCGTTCCTGTGGCTTTTCCCCGTCACCCCGTCACCCCGATACGCCCACGCACGGAAAAAGGCCTGGACTTCGATACCGAAATCCAGGCCTTTTTATCCTCTGGTCGGGGCGAGAGGATTTGAACCTCCGACCACTTGAACCCCATTCAAGTGCGCTACCAGACTGCGCCACGCCCCGCTGTAACAGACGGGGAATTTAGCAACAGACGGGGGGTAAGTCAAGGAAAGTAAAAGGGATGAGAACTGAGTCCTGAGTTCCAGGAGATAAGTGATAAGTAAATTCCTTTTCGTGGTCTATTAAAGCTGGTTTACCCCTTTCACTTAGCACTTATCTCACAGGGCTCCCATTCCCTTTCCCCTTTCCCCTTTCCCCTCTCCACTGTCGATCGCATGCAAAAGCCCTCCTTCTGCAAAAGGAGGGCTATTTGCTGATTGGCGATCGACCTAAACCGAGGTTCCCAGAAAGTCCTTAACCTTCCCCACAATGGGCAGCAGCCCATCCTTCTTGTCGAAGAACTCATTGAACCCGATGCTTTTCGCTTCCGCCGGATCAACGCCCTTGCCGGAGATCCCGATAACGTGAATCGAGTTGAGTTTTTCGTCCTTGCGGATCTTCTTAACCATGGCGAAGCCGTCGATGCCGGGCATGTAGATATCCAAAACCAGGAGGTCGGGCTTCAGGCGGCCCATCTGCATGAGAGCATCGAAACCATTGGAGAACGTGTAGACCTCGTAAGTGTCGTCCAGGGCGTCCTCCATGGCCCTTCTGATAAGTTCGTCATCATCCACGATGTAGACCAGGCCCATCGGTCCCTGGAGTTCCTCGGGAACGGGCAGGCCTCTGTCCTTGATCACCCGCACTACTTCCCGTCTGGGGACCCGGTAATGTCCTCCCACGGTCTGGAACGCGAGGACCTGGTTGCTTTTGATCCAGTTCTTTATCGTGTTGTGGTGAACACCGAGCAGCATTCCCACGTCATTTGGCGTATAATTCTGCTTTACCTTGATCTTCGGCTGCATAACAGCTCCTTACTCTTAACTCTAAATGTTAAGAAGTAATAGATATACCAGATATACCATGGTTGTCAATTCAAAGATTTCTGCCAAAATCCTTCGGATTCAGTAAAAAGTGGAAGGTGGAAAGTGGAAAGGAAGAAGAAAAAACCTGAAATTGGAGATTAGAGATGGGAGATTGAAAATAGATTGGGGGTCAGTCGGTTATCCTGATTTTGGATTTTGGCCATACCTGCGCCAACCGACTTCGCTAAAGCTTCCGTCGTCGCCCGTTGAGCTATGACGGGACAGGTCGACGGTCAAGAGGCTACGGCGTGGCAGGCGAATGACAAATCACGGACCGCCGTTATTTCCCTTCGATCAGCTTAATGGCCTGTTCCAGTTCCGAGATGGCCGCCCGGATCTGCTTCTTTTCGTCACCGGCAAAGAGGTCCATCTGGCCGGCGGATCGCTTCTGACTCCTCATTTCCCGGAGTTTTTTTCTGGCTCCGGAGATGGTGTAGTTCTCGTCGTAAAGGAGCCTCTTGATTTTAAGAACCGTTTCTATGTCTTTCTTACGGTAGACCCGTTGGGAAGCCCTGTTTTTCGGCGGATTGAGGGTGGGGAATTCCGATTCCCAGTATCTGAGAACATGCGGCTTGACTTCGGTGAGCTTGCTCACCTCTCCTATCTTGAAGAAAAGTTTATCCGGGATCTTGACTGGGACGCTCAGTGTTTCAGACATGTTAAGTGAGAGGCTGGAAATAGGAGATAGGACATCATCCGGACTCGTTGATGAAGTCCTTTAACTTCTGACTGGGCTTGAAGGTAAGGACCTTCCGTGCCGAGATCTCCATCTCCTCACCGGTTTTGGGGTTTCTGCCTTTGCGGACGTCCTTGTGACGGATCACAAAATTGCCGAAACCGGAAAGCTTGACCTTGTTCCCCTGTTCGAGGTTCTCCTTGAGGATATCGAGGATCGACTCGACGGCCTCAGAGGATTCTTTCTTCGAAAAGCCTGTTCTGTTATGGACCTTCTCAACGATATCGGCCTTAGTCATCTGGACACCCTTTCTGTCATGTTTGTAACAATTTCCTTCAATTTCAATGGTTTAAAGTTTAATCGGTTTGCAGAGGTATCGTCAAGGGAAAAAAGGCCGTGACTCGTGATTTGTGACTAGTGATTGGGTAATCATATTTCAGGGACAATTATCGGTGGTTCCCTTAATGGTTATATTGGGACAGACTTTGGATTTACCATTCAGCGGATCACGAATCACGTTTTTTCTACCTTATCTTAACTTCGCTCCATGCTGTCTCTCCAGTTCCGCCAGGATCTCCTCGACCGACGAGTCCACCTCCTCGTCGGTCAGTGTCCTGTCGGGGCTCTGGAAGGACAGCGCATAGGCCAGGCTCCGGTAGCCGTCCGGGATCCCCTTGCCCTGATAGAGATCGAAAAGTTTCAGCTCCCTGAGGTTTTTCCCGGTATTCGCTGCCGTCTGTCCGATCACTTCAGCCGGCACCTCGACGGGCACCACGAGAGCCAGATCCCTGAGGACCGCGGGATAGCGGGGAAGCTGTTCGAAGGCCAGTATCCCGAGGGCCGATTCTTCCATCACAGTAAGGTCCAGCTCGAAGCACCCCGCCCAATCCTTGACGTCGTATTTTGCCCGGAGCCGGGGATGAAGGGTTCCGACAGGCCCTGCCGCCTGATCACCGATCATTGCCCACGCGCTCTGCCCCGGCTGAAGATAGGGGGTTTCCATCTCCTGGAAGGTGACGCCTCCAATTCCCAGTGACCTCAGAAGGTTCTCCACCGTCCCCTTGATGTCGAAAAAATCCGCCGTCCCCTCGTCCCGATACCAGGTCTTGCCGCTGCGGCTCCCCGTCATCACACCGGCGACCCTCATCCTCTCTTCGCTAACTTCACATTCCTTGCAGGGCATAAAAACGCTGCCCATCTCATAGATTCTGACATCATCGATCCTTCTGCTGGCATTGTGTCTCAGGGAGCTGAGGAGGCCGGAGAGTAGGCTGGTCCGCATGACCTGCATCTCCTCCGATATGGGGTTGAGCAGCTTGACCGGCTCCGGACCACCGGTTACACCGAGGTCCTTCAGGTCATTTATTGCCACGAAACTGTAATTGATCGCCTCCGAAAAACCCATCCCTTCCAGGCAGTTTCTGGTCACCGTCAGGACCCTGTCCCCCCTGGTTCTGGTTACCGGGACGGTCCTTCCCACGGGCATGGTCACAGGGATCTTATCGTACCCGTGGATCCTGGCCACCTCCTCAACGACATCCTCCTCGATCATGATGTCCCTCCGGAATCCCGGCACGGAAACCGACCAGGTTTTATCCTTTCCCTTTACCGGCTCCATTCCCAGACCTTTGAGGATATGTACCACTGTTTTCTGGTTGATCCTGGTGCCGAGGTAATCGCTGATCGCCTTCATGCTGAAGGCGACCTTCCGCTCGGCCTCGACTTTGGGGTGGGCATCCAGCACCCCCGCGCACACGCTGCCTCCGGACCATTCGTGGATCAGTTTGGCCAGGCGGTTGACGGCACGAACGGTTCCGGACGGGTCGGTGCCCCTTTCGAACCGGTAGTTCGCTTCAGTGGCAAGGCCGAGCCTTTTGGCGCTTCGCCTGATGGAAACGGGGTTGAAATGGGCGCTCTCGAGGAGAAGATCAACCGTGTCATCCCTCACTTCGGAATTTTCACCCCCCATGATACCGGCCAGTGCCACGGGTCCGATCCCATCGCAGATCAGCAGATCGTTCTCCTCCAAAACCCTGAGCTGGCCGTCGAGGGTCTCCATCGACTCCCCCTTTCGGGCCCTCCTGACCACGATCCGGTTCTCGGCAAGGCGATGATAATCGAAGGCGTGCAGAGGCTGTCCGAGTTCAAGCATGACGTAGTTGGTGGCGTCGACCACATTGCTGATGCTCCTGACGCCGAGGGATTCCAGCCTTTTCTGTACATATTCGGGTGAGGTGCCGATGGTGATACCGGTGATGATCCTGCCGCTGTACCGGGGGCATCCGTCAGGGTCCTCGATCTCGATTGAGGACATGGCTTCAACGGCCATGCCGCCCTCCACCACCTCCAGGTCAGGCATGGTCACCTCGAGACCGTATAGAGCCGCCAGTTCGCGTGCCACCCCCAGATGGCTCAACCAGTCGGGACGATTGGGGGTCACCGAGAGCTCCATGATGGTATCGCCGCTGATCTCTTCCATCCCCTCGACCTCAAGCCCCGCCATGGTGAGATCCTCCGCGATCCTGGCCGGGTCCTGCTCGATGTCGATGAATTCCTTGAGCCATTCAAGACTTATTTTCATGGATTACTCCTGGAAAATGGAAAATAGAGAATTGGAACATTAGATTTTGGATCATTAGATCATTGGAAATTGGATATTTAACCAATCTCCAATGCTCCAATCTCCAATGCTCTAATCTCTAACTAAATTGTTTTAAAAACCTCAGGTCGTTCTCGAAGAACAGCCTGATGTCGTCGATTCTGTAACGGAGCATGGTCACCCTTTCGACACCCATGCCGAAGGCAAAGCCACTGAATTGTCCTCTGTCGTACCCGACGTGCCTGAAGACCTCAGGGTGTATCATTCCCGATCCCAGTATCTCCAGCCACCCCGTGTTCGAGCAGACCCGGCACCCACTTCCTCCACACATGACGCAGCCGATGTCGACTTCCGCGCTGGGTTCGGTAAACGGAAAAAAACTGGGGCGGAAACGCACGGCTGTCCCCTCGCCGAAGAACTGGTGGACGAACTCCACCAGGACGCCCTTGAGGTCGCCGAAGGTGATCCTCTCATCCACCAGAAAACCCTCAACCTGGTGGAACATGGGGGAATGGGTCACATCGTAGTCGACCCTGTACACCTTGCCCGGCGAAACGATCCTCAAGGGTGGTTTTTCCGATTCCATGGTCCTTATCTGAACAGGGGACGTGTGGGTTCTGAGGACGGTATCATCGTCGATGTAAAAGGTGTCCTGCATGTCCCTTGCAGGATGGTTGCGGGGAATATTCAGGGCCTCGAAATTGTAGTAATCGCTCTCGATCTCCGGTCCGGTGCGTACGGAGAACCCCATACCCTGGAAGATGTCCAGGATCTCCTCCATGACCAGATTTATGGGATGGCGGCTTCCCCTATCAGTGAAGACGCCGGGAAGAGTAATATCGATTCGCTGTTCAAGGAGTCTGCGGTCGCCTTCCGCGGAGGAGATCTCCTCCTTCCGTTTCTTAATGGCCCCCTCGACATCCTTCCTGGCGGCGTTGACCGCCTGTCCGGCGGCCGGCCTTTCGTCAGCCGGAAGGGTTCCCAGGGATTTCAGCAGGTCGGTGATTGCCCCTTTTTTCCCCAAATACCGGACCCTCACCTCGTCCAATTCCCTGGATGAGGAGGCCTCCTCTACCGCCTTCAAGGCTTCCTTCAGGAGTTTGCTGACCTTCTGTTTCATGAAACTTTCTCCATATCTGTTCTGCGGTTAAGATCAATCCAACTTCCAAAATCTAAAATCCAAAAGGGGCGGCTTCTCGCACGCTTCCTTCGATCGCCTCCAGCACCGCTCTGAAACTAGGGCGGCCATGAGAGACGCCAAGACGTAAAGTATGCTGCAGTGTCTTGACTCTGGACACGCGATACTGAATTTAAACTCTGCGATACCCTGCGTACTCTGCGGTGAATATCATTATGCCTTTCTTTGTGTCTTTGCGAGAAACAATCTTTTCAGCCTTTGGGTGAGAACACCCTATTTTTCGCTCGTTCGTCACACTTTATGCGCCTGTCACGCCTTAGGCGTGATGACTCGCTTCCGCCGTCGCTCAGAGAGCTATGGCGGACAAGCAAGACGCCAAGACGCTAAGAATGCTGCAGTGTCCAGACTCTGGACACGCGATACTGAATTTTAACTCTGCGATACCCTGCGTACTCTGCGGTGAATATCATTATGCCTTTCTTCGCGTCTTTGCGAGGGGAAAAGGCAGATTATAGACTCTAGACCCAGGATCCTGGATTTCCCCTCTGTGCGCTCCGTGGTTCAAAAACACAAAAAGCCTCCATCCCCAGGGACGGAAGCCTCATTGGTCCGCGTTACCACCCCGATTCCCGCTCTCAGTGCGAGCTCTCGGTGGGCATCATAATGCCCTGCTCCGATAACGGGGAGCCGCCGTCACGCCCTAATCGAATTTTCAGGCGGGAAGCTCAGGAGGGAAAGATGGTCCCTTGACATCCGGGGAGGCTTCCAGCCATTGGCCTCCCCTCTCTGGTGACGTCACGATGGGACATCACTCTCCGTCAACACCTCTATTTCTTTGTTATAAGCTTTTTGACCTTATCAACGTGACCGAGAACGAGGATGATATCCTCCGGTTGAAACTCGGAGGACGCTACGGGAATGACCAGCATCTTTTCCTTTTTCTCATCCCCCTCGTCCGATGTTCGGCCTCTGATGGCAAGGATGGAGACCCCGTACTTGGCCCTGACTTCGACCTCCCCGATGGTTTTTCCCACCCATGACTCGGGGACCTGGATCTCGTAGACGCCGTATTCCTCACCGAACTCGATCTGCTCGATGATGGCCGGTTTGGCCAGGAGCCGGCCGAGCCTCCGACCGGTGTCGATCTCAGGATAGACGATCTGATCGGCACCTATCTTCTCCAGAAAGCGTCCGTGGAGTTCGGAAACAGCCTTGACGATAACCTTTCCGACCCCCATGTCCTTAAGGGTCATGGTGGTGAGCATGCTCGCCTCGGTGTCCGAACCGATGGCGACGACCACCGCATCCATCTCGTTTATCCCGACGGCTTTGAGAGCCTCTTCGTCCGTGGCGTTCAGCTGAACCGAATGGGTCACAAAATGTTGAGCCTTTTTGACCTTGTCCATGTCGCTGTCAATGGCCAGGACCTGACAGCGATTTTCAGTGAGGCTCTTGGCCAGGCTCATGCCGAACCTGCCCAAACCGATGACCGCAACCTGGTTCATGGCATCAGGCGGTCTTTCTCAGGGATCCCTCGGCGACCTTAACGAGTTCGGCGAAGGCGGAGGCATCATGGACAGCCAGGTCCGAAAGGACCTTTCTGTCGATGGTGACCCCGGCCTCCGACAGGCCATGCATGAACTGGCTGTAGGAGAGCCCGTGGTTCCGGGCAGCCGCATTTATGCGGACGATCCACAACCTGCGGAAATCCCTCTTTCTGTTCCGGCGGTCCCTGTACGAATACTGGAGGGCTTTCTCCACTGTTGTGCGAGCCTCTTTAATGAGGTTCTTCCTGCCGCCTCTGTACCCCTTGGCCTGAGACAGGATGCTCTTTCTCTTTTTCCTGGCGTGAACCGCCCTCTTTACCCTGGGCATCTTGTTTTCTCCCGGTTGTTCTAGACGTAAGGAATCAGTTTCTTGATGTTTTTCGCATCCGAGGCGTGGATCAGGGTCCCAGACCTCAACCGCCTCTTTCTCTTCTGATTCTTGCTGGTCAGAATGTGACTGGCAAAAGCCCGCCGCCTTTTGATCTTGCCCGTGCCGGTAGTGCTGAAACGTTTGGCAGCGCCTCTGTTGGTCTTTATTTTAGGCATCACTCACTCCAGATGTTCATGCTTTAGGCCCGATGACCATCACCATGGTCCGGCCTTCCATTTTTGGATTCGCCTCAATTTCGGCCACGTCCTCGAGAAGCTCCAATAACCTGTTCAGGACAAGTTGCCCGCGATTGGCGTGGACGATCTCCCTTCCCCTGAACCTGACCGTAACTTTGATCTTGTTGCCTTCGTCAAGGAAACGCCTGGCATGTTTGGCTTTAACCTCAAGATCATGCCTGTCGGTCTTGGGCCTGATCTTGATCTCCTTGACCATTATGATCTTCTGTTTCTTCTTCGCTATCTGGGCCTTTTTACTCTGTTCGTACTTGAATTTGCCGTAGTCCATGATCCGGCAAACCGGAGGGTCGGCATTGGAAGCTACCTCGACAAGATCCAGCCCCACATCCTCCGCGGCCTTAAGGGCATCTTCCTTGCTCAAAATTCCCAGTTGTTCTCCCTCAGGCCCGATGACCCGAATCTCACGAGCCGAGATGAGGCGGTTAACAGGTACCCTTTTTTCTGTGGCTATTTCAATCCTCCTTACCAAAAACCAGCACTGGCGGCAGCATCTCCGTCCGAACGTCCTCTATGAACCGTTCAAGGGACACAGCACCCCTGTCGCCGTCTTCCCGATGCCTGACTGCGACGGCATCGTTCACGGCTTCCCTCTCACCAATAATCAGCATGTAAGGAACTTTTTCCAGGCGGGCTTCTCTTATCTTGTACCCGATCTTCTCGTTTCTAAGGTCGCTTTCGACCCTGAAACCCTCATTAATAAGGCGCTCCGCCACGGACTGGGCATAGTTAGCACTCTTGTCAGTGATTGTCAATATCTTGACCTGGACAGGGGACAGCCACGCCGGAAACGCTCCAGCGTAGTGTTCGATAAGGACCCCGAGGAACCTGTCAATGGATCCAAGGATCACCCGGTGGAGCATAATGGGCCGATGACGTTGACCGTCCGGCCCCACGAATTCGAGGTCGAAGCGTTCTGGCAGAGCGAAATCGCACTGGACCGTTGCGCACTGCCACATGCGGCCGATAGCGTCCTTGAGGATGACGTCGATCTTAGGTCCGTAGAAGGCTCCGTCCCCCTCGTTGATCTTGAAGGGTATTCCCTCGTCCTCGAGGGCTTTCGTAAGGGCCTCCGTGGCCCTTTCCCAGTCCTCGTCCGTGCCTATGGATTTCTCCGGCCGGGTCGATATCTCCATCTCGTATTCGAACCCGAAGGCCCCCATGACATCCCTGACAAAAGCGATAACGCCCCGTATTTCAGAATTGACCTGATCAGGGGTGCATAATATATGGGCGTCGTCCTGGGTGAAGCCCCTTACCCTGAGGAGGCCGTGGAGAACACCCGATTTTTCATGTCTGTAAACTGTGCCAAGCTCGAAATAACGTAGCGGAAGGTCCCGATAGCTGCGGATCGACGACCTGTAGATAAGCATGTGGGCCACGCAGTTCATCGGCTTGATCCCGTACTGGGTGCCTTCCACCTCCGTGAAGTACATGTGCTCCCGGTAGTTGTCCCAGTGACCCGATTTCCGCCACAGGTCTGATTTCAGGAGCTGCGGGCCCATGACGATTTGATATCCCCTTTTGAGGTGCTCCCGCTTCTCGAAATCCTCCAGTATTGTTCGGAGAAGCGCTCCTTTGGGGTGCCAGATTACCAGACCAGGGCCGGCCTCCTCCTCGATGGAGAAGAGGTCAAGCTCGCGTCCCAGTTTCCTGTGATCCCGGCGCCGGGCTTCCTCGAGGCGGGAGAGGTATCTTTTCAGATCCTTTTTGTCCACCCAGGAGGTCCCGTAGAGGCGCTGGAGCATCCTGTTGCGCTCATCACCCCTCCAGTAGGCGCCGGCGGTATGGAGCAGCTTGTAAACCTTGACGTAAC
Organism: bacterium; assembly: GCA_041559575.1. Taxonomy (GTDB): domain Bacteria; phylum BMS3Abin14; class BMS3Abin14; order BMS3Abin14; family BMS3Abin14. The sequence continues at coordinate 16,942 of JBFFDD010000010.1, forward strand.
CCGTGTCGGGAACGTGGGGTCCACGGCACATGTCCACGAAATCACCCTGCCTGTAAACGGAAACGGTGTCGTCCTCCAGTTCCCTGATCAGCTCCACTTTGTAGTCTTCACCCAGCTTTTGGAAGAGTTCGACAGCCTGATCCCTGGGCAGCACCTCCCTGGAGAAAGGGATCCTCTCGGAAACGATCTTCGCCATTTCCTCTTCGATGCGCCCCAGGTCATCCTCGCTGATGCTCTCAGGCACATCGATATCGTAATAGAAACCGTCCTCGATGGGAGGGCCGATGGCCAGTTTGGCTTCCGGATAGAGCCTCTTGACGGCCTGAGCCATGACATGGGAGGAACTGTGCCGAAAGATGTCCACGCCGTCTTCGTCGCCGAAGGTCAGAAAACGGATCTCAGAATCCGTCTCAAGCGCTGTTGCCATATCCATCATCGATCCGTTGACGACGCCTGCGAGGGCAGCCTTCTCGAGCTTGGGGCCGATGGAGGCCGCTATCTGACCGAGGGTCGTCCCCGCTTCATACTCTCTGGTCGAACCGTCGGGAAATGTGATCTTCAAAAGGGAAGCCTCCAGTTAGATTATGGTAGGTAGAAATTGGAAAACAGAACATTGGATCATTGGAAATTTGATATTAAAACAATATGAAATACTCCAATCTCTAATGCTCTAATCTCCAATATCCATCACTCCAATGTCTAATCTCAATTTCCAATCCTAAAATAACAGAGGCATCTTGCTGTCTTTCTCGACAAGATGCCTCTGTGGTGGGAAAAGCGTGGTAGGCACGGGCGGGATTGAACCGCCGACCCCTGCCGCGTCAAGGCAGTGCTCTCCCACTGAGCTACGTGCCTACAGAATGAAAATCTAACTAACAACTCAGAATTCCTTTGTCAAATAGAAATTGGAGAATAGAAAATAGAAAATGGAGATTAATGGAGGGGAATTCTGAACACCTCCAATCCTCCAATGCTCTAATTTCGAATCTCCAATGTCCAATCTCTAATCTCTAATCTCCAATCTCCAATCTCCAATCTCCAACTACATCGAAACCGTATAAAGCAGATTGAGAATAAAATCCGATCTCGGGACAACCCCTCCCCGATCCTCATCCAGAGACCAGGAGTGATCGAAACCGGCCCTGACCAGAAGGTGGGGGGTGAAATTGTAAAGCGCCGTCACCCTGCCGAACAGATTCTGGTCATCGTCAAAGAGGCTCTCCCCTTCACTGTTCGTCCGGGACCACAGGTAAAGTTCGATTCCTTTTCCCCCCTCCTCGAGTATCTTGACGGAAAACTGGGCCCGCTCAAGGGAACCGTCATCGCTCCGGTCGTAACCTGCCGCCACTAAAAAGAAATCCCCCAGGTTGTACCGGATGGAGGTCACCCACATATCCCTGTCGCTCACCGTCCCGCCCAGGGGGTTGGCCTCAACCAGTGTCTTGCCGCCAAAATTCCACCGCTCCAGGGGATACAGCTCGTCGAAATAGGCCGGGATGTAACCGTTTTTGCAGGCTATGGAATCGACATTGAAAGTGAGTCTGCTGAGATAAAAGGCTGAGAAATCGAAATCTAGACGAATACCGCCGCCGTATCCCCTCGCTCCCTCAGGGAGGGAGCCTCCCTGAACATCAACAGCCAGTTTGATGAGGTCCCCGTCAAAGACCCGGTAGACGATCTCACCGCCCAGGCCGGTGATCTCCTTTTCGCCGTCAGGTTCAGGTCTCCCGTCGACGAATCTTCCCAGGAACGATACGGGAGCCGATGGATCAACCGCTCCTTCCAGGGACAGGGAAAGCCTTCTGGATGCTTCCCAGAAAATGGCTGCTCCGGCCACGGACGGCTCGTAAACCCTGTCCACCGCAGCCTGGATCCGGGTCTTACCGAGATCAGCGTTCAGGTAGAAGCCCGGCAGCCCATAATAGACCTCCGAGTTCCCGATCAACCCCCTGACAATTTGGCCGCTTCCCAGAGTAAGCCCTGTCAGCCGCTGCAGGCCGAAAGTGAGCGTCTCCTGGTTGGATGTGTGCAACAGCCTCTCTATAGGCCTGAGCCAGTCGCCCCTCTTTCCCCACTCGTCCTTGAAGAACTCTCCATTGGAGGCGTCCCACCGAAGGTTCAGATCCAGAGCCACATCCCATGTCCTCGAACGGTAGGAAGGAAGGAGGGAAAGGACGATGAGGTCACTATCCACCTTGGTGTCGCGGTCCTCGACGAAAGAGGTGCCGAGACCCTGTCGGAAGGTCCAGACATCAGCCATCGCGGGGTTTGTCCACAGGGTGGAACAAAGGATCAGGAATGACAGAACGGAGCGTGACAACTGATCTCACTCCTCGAGGGTTCTGAAGCCGGAAAGAATATAGATCGCCCCGGATATCACCGTGAGGACCCCTGTCACAAGGCCGGTGGGGCGAAAAAGAACGGTCAGTTTTCCAGCAATTCCGCCGGCAGCCGGTCCGGCTGACAATAGCAGGGCCATGAGGATGTACAGAAACTGGAAAAAGGTTGTGACTTTGCTGATCGGGTGAGGCTTGATAGTCAGGCTGTTTTTGATCAGGTAGACCACCAGGGAACCCGTCACAATGATCACGTCCCGGGTGATGACGGCCAGCGCGAGCCAGAGGGGGACTACACCCAGCATAGCCAGGCTGATAAAAGAGGTGGCGATCAGAAGCTTGTCGGCGGTGGGATCCAAAAAAGTCCCCAGGCGTGTCTGCATGTTCCAGAACCTGGCGATGAAACCATCCAGGCCGTCGGTGACCGCGGCGATGAGATATATGGCCGCGGCAAAGAGAAACTTACCGTTGATCACTTCATACAGAAACAGGGGAACCAGCAGGATCCTTATGACGGTAAGGGCATTAGGAAGGTTCATCCTCTTGACCCTTACTCATAACGGCTTCCACGCTGAGAACGTAGGGGAATTTGGACACATATCTCCCCAGGTCATCTTCCAGAGAGAGGAATATCTGGTCGGTCTCACGGTTCACAGTGAGGGAAAGGAAGAGGCCTCTTCCCCGCATCCTGGCCCTACCCTCCTTCAGAAGCCGACCTGAAGCGTCAAAGACCCTGACCCTTGGCCTCACTTCACCGGGTCCCGTCTGCTCGACAGCTACGTTGACCGCCTCCGTGCCTTCCGGGAGAATATACCTGAAGATGTCACGATCCCTGGAAGGGTCTATCCTTCCCAGGATACCGTCCCCCGGCGGAGCCATGTTCGCCAGGGCGATGGTCCCGTTATCTTCTTCCTCCTGCCAGGGAACAACCGCCACCTTTCTCAGGTCTTCCGGATTCTCGATCCCGGGGGCGGGTATCCTTCTGTAAAATGGTATCTCTTCGCCATATTCCCGGACGCCCACCGGCACCTCCGGGCCGGGTGGCAGGGTTATGGAGATCCTCTCCGGTTGGATTTGGACCTCCACGGGATGCCCTGCGAGTTGCAGACCTCCTGCCCAATCCGCCACTTCCTCCGGCGTCCTGTCTGTCAACAGGGTCATGGAGACACCATCGGGTGCGTATCTCTCCGGGATCAGTGACGTTTGCTCACCCAGCGACCCAGCCATCCTGTAGTTGAGTTCCCGCAGAACCGTCGGTGAGACTTTTCCCCCAATGTGAATGGTAGTGGTGTTCCTTTCCCTCTCCTGACGCGAGTAGAGGGGGGCTATGTCCGAAATAACGCTGAGAGCCAAAGCATCCAGGGCCTGATTCAGATCCCCATCAAGTATCCGGCCCGTCTCATCATCCATGACCACAACCGCATCCTGGGATGCCACGCCGGCGAGTGTCCCCGACTCAACGTCCAGAACCTGGTAGGAGACGGTCACCGGGGCTGTGAGGTTTTTCCCCGCCCATTTAGCTTCTCCCTTTAACTGGAAAAGCACACCGATGGACAGATCGGCCCTGGTCTTCCATCCTTCCCCTATGAGTACCTCTGCCTCCTGAGGCGGCCTTAATACCCTGAAGGAGAAGTCGTCTTCACCGGGAGGGATCACCGTTACACCGTTTTCAATCAGGATCCGGGAGACCGCACGGTCGGCCAACTCTCCGATGACCTTGACCTGTTCTGTGTTCGCGGGGAGGGAAACAGTGACAAAGACCGCCGCCAGCGGTGGACTTCCCGGTCCTTTGACGACCCCCAGTTCCATCAGACCCCTCTGGAGCTCCTTGGTATCCACGTTAACGTGAAGATGAACCGTGTAGGCCAGATCGCTGACGTCCTGGTAGTCGATCTTGTAGTTGGTGATATACCGCTCCTTTTTCGGCAGGATGCGCCCCTCGAAAAGAGGTATAAACGCCTGGTAGGCTCCCTCGGGAACCATTTTCTCCAGGGCCAGCATGATGGCCTTCTCCCGGGCTTCCGTGAGGGCAAGACCCTGGGCGGTGGCCATATCTCCCCTGCTGATAGGGGAAAAGGCGGAAACGCGGTAGGATTCGGCGTGCGCCAGGAAAGGGACATGCAGAAAAAGCGTCCACAGGAGGATAGCTTGGAGGGCGATGATCGGTTTGCGGTAATTGTCAGTCAAGGGCGTCTCCAGGAAAAGAATTATTGTGCACATTTCCAACACCGAAAGATTTCAGAGTTTACAGTTTCCAGTTTACAGTTTCCAGTACAGAGAACAAGATTCAAACGGAAAAACCCTGAGCTAACTTAAACCTAAATATCATATACTTTACATAAGTAATTATAATATAAATGCTATTTAGCATAATAAATCATTATAACTTTTAACTCTAAACTGCAAACTGGAAACTAACCGCATCGGGATTCGAGTCTTTTCCCCCATTCCTCGGCCAGTTTCCGGATATCATCGCCGGACTCCGCACTCCGCCAGTCAGCGCCCTTCTCTGCCCGGAACCAGGTCAACTGCCTTTTGGCGAATCGGCGGGTGTTTCTTTTAAGCAGCTCCACCGCCTGATCGAGGTCCGTTGCACCCGTCAGGTGGGCTGCCATTTCCCTGTACCCCAGAGCCTTCATGGAGTTGAGGTCAGGACCGTAACCCTTCGCCAGGAGTCCCTTAACCTCATCCAGGAGGCCCTCCTCCATCATCCTGTCAACCCTCTCTTCGATACGCGCGTACAATACAGGCCTCGGCAGATCCAGAACCAGGTAATCCGTCTCGAAGGGCCTGTCCGAAAAGGTGTGTTCCCTCTGCTGGTCGCTGATCGGCTTGCCCGTCAGGTGGAAAACCTCCAGAGCCCTTATTACTCTTACTGTATCAGAGGGATGGACCCGCTGAGCGGATTCCGGGTCTATTTCCTTGAGCTTTCGGTACAGGATCCCCTTTTCAGCCCTCTCCTCGTCTTTTAAGGACGATCTGAACCTATCGTCCCTGGCCGGACCGGGGAAGATGCCTCCCAACGCCACTCGAATGTACAGCCCGGTCCCCCCCACCATGACCGGGATCCGGCCTCTGGCCTCGATCTCCGGAACGAGGCCCCTGACAAGCTCAGCATATTCCCCTGCACTGAAGGGCTCGTCGGGGTTCTTCAGGTCGATAAGATGGTGCTGCACCCTTATCAGATCATCCCTGCCAGGTTTAGCCGTGCCGATATCCAGTCCCCGGTAGATCTGCATGGAATCGGCGCTGATAATCTCGATGGGGACGCGGCGGGACAATTCCATCGCCAGCTTCGACTTCCCGGAGGCGGTGGCCCCTCCGACGACCAGGATATAGGATTTTCCCCTCATCTTCTGTCGAAGAGCTTTTCGAGCTCTTCCGGTGTTATGATCGCGTGGGTGGGACGCCCATGGGGACAGGCATATCCCGCCTGAGCCTTATTGAGATCCGACACGAGCCTTTCCATCTCCGCGACCGACAGCGACCTGCCGGCTGTTACGCTCATCTTGCACGCCCATCGGCTTATCAGGAGGCCTATCTCGTCAGGCAGGTCGGGTATTTCCGCGAGGTCAGCGGCGACCGATTTTAACAGGGCTCCGGCATTCTGCCCGGAGACAGCCGCGGGGACAGCCAACAGCCTCACTTCATTGCCCCCGAACTCCTCGATCTCAAAACCGAAGGACTCCAGGATCTTCCTCTTGGACAGGAGATTGTTGACCTCGGATCCGCTCAGCTCCACCAGTTCCGGGATGAGCAGCTTCTGGGAATGCCCGCCTCCCCTTTCTCTCAATTCCATGAGTCTGTTGTAGACGACCCTCTCGTGAGCGGCGTGTTGGTCAATAAGCCACAGTTCCTCACCATCCTGGACGATGATGTAGGTTCCCAGATGCTGGCCGAGAACCCTCCGGTCAATCTTCAGGGGGAGCCCGACGTCAACGGCCCCCCCGTAGGCCGTCGTCCCGTCCCCGGCCCGGAGATCTCCGGATGACGGGGATCGGACAGGAGCAGGGCCTCTGTCCGGGCCGGACACCCTCGCGGAGGGGTCGACAGCCTTTCCTGGATGCTGTCCGGTGAAGCTCAAGGAACCGATGATCTCCCTGAGGGCGGCCGATATCCTCTGGAGGTCACGGATGCGAACTTCGCGTTTTGATGGATGGACATTGACATCCACCTTGTCCGGGGGGAGGCCCACGGAAAGGACAAGGGCAGGGAATCTGCCGGGTGGATATCTGTTGGCCAGGGCCGAGGAGATAGCCCGGTTGAGGCTCGGATCCCTGACCGGCCTTCCATTGACCAGGACGTGATGGCGGCTCCTTCTGGGATAGGTCTCCGATGGGGAGCTCAGAAATCCCGTTATCTCGACATCACCATCGTTCCAATGGAGACCGGCAAGGCGATGGGCGCTCTCGGCTCCCCAGACAGCGGCTATTCTCTCCCTGATCCCTGCCACGGGCGGGAACGACAAAACCACGCCCCTCTCCGAATGGACCTCAAAATGAACCTCCGGATAAGCAAACGCCAGATCCTCTACGGCTCTTAAACACCAGGAGATCTCCGTTTCCCGGCTTTTGAGAAATTTCCTCCTGGCCGGAATTTTCGAGAAGATGCCGCGGAGATTCACCGAGGTCCCTCTGGGACGCCCGCAGGCTTCGACCTTGATCAATTTGCCGCTGTCCATGACCAGCCTGGTCCCCGATGGGGCCGAGCCGTCCCAGGTCTCCATTACAAAGCGGCCCACCGCGGCGATGCTGGGCAGGGCCTCGCCGCGAAATCCGAGGGTGCGGATTTGGTTGAGATCCCCCTGTTCGGCGATCTTGCTGGTGGCATGCCTTTCGATCGCCATGAGAGCGTCCTGCTCGCTCATGCCGCTGCCGTTGTCCTCCACAGAGATCATCCTCCGGCCGCCGTCCTGGAGCTGGACAACAATGCGATCCGCCCCTGCGTCCAGGGAGTTCTCCAGCAGTTCCTTTTCAACGGAGGCCGGCCTTTCGATGACCTCCCCGGCTGCTATCACGTTGATGAGGCTGTCTGGAAGGACAACAACCGGTTTCCGGTTCATTTTCCGCTCTCTCCCCCTCCGCCAATCTCCCCCTCGTCCCCTCCTTCCCGGAGACGGCGGATCCTCCTCCTGATCTCGGCCAGCCTCTCTCCAACCGCCTTTTCATTGCCGTGACGGCCCGGATTGTAATATCTCCTCTCGCCCATCTTTTCCGGAAAGAAGCTGTGTTTGGAAAGGCTGTAGGGCATGTCGTGTGAATATTCGTAGTCTTTACCGTAGCCCAGCCCCTTCATCAATGATGTGGGGGCGTTTCTGATGTGATGAGGAACGGGGTGGGCAATGCTTTTCTTAGAGTCCCTTACCGCGCCCCCGTAGGCTTTATAAACGGCGTTGCTCTTCGGTGCCATGGCCATGTAGATGACCAGCTGGGCCAGGATGAGATCACCTTCGGGTTCACCAACGAAGTCAAAGGCCTGAGAGGCCGCTGCTGCCTGGACAAGCGCGTTGGGATCAGCCATCCCCACGTCCTCAACGGCGACCCTCGCCAGCCTCCGCAGGAGATATCTCCTGTCCTCCCCCCCCTCCAGCATACGGGCAAGCCAGTAGAGGGACGCGTCGGGGTCGCTTCCCCTGATGCTTTTGTGCAGGGCGCTAATAATATTGTAATGTTCTTCCCCCGTCTTGTCGTAGGCCAGGGTTTTGCCCTGGATAGCCCTGGTGACCAGATCGTCCGATATGATATTTCCATCCGATCCCTGCTCAGCGGCCAGGAGAACAGCCATTTCGAGGGCATTGAGGGCCCTTCTGGCGTCGCCGTCGGCGTTGCGACAGACAGTTTCCATGGCCTCGGCGGAAAGGGAAAAACCCCCCTTGGCCAGTTCCTGATCCCTCTCCAAGGCTCTGCTGACCAGGGTCCGGATGCGATCATCGGACAGGGGTTGAAACACAAAAACCTTGCTTCTCGACAGGAGGGCGGCGTTGACCTCGAAGGAGGGGTTCTCGGTGGTGGCCCCTATGAGAATGACGTCCCCTGTTTCCACATAGGGAAGGAACGCATCCTGCTGAGCACGATTGAAGCGGTGAACCTCGTCCACGAAGAGGATCGTCCTCCGGCCCGTCGACCGGCGGATCTCTCTGGCTGTGGACATAACGCTCTTCATCTCCTTCGATCCCGAGGTCACGGCGCTGTAGGCGAGAAAATGGGCCCCGGTGCGGTTGGCGATGAGACGAGCCAAGGTGGTTTTTCCCGAACCGGGCGGGCCCCAGAAAATAACCGAGTGAAGCTGGTCCTCCTCGATCATCCTCCTGAGGATCCCGCCCTCGCCGACCAGTTCCTCCTGACCTTCGAAATCCTCGAGGCGTTCCGGCCGCATTCGATCGGCCAACGGTCGAGATGAATCCGGATCCCGGTTTCCTCCAGGGGACGAAAACAGATCGCCGTTCGTGGGGTAACCGCCGCCAGTGATGTCAAATCCCTTGATTTTTCTAGGCATATTCAATAAATTGCAGTGGATCGACCAATTAACGAGAGATCATTGTTATCATGTAACGTATCTTCAATCTCTCCTGTTCCTTCGATCTGGAGAGGATGAGATTACCAAAAAGCAGGATTCCGGGAAAGGGGCCCCGCCTTGTCCAAGAGCAAGATTCTCGTGGTGGATGATGACAAGCTTATCCTTGACATGATCAAGTCAGCTCTCGAGGATGCCGGATACGAGGTCATTGCCAAATCCAACGGTTTCGACGCCCTCGTTTCCCTGGAGGAAGAAAAACCCGCTCTGATAGTAGCCGACATCATGATGCCCCGCCTGACCGGTCTGGATCTCCTGAAGGCCATCAAGAACAACGAACAGACCCGCAAGATTCCGATGATCCTGGTATCGGCGATGGATCAGGCCAAATCCGTTCAGGACGGGCTCGACCTGGGAGCTGTGGACTATATCACCAAACCTTTCAAAGTGTCGGAGATCGTCGGCAAGGTGCGGCACTACGCTTTGGCCTCCGGATGAGGAACACCGGCAACGACAGCCTGGCCAGGATCCTTGTCGTTGAGGACAACACGAACCTCAACGACATCCTCTGCAAGATCATGCTGTCAGAGGGCTACGAACCCGTCCCCGTGTTCAACGGAAAGGACGCCCTCGACAAGATCCAGGCCGAAGGGCCCTTTGACCTGGTCCTCCTGGATGTCATGCTCCCGGACTCCTCCGAAAAACCGCCCAATCTGGGGATCGATGGGCTGGAGGTCTGCCGAAGGATCAAATCCCACCCGGATCTTAAAGACACTCTCATCTTTATGGTGACCGTCAAGGACCAACCCGAGGATATCATGAAAGGTGTGGACGCGGGAGCCGACGACTATATCACCAAACCCTTCAACACGACCCTCCTTCTGGCCAAGACCAAGGCCATGCTTCGTATCAAGCAGCTTCAGGACGAACTGAGGGAGAAGAACAAACTCCTCGAGGAGATGGCCGTCACAGACGGTCTGACGGGGATCCCCAATTACCGCCACCTCATCGACAAGCTCGATGAGGAGATCAAGAGAAGCAAGCGCTACCAGACCCCCATAACCATGATCCTGATCGACCTGGATAACTTCAAGGAGGTCAATGACACCTTCGGTCACCGCCATGGTGATTTTGTCCTCCAGAAAGTGGCCGAGAATCTGGTGAACGGGTTGCGGGAAACGGACATCATGGCCCGGTACGGTGGTGATGAATTTGCCCTCCTCCTGCCCCAGACGGATCGCATCGGCGGCGAGAAGGTAGCCCTCCAGGTGATGGAACGCCTGTCGGCTCCTTTCGTGACCAATGACAGGGAGCACAGGATAAAGGCCAGCATCGGACTGGTTTCCTACCCCGCCGGGTCGGCCGAAAATTACGATGAGGTCATCGTGGCCGCGGACACCGCCCTTTACAGGGCAAAGGAACTGGGGGGAAATCAGATCTACCCCAACCCCTCCGTGTCTAAACCCTGACCGCGTTAACCATCACTGTTCCAGGGCCTGAAGCAGTTCTTCCCTGATCGCCCCGATCCTGTCCTCCTGCTCGACCTTTTTCCCCTCCAGATCAGCCACGTAGAAGACGTCCACTGCCTGATCAACCTTGGTCGATACTTTTGCGGTATGGATAGACAGCCCCAGGGAACTGAGAACCGATGTGATCGTATAAAGGAGGCCGATCCGGTCTGAGGCGTAGACGTCTATGACCGTGTAGTTCTCGGAGACATCGTTGTTGATCTCCACCCGGTTGGGAGCCTCGAGGAGGGCCTTCTCCCGCTGGTGAAGGGGAAGGGACAGTTTGCGACCGGCAAACAGATCTTCAACGGAGAGCTCCTCATTGATGACCTTCTCCAGCTCCATGTTGACAATGCGATATTTCATCCTGTCCGATATGGGCTTCATCACGCTGTCGGTAACGTGAAGCAGATCGAAGATGATGCCGTCGGTTCGGGTCAGGATCTGGGCCCCAAGGATGTTGACGTTGTTCGCAGCCAGGACGCCGGCGATCTTGGCAAACAGTCCAGGCTTGTCGCGGGAAACGATATAAAGTTCCGTATGCCCCCCCCTTCGGGCCTGCCTCCACGAGGTGGCTACCGCCCTGTCACCCATCTTCAGATGAAGGGCAATCAGGCGGCTTAAAAGCCTCGGTCTGTAGACGAGGAACGCCCTTTCCGTCAGGATGTTCAGTTCGGCCAGGACGGCATCCTCACCATACTCCTCGCCGATCCTAGCCAGGATCTTCTCTTTGGCCCTCTCGATCTTCTCGTCAAGGCCGGCCTGTGTCAGACCGCCGGTCTCGATGGCCCGGTTGGCCTCCAGGAAAAGCTCTGTAATCAGGGTGGCCTTCCATTCGTTCCACACCCCGGGCCCCACCGCTTTCAGGTCGGCCATCGTCAGCAGAAACATCAGTTTCAGCCGGTCTGAGGTCCCCATGAGGTTCGCCACCTCGGTGATGGTCCTTTCCTCGTGAAGATCCCTGCGCTGCGCGACGTGGGAGAGGATAAGATGGTGCAGGACCAGAAATTCCATGGTCTCGACTTCCTCCCGGCTCATTCCCAGCCTTCTGGCCGCCCGCCCGATCATCTTCGATCCGGTCGCTGCATGATTGGCGCCGCGTCCCTTTCCCACATCGTGGAGCAGGATCGTCAGCAGCAGAAGGAGGCGAGAATCCTTCATCTCCTGATTGATCTGGGAGTAAAGGGCCATGGAATTCTCCTGGGAGGGCTTGAGTTCCACGATCTCGCGAACAGCGCGGATACTGTGCTCGTCAACGGTGTAGGTGTGGTAGTAATCATGCTGCATTTTGCAGTGTATGGTGGCGAATTCGGGGATGTACCGTCCCAGGAACCGCAGTTCATTCATGAGGAGGAGGGTCTCGTAAAGTCGGCGGTCCCTGGAGAGGATGGTGAAAAAGATCTTCCGGGCATTCTTCCCCTTTCTGAACTGGGAGTTGACCAGCTTGAGGGACCTTCTGATGGCTACGGAAAGTTCGGGAGAGAACTCGAGGTTGGTCTCCTGATATTTCTGAAAAGCCAGCATCAGTCTCCAGGGTGACTTTCGAAAAAACTCCACCGGCTCCTCCCGGGTAAAGAGGTTCCCCTCCCTGGAA
>JBFFDD010000011.1:0-28437 GCA_041559575.1 bacterium
ATGAGTAAGATCCTGATGACGGTTGTTCCCGCCGCCGTCATGGCCATCGTCACCCTTGTCCCCAGCCCAGTCTACCCTGATCACAGTCTGGCCGTTGCCAGAGTCAACGGCATCACACTCTACCGGTCTGACCTCGACTGCGCCGTGGAGGCCTCTATCATACGTCCTGAACGGGGTTCCGGCAGGGATACCTTCCCCGGCGAAAGGGCACTCCATCACCTGATCGACATCGAACTCCTCTACCAGGAGGGGCTCAAGAGGCGGTTGCCGGGTATCGAAACCGAGGTCGAACGTCGCTACCAGGCTGAGGTTCGAAAATTGGGAGGCACCGAGGAGATGGCGGCGGCCCTCGACTACGTTGACATGACTCCCGAGGACCTCAGGAAGACCATCTTTCGAAACCTGACGATCAATGGCTATCTCAACCAAGAGGTCTACGAAAAGATCATTATAACGGATGACGACATCCGGGAGTATTATCAGGCCAACACAGACCTCTTCCGAAGACCCGAGACAGCGCGCATCAAACAGATCCTCATCAGGGTCAAAAGATGGGAGGATCCGACGGCCATCCAGGAAGCCCAGGCCAGAGCCAGAACGGTCCACAGGGAAGCGGTCAAAGGCATCAGCTTCGCCGTGCTGGCCAGGAAATACTCCGAGGATCCTTCGGGGGGCGACATGGGGCCTATCCCCAAGGGAAACCTCCAGACCCATATTGACAGCGTGGTATTCTCGATGCCCCCCGGCGGCATCAGTGAACCGATCCAATCCCGTCGCGGCTACCATATCTTCAAGGTTACCGCTGTCACCCCTCCTACAGTCCGCCCCTTAGAAGAGGTCCGTTCCAGGATTATCACCGACCTGAGACGCCGGAAAGCCGGCGCCATGATCAAACAGGTCCTTAAGGACCTTCGCTCCAAAGCCAGGATTGAGATTTTGGTCAAATAAAGGGAATACCTGAGACATCATTCAGCATCCGGAAAAGCAAAATCATATTATAGCCCTGCCGGAGCCGACCACTTACACCCTGACACCCGGTCGAAAACATCCTTTCAAGCTGCTTTAGGCATCAATCAGAATATCCGTCATCACCGTCCTCAGCTCCCAGACGGGCCTTTACATCCCCTTGAAATTGTATACAATATACAGTATCGAAAGCCAGTGAAGATGTTCGGCTTTCGATACAGTTTCTTGTTTCCAGTTTCCAGTTTCCAGTTAACAATTTGAATTTAATAGGCTTTTTTTAAACAAGCCCGATCATTCCGAGGTAGATCCGATCACTGACACGGTCCAATAAGGGGGTTATCATGTCCGGTCTTGAATCCTTCTTCGCCAGTTACCTGAAAGATGTCGAAACGCGCAGGGAGAAGGGTATCCCTCCCCTCCCTCTGGACAGGGATCAGGCCCTCTCGGTCTGCGAGGCGCTTCAGTCAGACAAACTCGACCCTCAGGCCTTCGTCAGACCCGGCCTCAAGGACACAGTCGAAACCCTCGTCTACATGCTCCAGGAGAGGGTTCCCCCAGGCGTTACGGACGCCTCTTACGCCAAAGCCGAGTTTCTCGGTGATCTCCTCAAGGGGGCTAAAACCTCCCCCTGTCTGACCTCCGTGGACGCTGTCCGGATGCTTGGCCAGATGGGCGGCGGTGCGAACATACCCTACCTTTTCGAGGCCCTGTCCATGGAGGGGGAGATCCCGATCCTGGCCGCTGAGGCCCTTGCCAACACGATCCTCATCTCCCCGATGATGGTCTCCAAGGTGGCCGAACTGGCCGGAGCCGGCAACCAACACGCCACCCACATCCTCAAGAACTGGGCGGAGGCGTCATGGTATGCCAACCTGCAGCCCGTCCCTGACAAATTGACCTGCGTTGTGGCCCGGACCACCGGAGAGATAAACACCGATTTCTTCTCACCCGCCCAGGAAGCGGGAACCAGGGACGACATCCCCCTGCATGCCCTGTCCATGTTGTCGACGAGTCCCCATGACAGGGATTTCTTTGACCGACTGGATAAACTCAGATCCCTTCACCCCGGCTTGCCGATCCTGTTTGCCGGAGATGTTGTGGGGACAGGGAGCAGCCGCAAATCGGCATCCAATTCCCTGGTATGGTGGATCGGCCAGGATATCCCCCACACGCCCAACAAACGTCGCGGCGGCCTCGTCTTCGCCTCCAAGATCGCCCCTATCTTCTTCAACACCCTCCGAGGCTGCGGGGCGATCCCTGTCCGCTGCCAGGCCGGCGGACTGGGGGAAGGGATGGTTGTCGATCTGGATTTCAATGAAGGAACCATCACGGACACCGGGACGGGAAAGATGGTGGTTAAGTTCGATGTGGAACCGGCCTCTATTATGGACGAAGCTCGGGCAGGGGGCAGAAACCTCCTGATCATCGGCCGAAAACTCACCGAAAGGGCCATCGAGGCGTGCGCCAAAGGCGGTATTGAAACCGGAAGGTCGGCTGTCCAGCTCCCCGGGAAACCAGAACTTCCTGAGGAAAAACCCTACTCGCTGGCCCAGAAGCTCGTCGGCAGAGCGGCGGGGTTGCCCGGGATCCTGCCCGGAATGTACGTCGAGCCGCAGGCGCATCTCGTCTTCAGCCAGGACACCACAGGCAAGATGACCAGGCAGGAGCTGGAGGAACTGGCCTGCACCCACTTCGCAACCGTTTTTATCCAGTCCTTCTGCCACACGGCCGCCGGCCCGAGGAGCAAGGACGCCGAGATGCAGACCACCCTCACCCAGTTCGTCAACCGCCTGGGCGGCATCGCCCTGAAGCCCGGAGACGGCATCATCCACACCAACGGCAACCGGTTCCTCCTCCCCTACTTCGTGGGGACGGGTGGTGACAGCCACACCCGCTTCCCCATCGGCATCAGCTTTCCAGCCGGATCCGACCTTGTTGCCTTCGCGGCCAGCCAGGGATATTTTCCCCTGGACATGCCGGAGTCCGTTCTGGTCCGGTTCACCGGCGAGATCCAGCCCGGAATCACCGCCAGAGACCTTGTCAACGCCATCCCGTGGGCGGCCCTCCAGCAGGGTAAACTCAACCTGGAGAAGGGCGACAACAAGGTCAATGTCTTCGCCGACCGCATTCTGGAGATCGAAGGTCTGGACTCCATATCGGTGGAAGAATCCTACAAGTTTACCGACACCTCCGCGGAACGGTCTGCCGCTGCCTCCACCTTCGCCCATCATCCCGACAGGATCGTCGAATATGTCGAGAACAACATGAAGTTCCTCAAGGAGAACTTCATCAGGAGAAACCCCTCCAAGCAGATCAAGGTCATCATCAACCTCATGGAGAAGTGGCTGGACGCGCCCGAGTTCCTCAAGGGTGACGAAGGAGCTGATTACGCCGACATCATCGAGATCGACCTGGGCTCCGTAAAGGAACCCCTCCTGGCAGCGCCCAACGATCCTGACAAGATCGTCACCCTTTCCGAAGCCGCGGGAACGTCCATCGACGAGGTTTTCGTCGGCTCGTGCATGACCGACATTACCGATTTTCGGGCCGCCGCCCGGATACTGGCAGGCAAACTCCTCCCACCCGAAATGCGCTTCTGGACCGTCCCGCCCGACAGGGAGAGCAACGCCAGGCTTGCCGATGAAGGGGTCCACCAGGTCCTGATGAACTCCGGCGCCAACGTCCATGTCCCTGGCTGCTCCCTGTGTATGGGAAACCAGGGCCAGGTGGCCACGGGCGCCACGGTCCTGTCGACCAGCACCCGGAACTTCGACAACCGTATGGGCACGGGGGCTCAGGTCTACCTCGGATCCTCCCTGGTGGCGACGGTATGCGCCCTGACGGGAAAGATCCCCACCGTCGAGGAGTACATGGCCACCTACAGCAAGAGTATCGAGAAGGATGAGAAGGAGATCATGACCGCAATGGCGTTCTAGTCGCCAACTCCCGGCAATTTATTGAAGGTAAGGGTGTGACGGAGTTTCGGCGTATCGGTGAGAAGATTAAATCTGTAACGGGGAAATCCGAAGAACGGGTTGATCGATAGTCCCCTTGAGCCCTTTCCCCGAAACCCCGGCACTCCCATACTCCGATACGTACCATGCATAAAAAAAACGCTCCCCATGGGGAGCGTTTTTTTATGGTCTGGTGGCGGTGCAGGGACTTGAACCCCGGACACTGCGGATATGAGCCGCATGCTCTAACCACCTGAGCTACACCGCCCGGAGCCCATGTTGGTAACTCTTTTCGACCCAAAAGTCAACCGGACGGTAAAACGGAAAATGTTGTGTCGGCAGGCCTTTAACTGGCTTTTTTAATCAGACTGGTGATGGTCTCAAAGTCGGCCAGTTCCTCCGTGAAAACCGCCTTGTAGAAATCGCAGATCTTGCAGTTGCCCATCTTCTCGGCATAGGTCCCCTGCACCTCTCCACCACACAACGTACCGGCGACCGCCCAGCATGCCCTGCCGGCGTTCTTGCCTCCGTGGACGCCGTCGAGTTTGGTCTCGGTGGCAGCGATGCAGACCCCGAGGTCTTTGACCTTGCTACCACCCGGCTCCCGGCCGCACCCCTTGTGTTCCCAGCAGTTCACCTTCATAGTCTCCCCTTTCCTTGAATAATTGGACTGGATTCGGTCGTTATTGACCACATTGCTGTGTGAATTTGCAAAATTACTGCCAGTTTTAATGAGGGTTTCCGGGGCCCCCGGGGATGCAAAGGGTCAAACATGGAGGGCACTATCTACCTTTATATTTCTATACCTTATGGGATATATAAGGTTTTTAAAGGGGTATGAACGCTGTTGGAACACGGGATGCCCCGTCTGACGGCTTATTGGAGGGTTTACATCCTGAGTGACGAAAATGGTCACCTGGCGAGGTGAACCGGGCAGGTATTACCATGTGGTTGACACAGTCAATTTCTGCTAGCATACCGGTCCGTGAACGGAAAGGAACCGAAGGGAACCAGAAGAAAGATCCTCGAGGCTACCGGCTGCCTGCTCTACCTGGCTGCCGCTGTGGTCCTCGTCGCCGTGTTCCTCGCCCACTGCGGAGGGATATTCGAGTGACGACCGGCTAACGGGGATGCTTCCGTTTCGGGGTAACGGAGTATCGGAGGGCCGGGGAAAAGACCCGATCACAGATTTCGAATCGCACATTTCGGGTTTTGGACTTTGGATTTTGGACTGGCAGAAGTTCTAACCATCCATTCCTATGAGAGCCTCCGCGTAGGCCTGAGGATCGAAGGGAACCAGATCCTCGATCCTCTCCCCCAGCCCCACATAGAGGACAGGCAGACCCAGCTCGCCGGCTATGGGTATGAGGATCCCGCCCTTCGCGGAGCCGTCCATCTTGGTTATGATCACACCGGTCACTCCGACGACCTCGGTGAAAGTTTTGGCCTGAATCAGGGCGTTCTGGCCCGTCGTCGCATCCAGTACGAGAATAACCTCGTGGGGAGCGCCAGCGACGACCCTGGAGGCCACGCCGGTGATCTTGGCCAGTTCCCTCATGAGCGGCTCCCTGGTGTGGAGGCGCCCCGCGGTATCCACAAGGACAACGTCCAGGGACCTTGAGGCGGCCGCGGTTAGGGCGTCGTGGACAACGCTGGCCGGATCGGCGCCCTCCTTGCCCCTGTGGTACTGGGAGCCCGATCGCTGGGCCCAAATTTCCAGCTGCTCCTCCGCAGCGGCCCGGAATGTGTCACCGGCAACAAGCATGACCCCCGTGCCTTGTTCACAGAACCGATGGGCCAGTTTGCCGATGGTGGTTGTCTTTCCTGTCCCGTTGACCCCCACGATGAGAATAACCCTCGTTTTCGCCGCCTCAAATGCCCTCTCCGATGATTCTGGCCCATTCAGGGGCTTCTTCGACCCAGACCCCTGGCCGGACACCATCCTGGCGATGATCGCCGCCAGAAAGCCCCTGAAATCCTCCTGAGACCATGAACTCTTTCCTCCAAGGGCCTTGCGGAGTTCATCCACGATCCTCAGGGTGTACTCCATGCCGACATCGGCCTGGATGAGGGCCTCCTCGAGATCCTCCAGCTGTTCCTCGCCGATCTCGGCCTTTCCGGCAAAGATGGACCGAATCCGGCCCATGAGGGAACCGCGGCTCTTCTCAAGACCGATCCGGTATCTGTCTTTATCTTCAGGGGTGGGCATGGGAAAAGGTTATAGGGTAAAAGGCTGGGAAAGGGAAGAGGGAATGAACGTCCAACGCCCCACGACCAAGGTCCAACGGGAAAACTGGAATCAATGCATCGGAACGCGGAGTATAAAAAAATTATGACTCAAGTTTCAGCAACTTCAACCTTCAAACGTCAGACCGTAAACTTTCTTTCGAATCACAAATCACCAATCAAGAATCACGGCTTGCAGATAATCAGATCAATTCCCGTATTTCCTCAACAGCCTGCCTCATCACCCTCATTCCCTGAGCCGAAAGGCCCAGCCGATCCTGGACGAGAACGAGAAAGTTTTCGGCATCGACAGGAACCATGGTGTAGAGATGATTCTGAGAGGTGATGGAAACACCCTGGACCCGGTCTCCGTTTCCCAATTCTCTGGTCGCCTTCATAAGGTTTTGCAGAACGATGCCATGATGGGCACCGGCAAGCCGGATCTCCTCCAGATCGCCTTTTGTGAACTGGTCTATGGTCTCGCCCGTATCATCCACGAAAACGGCGCCGATGGCACCATCGGCCCGGCTGACGATCCTTTCCAGGGGCTTCCGGAATGACATCAGGCTACGTCCTTGAGACGCACGGAGACAACCTGGGACACACCGGGCTCCCTCATCGTGATCCCGTAAAGGACGTCAGCGGCCTCCATGGTCATCTTGTTGTGGGTGATAACCAGGAACTGGTAGCCTTTGGAGAGTTCCTTGACGATCCTGGCGAAGTGGATGAGGTTTTCATCGTCAAGTGGGGCGTCCACTTCGTCAAGGATGCAGAAGGGGCTGGGCTTGACGAGGAACATCGACAGGATCATCGTCAGACTGACCAGGGCTTTCTCCCCTCCCGACAGGAGCTGCATGCTTTTGAGCTTCTTGCCGGGCGGTTTGACGTTGATCTCCACCCCCGTGTTCAAAGGATCGGACTCGTCGATGAGGGCCATCTCTCCGCTTCCCCCCTCGAAAAGGGTGGGGAAGAGGCGGGAGAAGTTCTCGTTGACCTCCCTGAACGTCTGGAGGAAGCGCTCCTTGCTCTTGCGGTTGATCTTGCGGATGGCTTTCTGCAGGGACTCTATGGAATCCTCGAGATCTTCCTTCTGCACGTTGAGGAACTCGTACCTCTGATTAAGCTCCTCGAATTCCTCCACCGCAGCCGGGTTGACCTCTCCCAGAGAGGCGACCTTCTGCCTCAGGCTGCCGATCATCTCCATGGCTTCCGCCCGATGGAATTCCCCGGAATCGAAGTGATCGGGGGCCAGGGACTCCAGATCGAGGGAGTGCTCCTCTTGGACTCTGTTCAGCAGGGACTGCTTCTCGGTCCGCAGCTCGTGGATCCTTATGTCCACCCTGGAGATCTCGTCCCGCATCATACCGGTGATCTGCCTCAGCTCCCTAACCTCGATGGCCACTCCCTCTGCTTCCGAACGGGCCTTCTCCTGTTCCTCCCGAAGCCGCACCAGATTTTCCTTCCTGGCCTCCAGACCGGTGGCCGACTGCTCCACAGCCGTCCTTCCCTCCTCCATCTCCTCCTGGTGCACCAGGATCCTCATCCGGGATTCCTCTATCTCCTCGCGCATGCGGTCCATTCGCTCCTCAAACTCCTTCGAGCGGGTCCTCGCCCCTTCGAGGGCCCTGGTGGAGCTCTCTTTCTTCAAAGTGATCGTGTTGACCCTGATCCGTGCCTCTTCGACACCGCGGCGGCGATCCTGAAGCAGACCTTCCAGTTCCTTGAGGGACCTCTCCAGGGATTCCAGCCTGTCCTTCGTGAGGGATTCCTCCTTTTCGACCCGCACCATCTCCGCCTGGCACTCCTGCCCCAGCCTGGATATACGGCCGGCCTCCTCATCGATCATTCCGACCTCAGCCACAATATCCTCCCTGGTACTCTCCAACTGCCTGACTTCCCTGTCCAGATGGGCGAGGGAACCTTCCTTGTTGATACACGCCCGTTCGGCGTCCCGGAGGAGCCCTTCCACTTCCTCCAGTTTCACCTCACCCTCACCGATCCCCTTCCTGAGGATCTCCCTCCTGCCGCGGATCGACCCGAGGTCCACCTCCAGAGCGGCGGAAGATTCCCGGACCTCCTTCAGTCTCCTTTTGCGGGACAGGATCTCGGTTCCACCGCCTTCCATGCTTCCGCCGGTGATCACCCCCGTCGGTTCCACAACATCCCCCTCGAGGGTAACCATGGTAGCGGTGATACCATTCCTCTTCCAGAGATTCAGGGCCTTATCAAGATCCTCCACCACCAGAGCGTGGCCAAGGAGAAAATCCCCTATGCCGTTGAGGTCACCTGAAAAACCCACCAGTTCCGTCAGGGGGCCGAGAACACCGTCCTCGCGCACCTCATTCAATCCGCCGTTATCTCTGCCGTTCGTCCTCGGGGCCTTGGGGATGAATCCACCCCGTCCCCTGGACCTCTCCTTAAGGTAATCCACCGCCGACAGCCCGTTTTCCGGCTGATCGACGATAACGTGCTGGATCCGCTCCCCCAGCACGGCCATGACCGCTTTCTCATATCTCTGGGGCACCTGGATGTGATCAGCAACCACCCCCAGGATCCCCGAGGTACCCGATCCGGCGTATTCCTTCAGCACCCCTCTCACGCTGTCCGAGAAACCCTCCATCTCCTCCTCGAGGGCCGAGAGGGTCCTCTGGAGCCCCCTGCATTCAGCCATCTTCTCGGACAGTGACGCCAACCGGTTTTCCACCAGGGCCAGGTCACTCCTGTCCGCTTCCAGGCCGTCCTTCAGGGTCCGGACCTCAGCGGCCAGTTCATCCCTCCGGGCTGCCGCGGCGGCGAACTTATCCTCCCTCTCCGTCCGGGCCTTCCGGGCCGCCTGAATCCTCTGATCGAGGGAGGCGGATCGCGAGAGGATCTCCTCCCTCCGTCGGTCGATGTTCTCCAGGACTTTCCTCCCGGAGATGATCTCCGAGGTCAGCCTTGACCGCTCGGTGCCGAGGGAGAAGAGGCCTTTTCGAGCGCCTTCAATGGCCTCCCTGACCTGTTCCAACTCCAGCTCTGACTCCGCATGTTTCAGGGAGGCCGTTTTCAGTTCCTCATCGTATTTTCCGTATTCATCCTCGATGGACTGCAGCTCCAGCTCGAGCTGGACCCTCTCGTTCTGTTCCGTCTCCCCCAACCTCTGGAGGTTTTCCTCATCCTGGCGGAGATTCTGTATCCTTTCCTCGAGGGACCGGATGGACCCTTCCCTGACGGAAATATCGCTCTCCAGACGGGCGATCTCCGTCTCGCTGGACCTGACTTCCTCGAAGGACATGGTAATTTTGTCCTCGCCGGATGACAGTTCCAGGCGGAGGGTCTCCTCCCTGGCCTCCAACACCGCCAGTGCCGCTTCCTTCTCCGCCATGAGAACTCTCTTCTCTTCGAGATCCTTCTCAAACCTGGCGAGCTGATCACCGATCTCCCTGAACTCCTCGTACCTGACACGCAGAACCAGGGAATCGAGCTCGTCACGGAGTTTCCGGTAGCGGCGCGCCTTGGCCGCGCTTCGCTTCAGGGAGTCGAACTGGCGTTTGACCTCGCGGATGATGTCACTGACCCTGAGGAGGTTCTGTTTTGTCCTCTCCAGTTTGCGTTCCGCCTCCTGGCGTCTCATCCTGTACTTAAGGACACCAGCCGCCTCCTCGATGAGGGCCCGCTTCTCCTCCGGTTTGGAGTTGATCAGCAGGGAGATCCTCCCCTGTTCGACAATGGAGTATCCCCTGCTGCTTCCGCCGGCATCGGCCAGGAGTTCCTTGACGTCCTTGAGACGGCAGGTGACCCCGTTGATCAGATAATCACTCTCACCGGACAGGTAGAGGCGCCGGCTGACGGATATCTCGGAATAGTCACGCCAGGGTCCATTGAGCCCTCCGTCATTCTCGAACAGCAGGGTCACCTCCGCCATCCCCATGGGTTTGCGCCTGTCACTGCCGTTGAAGATGACGTCCTCCATCGTCTGGCCACGGAGCAGCTTTGCGCTTTGTTCTCCCAAAGCCCACCTCACGGCATCGACGATATTGCTCTTGCCGCAGCCGTTGGGGCCGACCACAGCCGTCAGGCCGTCGGCCTGGAACTTGAAGACGGTCCGGTCCGGAAAGCTCTTGAACCCGTTTATTTCCAGTCTTTTCAGACGCATGATTCGATAAGCGGTCCTATCCGCCTACGGTTCAGGTGAAGGGCAGTGTGCAGGGCTCCTGTTGACTGCGACGGGCGATCCGAAAGACCGTCCCTGCACCGCCCCTTTGATTCTCCCCCCTCAAGATTCCCTGGAAAGGTACGATTCTCCACCCGCGATAACCTGTCCAGAGCCAACACCCGTTACCGTCAAGTCATACTTAACGCTTTGATGGAAAACTCTACCATTTATAGGGCTGATTGTAAAGGAAACTGAGGAGCCGGAAATTTCGAATTTCCTTTACCAGGACGCCCGATTTTGGTATACGCAAGTATACCAATAAATCAGCACAAAGTAGGAAGTTCAAAGTGCAAAGGGAATACCCCAAAAAGAACATAAAAACCACCCCCAAATTCACCGTTCCATATTTTTTAGGGACTTTGGGCTTTGTACTTTAGGGTTCCCCGGAATATTGCTATGAGAGATCTGACCAAAAGGCAGGCTGAGGTCCTGGATTTTATCTCCCGTTTCACCCGCGAGAAAGGCTTTCCTCCCACGGTGCGGGAACTGGCCTCCCATCTGGACCTGGCCGGCCCCAGGGGGGCGGCCAAGCATCTGGAGGCCCTGGAGCGCAAAGGATGGATCAGGCGGCTCCCGGGGATCTCGCGAGGGCTGGAGATAGTACAAGAGCATCCCTCCCCCACCAGGGGGAACGGGCCTGTGGAGATCCCCATCGTCGGGACGGTTGCCGCCGGCCCCCTGGACCTCGCCGCGGAGGACATCGAGGGATCCCTGAACCTCCACAGGCAGCTGGGGACTGAGGGAAACTTCCTCCTCAGGGTCAAAGGGTACAGCATGTCGGGTGATTCCATCCTCCCCGGCGACCTTGCCCTGGTCCGCCCCGGTGCCCGGATAGGAGATGGCGACCTGGTGGTGGTTGTGGTGGGCGACGAGGCTACCCTGAAAAGATACCGGAGGGAAAAGGACAGGGTCGTCCTCGAGGCATCCAACCCGGAATATCCCCCTGTCATCCTCACCGGAAAGGAGCCGGAGGCCGCACGGGTGGCTGGACGGGTGGAGGCGATCATCCGGCTGACCTCCGGCAGGGACCGGCGATGAGGACCCAGGATCTCCACGAGAGGGTCATTGTAGGCGCTGTTTTCGGGTCGGGCGACACGATACGCCCAACCTGGTTCATCTGGCAGGGCCGGCGATACCGGATCTCCGACGTCCATTTCTCCTGGGCCCATCGCCGGGGAAGTTCCACATTCCGCCACTTCGCCGTATCGGACGGGTCGGATCAGTATGAGCTCGTTCTAAACGGCGAATCCCTCATTTGGCACCTGGAGAAGGTGGGCGACCTGGAATGAACCGCACGATCCTTCACGTGGACATGGACGCCTTTTTCGCGGCCGTAGAGGAGGTCTGCGATCCCCGCCTGAGGGGCAAGCCCATCGCCGTTGCCGGGCCGGGTCAACGGACGATCATCACCACCGCCTCTTACGCAGCCAGGGCCTTCGGTGTCCGGACCGGGATGGCCCTTACGGAAGGTCTTCGAAGGTGTCCTGAACTCCTGGTCATCCGGTGCGATCATCGAAAATACACCCACGTCTCGGCCAGGATCATGGAGATCCTGGAGTCCTTCACCCCCCTGGTGCAGCCCTACTCAGTGGACGAAGCCTTCCTCGACGTCACCACGGTCCTGGATCGCTCCGGGGGCGTGGAGCGCCTCGGGCGGAGGATCAAGGAACGGGTCAAGGAGCAGACCGGCCTCAGCTGTTCCGTGGGGGCTGCTCCCAACAAGCTGCTGGCCAAACTGGTCAGCGGCCTGGAAAAGCCGGATGGAATGTCGATCCTTGAACCTGGCGGGGTCCTGGAACTGATGGAGCGAACGCCGGTGGGGAAAATGTGCGGTATCGGTCCGGTGACCCAGCTGCGGCTGGCATCCATGGGCATTGAGACCTGCGGGCAGTTGGGGCGCTTTCCGCTGCCGATCCTGATGGGCAAATTCGGCGTTCTCGGCCACACCCTGTCCCGGATGGGACGCGGGGAGGAGGACTCTCCGGTTCTGCCCCCGTCTGAGGATAATGGATCAGTAAGGAGCATCGGCCATTCCGTAACCCTTCCCCGGGACGTTTCCGACACGAGAACCGTGCGGAGGGTCCTCCTCACGCTGTCGGAGATGGTGGGGCGGAGAGCCCGCCGACACCATTGCTCCGGCAGAAAGGTTACCCTGACGGTGCGCTACCGGGATTTCACCACCTTCTCAAGGCAGATCACCCTGCCACAACCCGAGAGTTCCACCAACCGAATCTATCGCCACGCCCTCAGGATACTTGACAGACTGACCCTGACCGAACCGGTAAGGCTGCTGGGGATCTCGCTGGGGGAGCTCCATTTCGGGGTGACCCAGAGATCTCTCCTGCCCGCCGAAAGGAGGGAGGACTCCCTCCAGACCGCCTTGGACCGGATCAACGACCGGTATGGGGAGTTCTCCCTGACGTATGCGGATCAGATAAGGGATCTGAGGGGCGCGAGCGAGATCATCTCCCCGGCCTGGCGCCCGATGGGGGTAAGGAGGAGCGTGTGAGTTATGACCGGGATTCAATATTCAGAAGCCAGCATTCAGGTGAGGATCCATGAACAATGACCGGAAAAACTAATTGAAATTTTTTATTGTAAAACGATAAAATTATCAATTACTTGGAATATTTACTTTATGTTTTTAATTAACTTTTTCAGCCCCACATTTTCATTGACTGATGTTATTGCTGAATACTGACTACTGGTTCTTTCTACTTTCCCGCGTTCTCCAACAGGTACTGGATGATGGCGTTCTGGTCCTCCTCGGGGATCTCGGACCCCAATCTCGACTTGTGGTAGCCGGCCATTCTTTTGACCGTCCTCTGCCACCCCTCGGCATCCTTCTTCTTTCCCAGCGGACGGCTGAGGGCGTGGCACTTGGCACAGGTGGCCTCGAAGGTGACTTTAGCCGCCTCCAGGTCCACCATAGCACTTTCTGTCATCTCCGGCTCGTCTGCGTCGGCCCAGACCGACCCGGCCAGGAACAACGCCAGGCATAAGAACATAAGAACTGTGATGGTTATCTTCACGGTCTCTCTCCTTTCCTTATCCTTAGAACACCTATTCCAATATCATTATGGGTCTGATGGAAATCCGACCTCCACCAATAGCATTATACCGTTTCCTGTCGCGAAGTGTTACCGATCAAACCTTTTCAGCGGGATCGAACAGCTTCCGGTGCTCATCAAGGGCGAACTTGTCGGTCATGCCGGCCACATAGTCACATATGACCCGTCTGGCATTGTCCTCATGCTCGATCCTCCGGAAGAACTGGGGGGGCAGCTGCTGGGGCATGGCGCAGTAGGCGGTGAACAGATCCTGGAGGATTCTCTGGGCCTTCTGGGCCATTCGGATCACCCGGTAGTGCTGGTAGAGATCCTTGCGCAGAAATTC
The DNA here is from genome assembly GCA_041559575.1 of bacterium. Lineage (GTDB taxonomy): Bacteria > BMS3Abin14 > BMS3Abin14 > BMS3Abin14 > BMS3Abin14. The sequence goes on from JBFFDD010000011.1 coordinate 13,738, forward strand.
CTTGAGCTCCTGGTTCATGCTGTCCATCTCGGGACTGAAACCGGCCACCCTCTCCCGGGCATGGGCGAGCTCCTGTCGACCTTCAATTCCCCGGTCAGCGAGCACCTTGCTGATGTTCGAGATCAGATCGCTGACCTGCCAGTTGATGATCCTCCTGATGGCCTCATGCTTGAGCATCGTTCCCTTGATGGACGGGAGATCCCTCCTGATCTGATCGGTCACCTCACGCCATATGGTAACTGCCTCCAACTGTTCGATGTCCATCATCTTCGAGGTGAGGCCGTCGTCCAGGTCGTGGTTGTTGTAGGCGATCTCGTCGGCCAGTTCCACGATCTGGGCCTCCAGACTCGGCTGGGTGTCGCCGAAGGAGGCGATGACGGGATTGTCGTAGTCGGTGCTGTGCTTGGCGATCCCTTCCCTCACCTCCCAAGAGAGGTTTAGCCCCGGGAACTGCGGGTAGCGGTACTCGAGGAGGTCCACCACCCTGAGGGTCTGCTGGTTGTGCTCGAAACCGCCGTCGTCCGCCATCAGGGCGTCCATGATCCTCTCCCCCGAATGGCCGAAGGGCGTGTGCCCAAGATCGTGGGCCAGGGCCAGGGCCTCAGCCAGAACCTCGTTGAGGCCGAGGGCCAGCGCCACGGAACGGCTGATCTGGGCCACCTCCAGGGAGTGGGTAAGGCGGGTGCGGAAGTAGTCACCCTCGTGGTAGAAGAAGACCTGGGTCTTGTACTCCATGCGGCGAAAGGCGCTGCAGTGGATGATCCGGTCCCGGTCCCGCTCAAAAGCCAGCCGGTAGGGGTGCTCCTCCTCCGGGTGCTGGCGGCCCCTGGATAGGGAATTGAGGGCGGCATAGGGCGCCAGTTCCGCGGTTTCTTTCTTTTCTCTGTCCAGTCTCACCATGATTAGATTACCGGTTAGTTGTAACAGAAATATAACCGTATCGGGGGGATGGGGCAAGGGAAGGAAAGAGAGTCCAAAATCCATCCACCTTCGCTAACGCTTATCGAACAGCTTCGGCGGACAGGAAATCTGAAATCCATTACCAACACCGGGCCTAAAAAAAGTCCGAACCCGTTTTGGACTTTGGACCTTGGACTTTGGGCTGCTTTTAATAAAATGGGCCCCGGAGGGCCCCGCGAATATAGGTTAAAGATAAAAGGATAAAGGTTAAAGTGGTTTTCTTTCCACTTTCCCCTTTAACCTTTCCCCTTACTCTGTCACGACTTTACGGAAGTCCGCCACCTGGGCGAACAGGTCGGAGACCTCCTGGAGGATGGCCAGGCGGTTCCTCTGCACCGATTTGTCCTTGTCCATGACCATGACGCCGTCGAAGAAGGCGTCCACCGTTCTCTTCAGTTTCGCCAGCCGGTTCAACGCCTGAGTGTATTTGCCGGCATCGAGCAGCTTTTCCACGTCCTTACCCGCATCCCGGGCCGCATCCAATAGGTCTTTCTCCACCTTATGCTTGGCCTTACGCTTGTCCGCCTTGCCGCGGAATCCCTCGGGGATGATGTTCATCACCCGCTTGAAGGACAGCATGAGGTTGGCAAAACCGGCCTTCTCCGAGAACTTGGCCAGGGCGTCGAGCCGGGCGGAAGCGTCCACCGGATCGGTCCAGTGGTCCTCGAGAACGGCCTGGACCAGGTCGTGCCGGAATCCCCGGCCGGTAAACTGATGCTGAAGCCTTCCCCTGAAAAATTCGCTGAGACCCGCCAGGGCGTCTTTGGGGGCGACATCGATCTTGCCCTTCAGAAGCTTGAGGGACTCCTTCATCAGGTCCGTCAGGGAGACCCTCCAGCCCCTGTCCGTGAGGATGGCGATAATCGCAAGGGCATGTCGACGCAGACCGTATGGGTCAGCCGTCCCGGACGGAGTGATGCCGATGCCGAAGCAGCCGCAAACCGTGTCCATGCGGTCGGCAAGGCTCACCGCCGCGCCCCCCACCGTATCGGGTGTCCGATCGCCCGAGAACTTGGGGTAATAGTGCTCGCTGATCCCCCGGGCCACCACTTTGCTCTCCCCTTCCAGGAGGGCATATTCCTTGCCCATAACCCCCTGAAGGTCGGCGAACTCGCCCACCATCTGTGTCACCAGGTCCCCTTTGCACAGGGTGGCCACCTTCTTGACCTCGTCCAGCCTCCCGGGCTCGACCCTTCTGGCCAGGAACCGGGCCAGAGCCCGGAAACGCTCCATCTTCTCGTAGGACGTTCCCAGCTTCTCCTGGAAGACCACGTCCTTGAGCTCCTCCACCCTGGTCATGAGGGGGATTTTGCTGTCCTCGGCGAAGAAGAACATGGCATCCTCCAGCCGGGCCCGCAGAACGCGCTCGTTGCCCTGGGCGACCAGGTCGTTGTCCCTGGCCACGTTGTTGCTCACGGTGATGAAGTAGGGTAGCAGCTTGCCGCTCCTGTTCGTCACCGAGAAGTACCTCTGATGGGAACTCATCGATGTGATCAGAACCTCCCACGGAAGGGAAAGATACCTCTTCTCGTAGGTTCCCCTGAGGACCACGGGGTATTCGACCAGGTAGGTGACCTCATCGAGCAGGCCCTCATCCTCGATGGGCTTGCCGCCCACTTGAGCGGCGGCCCCTGCGATCCCCTCGCGGATCATGCTCTTCCTCTCCTCCTGATCCAGGACCACCTTGGCCTTCTTCACCTGCCGGAAGTAGTCCCTCGGGTCCTTGATCTCGAAGGGGCCGGGGGCCATGAACCGGTGACCGGTCATCATCCGCCCCGACTCGATCCCCTCCAGGTCGAAGGACACCACATCGGGCCCGAACAGACACAGTAGCCAGCGGATGGGCCGCGGAAAGCGAAGGTTCAGGTATCCCCACCGCTGCATCTTGGGAAAATGCAGCGAGGTGATGATCCTGGGCATGATGCGGGGGAGGATCTCAGCTGTGGGCTGGCTGGCCTCCTCCCTCACCGCGGCGACGTACTCCCCTTTGGGCGTCTTGACGATCTTCAGATCTTTGACCGCGATCCCCTGACCCCTGGCGAAACCCTCAGCCGCCTTTGTGGGTCTTCCCTTCTCATCGTAGGCAACAGCCCTGGCAGGCCCGAGAACCTCCTTGACGCTTGTCTCCTGGGCCTCGGCCACCTTGGTGATATGGAGGACGATCCGCCTCGGGGTGGCGTACGCCGCCGTCTTTCCGAAGGAAACCCGCTGGGCGTCCAGCTCCTTGGCCGCCAGGGCCTGGATCTGTTCGAGCGCCGGTGGCAGATAACTCGCCGGGATCTCCTCGGTTCCGATCTCAAGTAACAGGTCGCGTGTCATTTATTCGAACCTTTCGAGTTCCATGTTTCAAGTTCCAGGTTTCAAGTTTCAAGAGCAAAGACCGAAGTTTTAGTCGTAATCCTGGTCCTAAGCTTAATCACTAGATCCAAGTCTTCGTCTGTTTGTCTCTTCCCCTCGCCCGCTCGCCCAGTCGCCCCATCGAAACTTCTAGCGCTCCAGCCCCTCCTGGTCCGGCATGATGTTCTTGCCCATAAGGGGATAGCCCATGGCCTCTCTCTGGGCGACGAAGGCCTCCGCGGAGGCCCGGCAAAGGTCCCTCACCCGGTGGATGAAGCTGGTCCTCTCGGTGACACTGATCGCCCCCCGTGCGTCGAGGATGTTGAAAGTGTGGGAGCATTTCAGACAGTAATCGAAGGCGGGCAGGATCAATCCCTTCTTGAGGACCTTCTGGGATTCGGCCTCGTACATGTTGAACAGCTTGAACAGCATGGCCGTGTCGGCCTCCTCGAAGTTGTAGGTGGAGTGTTCCACCTCACCCTGGTGATGGACGTCACCGTAGGTCACACCGTCCGTCCAGATGAGGTTGTAGACGTTGTCCACCTCCTGCAGGTACATGGCGATCCGCTCCAGGCCGTAGGTCAATTCGGCGCATACCGGCTTCAGGTCGACGCCGCCGGCCTGCTGGAAATAGGTGAACTGGGTGATCTCCATGCCGTCCAGCCATACCTCCCAGCCCAGGCCCCAGGCGCCCACAGTTGGATTTTCCCAGTCGTCCTCCACGAACCGGATATCGTGGCGCATGGGGTCGATCCCCAGGGCGTACAGACTCTCCAGGTACAGGTCCTGGATGTTGTCCGGCGACGGCGTGAGGATGACCTGGTACTGGTAGTAGTGCTGGAGCCGGTTGGGGTTCTCCCCGTAACGCCCGTCCGTGGGTCGCCTTGAAGGCTCCACGTAGGCGACATTCCAGGGTTCCGGACCCAGCGCGCGCAGAAGGGTGGCCGGGTTCAGGGTTCCGGCACCCACCTCCAGGTCGTAGGGCTGAACGATCACACACCCCTTGTCGGCCCAGAACCGCTCCAGGTCAAGAACGACCTCCTGATAGGTCTTCTTCTTCATGATGGTTTCCTCTTCTTTTTTAAGGAATCAGGTTCCAGATGCCAGGTTCCGGGTTCCAGGGCCGCGTCCTCGGAGATTCGCCTGGAACTTGAAACATGGAACTTGGAACTTCAGCTTCCGGGATACTGAATACGACGGAATCCACAATAAAACAGGGAAAGTCAATAGATGTCAAGAGTTTCAAGAGATTGGAGGACAGATATCAGGTATTGGATCATTAGAAATTGGAGATTGGAGAAAATCTAATTTCCAATCTCTAATCTCCATGCCCCAACATTTTAAACGATCTCGGCTCGAAGCCGAGGTGGTGGACCGTGAAGGGGTGAAGGGCTTTGAACAGCCTCAGAGATGATTCGGGATCCGTTTTCAGGTTTCCCAGGGATCCGATTCGCTTTCTGGCAAAAAAATTGAGGACCCTCACCTCCCCCGCCCTCAGGACAGGCAGATTCGAGGGCTTGGAGCACCCCGGATGGACGGCCCCGCCATCGGCGGGACTTATGACCGCCTCCTGATCGATAGCCTCCGCACAGACCATGCAGTGCTCGAGCTCCGGGGACATTCCCAGTTCCCGCAGCAGCCTGATATCGAAGATGCACAGGACCCGGTAGATATCGGCCCCGTCCTCGAGCTGATGGAGACAGAACAGCAAAAGATCGAAAACAGCTGGCGCGGGGTCAGCTTCCTGGACGCAGTGGGCAACATGTTCGGCGAGGTAGGACGCCGCGCACAGCCTCGGGTAATCGGTCCGGATGTCCAGAAAGGGATGGATGACTTCCACCGACCGGACCCGGGTGAGCTTTCCCTCCTTGCTGGAAACGTGGAACTGGATAGAGCTGTGGACGAAAAGATCGAAGGCTGCCGCGCGACCACCCTTGAGTTTTTTCGCACCCCCAGCCGCGGCCTTGAGGAGACCCTCGTCCCTGGTCAGGAAAGTGATGATCCTGTCCTCCTCGCCGACATCGATGCGGGACAGGACGATGGTTTCGGTTTTCTCCGGAATGCCCATGGGTCGGTTTGGTTATCTAAAGGCTTGTTGAACAAGAGGATCTTAATCCAAAATTGGAATCCCCCTGAGGTCATGTGAGGATTAACGTGGCCAGACCCAGGTAGATGAGGATGCCCAGGCTGTCGACGGCGCTGGTGACGAAGGGGCCTGTGGCCACGGCCGGATCGATCTTCAGGTAATTCAATATCAGCGGCATCATGGTACCGATGGCTGCCGCCATGATCATCGACACGAGCATGCTCGACCCCACAACGAAACCGAGGTAGTTGATCTCACCGAACTGCAGGTAGGCAAGGACCATCAGGATGGTGCCGTACAATAGTCCAAGGAGAACGGCCACGCCCAGTTCCTTGAAGATGACCTTCTGCAGCTCCTTGACGGCAATCTTTCCTGTGGCAAGACCTCGCACCACGATAGTCATGGAGGTGATGCCGATATTGCCCCCCATAGCGATAATAATGGGCAGGAAGAAGGCCAGGGCGACGATCCTGTCCAGGGTGGCGTCGAACATCTTGAGAAACTGAATACCTATGTATCCCCCGGCGAACGCTGCCAGCAGCCACGGCATCCTCATTCTCGCGCTGCGAAGAACGGAGCGGGTGTGGTATTCGTCACCGGTACCCACCATCTTCATGATATCCTCGGTGGCCTCATAGCGAATGACGTCGATAACGTCGTCCACGGTCACGATCCCCAGCATTTTATTCTCATGGTCGACCACGGGCACCGCCAGCAGATCATAGCGTTCCACCATCCTGGCCACCTCTTCCTGGTCGGTGTCAGGAAACACACTCACCACATCCGGAACCATGATCTTCTGAATCCTCGTCGAGGCCGGCACCATGAGGAGCTGCCGAAGGGAACACACACCCACCAGGTGATTCCTGTCATCGACGACATAGATGTAAAAGACCATCTCCGTGGAATCCTCACCCCTCTTCTGGAGTTCATTGATGGCGTCGCTGACGTAGACCTCCTCGTGGAGGGCGAAGTAGTTGGTGTTCATGATGCGGCCGGCGCTGTCCTCCGGATATTGGAAAACCTCCTCGATGCGCTCGGTATCCGATTCAGACATGAAGCTGAGGAGCTCTTCACGGACCTCTTCGGGCACCTCCTCGAGAATCCCCACCTCGTCATCCGGATCCATGGCTATTAAGATCTCGGATGCCCGTTTCCTTTCCAGGTTGGTAAGGATATGGGCGCTTGTTGGAGCGTCCACGTGGCTGAGAATCTCGGCCGCCGTTTCCTTGTCGGAGATCAGCTTGAAGAACGCGAACTGTTCCTTCTCGTTCAGATATCGGTACAGGTAGGCGACATCGGCAGCATGCAGCTTCTCGATGATCTTCTGGGCGTGCTGATAGGCTCCTCTCCGCAGGAGCTTTCGGATGCTCTCTAAAAGGGTGTCAATTTTGCTCGTATACATGGCCGGCGCCTTTCAACAATCAGAGTTCTAGGTGCTAAGTACTAAGAACCAAGTCCTACCCTACAAAACTTATTCTGAATACTGATTTCCTTCTGTGTGCTTGAAACCTGAAACCGGGAACTTGAAACTTGAAACTCTCTTAACGGTACCCCAGCTGCCTCAACAGACCTTCCCGGTCCGTCCACCCTTTTTTCACCTTGACCCAGAGATCGAGGTAGACCTTTTTGCCCAGCTTCCCCTCCATCTCCTGCCTGGCGGCGGTGCCGATCCGGCGGAGCATCTGTCCCCTCTTTCCGATGATAATCCCCTTCTGGGTCTCCCTTTCCACATAAATGATGGCAGATATGGAGATGAGGCCGTCCTTCCGGGGTGAGATGTCCTCGACGACCACCGCCGTGGCGTAGGGGATCTCCTCATCGGTCGAATCGAAAAGCTTTTCCCTGATGATCTCGGCCAGACTGAAACCAAGAGGCTGGTCGGTCACCATGTCCTCGGGGAAATAGGGCACCCCTTCAGGAACCAGTTCCATGAGCCTGCTGACCAGGGGTTCGAGCCCCACATTTTTCAGAGCGCTGACCGCGAATACCCCCTCGAAACCGTATTCGGAGGAAATCTGGCCGATTCGGTCCTTTACCAGTTTATCACCGGCCCTGTCCACCTTATTTAAAACCAGGAGAACGGGGACCGTCCCGGCGGGAGGAAGGATCTCAAGGGCCATCTGATCCTCGCGGCCGTGCCTCCGTGTGGCATCGACCATGTAGATCACCACATCCACATCCTTGACCACATCGGTAATGATCCCCTGCATATACCTGTTAAGAGCCCGGTCAAGGTCGTGCATTCCGGGTGTGTCCAGGAAAACCAGCTGTGACCCCGGCCGATGGAGGACACCCATGATGCGGTTCCTGGTCGTCTGGGGCTTGGAAGAGATGATCGCCAGTTTCTCCCCGCACAGGGTATTCAGCAGGGTCGATTTGCCCACGTTGGGCCTGCCGAGGATACCGATGAAACCGGAACGATAACCGCTCATGGCGACTTCTGTCCCCTGAGGGAATCAAGGGCCTGATGGGCGGCCGCTTCTTCGGCCTTCTTCTTCGATCGCCCCTCACCGGCACCCAGGAGCCTGTTCCGGTGAAAGACCCTGGCCAGAAACCTGTTCTCCGAGTTGCCCTCCGGATTCTCCTGGACAACGTATTCCGGCACCTCTCCACCGAAACGCTTCTGGATGATCTCCTGGAGGACCGATTTTAATCCCTTCATGTCCTCATCGGGCTCCTGGAGAACCCCGATGATCTCCCTGGTCACCTCCCGCGCAGCGGCCCATCCCCCGTCCAGGAATATTGCCCCCAGGACGGCCTCCAGGGCGTCGGCGGAGATGGATATGAAGGCGACCTCTTCAGCGGATTCAAGACTGGGGCCCCAGCGGATGAATTCGAGGAGCCCCAACCTGTCTGCCAGGATGGACAGATTTTCCTTTCTCACCAGCTCTGCCCTCATAAAACTCAGATGTCCCTCGCCCTCGTCCTCGAAGTGTCTCATCAGAAGATCGGAGGCGACCAGCTGCAGAACCGCATCTCCCAGAAACTCGAGCCTCTGGTTGTCGGGGCCCTCGAATTTCCCCTCCTTGACCGCCGATGGATGGGTGAGGGCCTCCTGGAGGAGCCTCCCGTCCGAAAAGGTATAGCCTATCCTCTCCTCCAGGACCCCAAGTTCACGAATCAGCTCTGGCACATTCTCTCTCCGAAACTCATACGTTTCCCTTGACAATCCCGGTGGCAAACAGCCCTTCAATGGCCATTCTCCAGCCTTTTGGGCCAATTCCCCTGACATGTTCGACTTCGCCCTCCGGCACTGCCGGGTCGAAGGTGCCATCTGACCTCTGAACCAGGAAAGGACGATCGACGACCTCCAGGAAGGACCAATCGTTCTGGGCGTCACCCACTCCCACCGTGATGATATCCGGATTCACCTTCCTGAAGAGATCCGCCACGATGGTCACCGCTTTTCCCTTGTCACATCCACCGGTGAGGTGATAGAGGCGTCCGCCGCGGATCAGATTGAGCCCGCGCCTGGCTGCGGACTCCACCAGGGCCTCAGGGTTATGTTGACCCACGACCCGGAAAGGCTCGTCGAACTCCCTTTCCAGGCTCATGGCAAGCTCCGGACCCTTGAGACCTGTCAGGTCTGTGACCTCCTGTGGTGCCATGCCGCCGAACCCCTGAATCTCTAAGGCCAGTTCCAAGGCAATATCAGAAAGATTTGCCCGAACCTCCTCCACTCCGGTCCCCAGGGAGAGCTTCATCTCCCTGCCTAAAGGATCGAAGCCTTCCAGTGGAAACGGAAAATAGCTCCCCGGGATGATGATCCCCCCGCCGTTTTCGTAGATGAAAGGGCCCTCCAATTGAAGATAGCCCATCCATAGACGGACCTCAGGCGCCGTCTTGCTGCTCACCGGGACCACCGGCACACCCCGGCGGCGCAGGAGGTCCAGTGCCGGCAGGGCCATTCGGAAACTGTAGTTCTCATGATCCAGAAGGGTCCCATCCAGATCGGTGAAGATCACCATGGCTCTGTTCAATCCTCCACCAGCCGATACTGGGCCAATTCCATGGTAAAAGTGCCGCGCCCCTGGGTCACAGATCTCAGGGACGTGGTGTAGCCGAACATCTCCTTGAGGGGAACGTTGGCACTCACCACCTCCATCTGTCCTCTTCGACTGACCCCTTCGATGGTCGCCCGTCTTAACGTCAGGCTGGCCACAACCTCTCCCGTGAATTCATCGGGTGCCTCAACCTCAACGGCCATTACCGGCTCTAACAGGACAGGCTCTCCATCCCTCAGACATCTCGTCATGGCGCCCGAGGTGGCTGCCCGATAGGCCACCTCGGAGGATCTCTCCGGGTGGTATTCACCATCGACCAGGGCCACCCTGACGTCGATGACGGGGTAACCCGCTTTCGCACCGCTGGCGGAGGCCTCGAGGACGGACTGTTCGATCACCTTCCGAAATTCAGACGGTATCGTGCCCTCGGGACACCTGTCCACAAACTGAACCCGCCCGCCCTGAGGTCTCGGCTCGAGTGCAAGGGTCACTGAAGCCTCATGTTCCTTTCCGGCAATCTCCCTGGAGAACCCCTCCTTGACCGTCACCGGCCTGGTAGCCGTTTCACGATAGGAGACCTGGGGGTTGCCGACCCGACCCTGGACATTGAAATCTGAGAACAGGCGCTCTACGAGAACCTCGAGATGGAGTTCCCCCATGCCGCTGAGAATAATCTGTCCCGTCTCATCATCGATCCGGACCCGGAATGTCGGGTCCTCCTCTGCCAGGATCTGGAGCACCTCCAGCATTCGATCCTGGTCCTTGGCGCTCTTCGGCTCAATGGCAATGAATATCACCGGCTCAGGGAAGACCAGCTCCTCGAGGACAATGGGATGCCCCGGATGGCAGAATGTGTCCCCCGTTCTGGCGTCCTTGATCCCCACCAGGGAGATGATGTCGCCGGCCGCCATCTCGCGGATCTCCTCCCTCCTGTTGGCGTGCATCTTCAGGATCTTCATAACCCTCTCCGTTTTACCTGAGCGCGGGTTGAGCATCCTTTCCCCCAGCCGGCATCTGCCGGAATAGACCCTCACATAGAAAAGATTCGGCCGCCCCGAGTAGGCCATAATCTTGAAAAGAAGGGCGCTGAACGGGTCATTCTCAGACGGGGCTCTCTCCTCGACGCTCCCCTCCCAGGCCCCCGAGATCGAGGGCAGATCCTCAGGCGAAGGCAGGAAGTCCACCACCGCATCGAGGAGGGGCTGGACCCCCCTTTTCTTCAGGGACGATCCGTACATCACCGGATAAAACACCCTTTGCAATGTCCCTTTTCTGATCGCCCCGTTCGCCACGTTCTCCGGGATCTCCTGTCCGTCGAGAAAAAGCTCCATGATCCCCTCATCAATATCGGCAAGGGCTTCCAGAAGGGATTCCCGCCACCTGCGGGCTTCGTCGATCAAACCCTCAGGGATCTCCCCCTCTACAGGATCGGCTCCCTCGGCGTCCTGCCACGTAATGAACCGCATCTTAACAAGGTCCACCACGCCGGCGAATTCCGATTCCGAACCAACGGGCATCTGGATCACCAGGGGCTGGGCACCCAGAATTTTCCTCATATCATCAAGGGGCTTTTGGGGATCGGCACCCAATCTGTCCATCTTGTTGACAAAAACGATCCTCGGGACATTGTATTTATCCGCCTGTCTCCAAACCTTTTCCGACTGAGGCTGCACACCTGCCACGGCGCAGAAAACGACCACCGCCCCATCCAGGACCCTGAGGGCGCGTTCGACCTCGGCGGTAAAATCCACGTGCCCGGGCGTGTCGATAATATTGATGGTGTGGTCGCGCCACTGGCAGGTGGTGGCCGCGGAGGTGATCGTGATACCCCTTTCCTGTTCCTGGGCCATCCAATCCATCTGTGCCGAACCCTCATCCACCTCCCCCATCCGGTGGATCTTGCCCGTGTAGAACAGAATCCGTTCGGTGGTAGTGGTCTTGCCGGCGTCAATGTGGGCAATGATGCCGATATTTCTCAATTTTTCCAGTGACATAGATCTTCCATTAATGAGATCGAGAGAATGAAAAGGGGAAGGGGAAAGTGAAATTTGAAACTGGAAATTGAAAATTGCAATTATTGGATTTAAGTCTTAGACCCGGTCCTGGTCGTAGTCCCGGGTCCCAGCTTCAGGCACCAGGACTGGGTCTAGGACTTAATTTCTAATCTCCTATCTCAAATCTCCATTTCCTGTTTTCCAATCTCCAATCTCCAATTTCTAATCTCTAATTTCTTTCTAAAGATTATCCCTGGTCAGGACATAGTTGGTCAAAACCTGCCCATGGGAGCCCGGCGGTCCGAATCGTCTGCCATTGAGGTCGAAGATAACGCCCCCGGCATTACCGATGACCAGATTGATGTTCTCGGCGGCCCGGAGGCGCACCTCGTCTCCCGGCCTCATTGTCGTCTCCCACGAATCGGAATCATCTGTCTGTATTCGCAGCCAGGTCCTCTCCACAGCCCTGATGACGAGTTCCAGATCGACAGCGGCGTTTGCCTCATCCAGATCCGGCTCAGGCTCAACAGGGGTCGAGACTTCGCCGGTTGGACCCATGGCCTCAGCTCCAGTCGTTGGTCCTTCCTGGGCCTTTTTTTCCTCCCCTCTCCTGGTCAGCATGTTTCCGCCAATAAGGATCAGGAGCAGGACAACGGCGGCGATCAAAGGCAGGAGGATCCGTTTAAAACCGGAGGTGGTTCCTTCAGGCTCCTCGATGGTTTCCTCTTCCGGAAAGAGGTATTCGAGGATCTCGAGAAGTTCAGAGGGATCCTCATGGAGCTCGGTGCAGATGGTTCGGATGAAGCCCCGGATGAAGAAAAGGCCCGGCATCTTGTCCAGCCTGCCCTCCTCGAGGGCCTCCAGATGACGTTTACTTATCCTGGTCATTGCGGCCAGTTCAGCATGGCTCATACCGGCCTTCTCCCTCATCTGGCGGAGCCGTTCTCCAAGATGGTGTTCTGTCTTTTTTTCCTGGTCCATCTGCACAGATCCCGAAAAACGTTGAGACAGCTTGAGTCTATTCCAGTGATTCCCCTTCTGCGCGGGGATTCATCCAGGACTGGGACAGTGATCAGGGCAGGGAGAAAAGGCAGGATTCAGGCAGGTGTCGCCTTCAAGGGGGAGCTTCCTAATCGATGAGGTCCAGATATCCCCTGGCCAGTTGAGCATCGTCACTGTCCCTGTCCGAGAGTTCGATAACCGCCCTGAACTCATCCCTTGCAGCGGCAAAATCCCGCTCCTTGTAAAAAACGATCCCCATGTTGAGCCTGGCCCTGGCAAATCCGGGGGCCTTGCTCACCAGTTCCTGGAGGATCGGTTTGGCTTTCATGATGGCGCCCTGTTCGAGGTAGATCTCCGCTAATTTGTTTGAGGCATCGGGCGCTCCCGGTGACACCGACAGGGCACGCTTCAGGAGACCTACGGCCCTTCCGGGGTCACCCTTCTTGAAGTAAGCCCAGCCCATAATAGTAAGGGCCTTCTCCGGAGTCCTGTAGCCGATCTGGTCGAGGGCTTTCTGACAGGCGTCGATCGCCTCGTCCCACCTTTTAAGCACAAGATAGGCCGCCCCGAGGTTGTTATAGGCATCCGCGTGACCAGGATCAAACCGTATGGTGTTCTTGAACCGTTCGGCGGCCATCTCGGCGTCCCCTCGGTAGAGGTAGGTCGTGCCCAGAGCGAACAGGATCTCGGGATCCTTGGGTTTGAGCCGCTCCGCCTTCGTCAGTTCGAAAAAGGCCATTTCGATATTACCTTTGACGAGATAGTTCACCCCGATCTGATAGTGGAGGTCACCTTCCTGATCCATTTCCGAGGCCTTCTCCGTTGTTGACGCACAGGCCGTGATCGAAAGGCAAAAGAGGAGGGTGACGATCAAGCGATATGCAGTTCCTTTGAATAGAACCATATTCCTACCTCAGCTAATAGGATTGCCTGCGAAAGAAAGAGGACTGGAGATTGGAGACTAGAGATTGGAGATTGGAATCGGATGATCAAAAAACGCGATTAGTAATAACACCCACAGTACACCAATGTCCAATACTCCAATGTTCCAAGATCCAATTTCTAATTTCCATTCTCTGGTGTCCAATTTCCAATATCCGGTTTCCGGATCACCTGTCACATCTTGGAAAGGAACCGGAGAACCTTCCTCCTCAGTTCAGCCTCCGCTTGATCATCTCCAAGGGTCTCATCCTCCCCTGAAGGAGCGGGGACAAACTCGGAAGGCGCGGGTGAAACGATCTCTACAGGAGGCGCAGACGGCTCAGGTTGATCCTCCGCAGTATCCCCAGACACCGTTGTCTGTTCATCCTGTACCGGCATATCACCGACTTCGGCCTTGATGAGAACGCCGCCTTCCTCCTCAATCTCCACCCTGGCGGCGGATGCCTCACCCGGCTTTTTCAGGAAGGCCTGCTCGAGCATCTCATCGAACCTCTCCTCGACCAACACAACTTTATCGACAGAATCATCGATGACACTCTTAGCCGGCCCCTCTCCGCCAGGGGCGGGGGCGTCATCCTGCTCGACCTCCAGTTCCTCATCTTCCTCCAGTTCCGCCTCCGACACCTGGTATTCCATCTCCTCAGGCTCTTCAACCTCCAGGATCAGGGCCTCTTCGGACAAATCCTCAACCTCGTCGGCCTGAGGTTCCTCTCCGGAGGGGAAAAGTGGTTGTTTGGCCAGCCAATCGCCTCGGCCCTTTGGGTCCATTTCCTCCCAGGCGATATCCTCAACGATGGCGCCCATCTCTTCGATGAACTCTATGGCCTCTGATTCCACCTCAATTCTTCTGTCCGTGCTGTAAGGATTGTCGTCCGAGCCGTATACGATCCTTATCCGCGGGTCTTCCAGGAAAAAGACCACGAAGGTTGACAGTTCAGCCCCCTTACCCTCTTCAGCGGTAACGACGTAAACTTCCGACGGCTCCGACATGTGCTCGCCTACGGAGACGTTCACCTGGTTCATACCCCGGTGGATCTTTGCGATATTCCCCATCGCAAAGGGGGGATCGGTAAATTCACCAAGGAGATTGAACATAACGTTTACTCCTGAAGGGTTCAGGTATCAAGGTTTTGTACCAGATGGACCCAGACGGCGCAAGGTTTAAGCTCCCGCGTGCCCTGACCAGATCCCGCTTTTCCAGCACCCGGTATTGTGTTAGTTTGACTCCAGAGGTAAGTCCCGGCGACAGGGGGATGGGGCGAGGGGGCGCATGGGCGAAGGGGTGAGTGGGCGAGAGGGCGACTGGGCGAGCGGTAAGGTTAAAAGGGGAAAGGGGAAAGACCAGGGAAAGATTGAACGGGGTTACGACTTG
>JBFFDD010000012.1:0-27645 GCA_041559575.1 bacterium
AGACGTACGATGGTATGTACTTCGAGGATCACGCGCGACTGAGAACGCAGCAGATGGCCCCTTATTGTGAGCCGCATACCCCCCTAACCCCGTCTATCGATAACCCGTACCGCCTTCCCCGGCGGCTTCTCGATACCGCCTATGGGCACCAATTGGATTATGGCTCCGAAACCAAGGAAGTCGCGCAGGATGTCGTTGAGCCTGCTGGCCAGCGATGATTTCCCCGGTCGCTCAACCTCCAGGGTGATCTTCAATTGATCCGCGCCCTCAATACGATCGATCTCGATGAGGTAATCGTTCCCGGTGCCCGGTTCCTTCATGAGAAGTGATTCCACCTGGCGCGGGTAGAAATTCACCCCTTTGATCTTGATCATGTCGTCGGTACGTCCAGTGATACGGTCTATCCTCATGTGGGTTCTTCCGCATCCGCAGGGGTCACGGGACACGACGGAGGTGATATCCCTGGTTCGAAACCTTATCAGTGGAAGGCCTTCCCGTGTCAGGGTAGTGACAACCATCTCACCGGGTCTGCCATCGGGCAGGGGTTCGCCGGTGTCCGGATCGATGATCTCCACCAGATAATGATCCTCCCAGACATGGATCCCCGCCTTGGCCGGGCAGTCCAACCCCATACCAACACCGCCGGTCTCAGTCATCCCGATGATGTCGTAGGTTTCGATGTCCATCTCCTTTTCGATACGGAACCGCATCTCGTCACTCCACACCTCGGCACCGAAGATCCCGACTTTCAGGCTGGAGGCTGTCCAATCGAACCGGTCCTCTCGGGCAACCTCCATCAATCGCAGGGGATAGGAGGCAATGGCCGTCAGACAGGTAGTCCCCAGGTCGCGGATAAACTGGAGCTGGAGGTGGGAGCGTCCGGCGCCGATGGGAACGATAAATGAGCCGAGACGGCTGGCCCCATAGTGGAATCCAAAACCGCCGTTAAACAGACCGAAGGAAGGTGTGATCTGGACGACATCCCTGCCACCGATACCCGCAGCAGCGAAACATCTGGCCATGATATCGCCCCACTGGCTGACATCTCCCCGGGTATAGGGATTCAATATGGGTGTGCCGGTAGTGCCGGAACTCATGTGAAAGCGGACAAAACCGTCTTTCGGAGCGCAGGCAAAGCCCAGGGGATAGACGTCCCTGAGATCCTCCTTGGTCATGAAGGGGAAACGGGAAATATCGTTCAGATCCCTGACCTCATCCGGACCCATCTCACCGATGGCCCGGAAGTATGCCTCGTTGTTGTCCCGGATCCGGCCGATCGTTCTCCTCAGGCCATCAAGCTGTCTTTTGTCCAGGTCGGCCCTGGGGAGGGTCTCCAATTCCGGTTGGTACATTCATGGCTCCTTTTATCTTAGATTATTCCCGTGACGGGTGAATCGTGATCCGTGATTGGAGTAGGCACATTCTTCCCTGTATCCCTCTTTCGAACGCTTTCACCCTCTCCTGATCCGGGTTTCAGTCACACGGGATCGACTGGGTGCCCCCGAGATTTTGCCTTTCCCCGATCCTCCCCCACGGCGGGGAGAGGAAGAATAAGGACACAGTTTGATTTTTTGCCGGCAGTGACCATGGATAAGCGTTTTTTCCTATTCTTACCTCTGTGATCTATGTGGTTAATGTTTTTCCCTTGGGCGCTGGGCTTTGGACGTTTGACTTTCTCTTCCAAGCCGAAAGATCTCCAGGTTCACGGACCGATACCTGACCGTTCCCATCCCCTGGATCACTGACTCGATGGACTTTGCACTGACAGGAAAGCCCCCAATTGTGGTCGCGGCGCCCAGGAGGGCCAGGTTGGCCGATCGAGGGTTTCCGACTGATGCGGCCAGGGAATCGGCATCGACGATAAGATCGTTCACAGATCCCTTGGAATCTCTGGTGTTGATTATGGCTGGATTGTCCTGGGCCAGGTAGACCCTTCCCAGGGCGGCTTCATCCTCATGGAGAGCCATCAGCAGTGATGCCATTCCCTTTCGGAAAAGGGGCCCCATCCCCTTGCCTATTCTGACGAAACAGAGGACCGAACCGCCCCGCATGGCCATGCCGTGGGTCTCGGTGGTTCTCACTCCGATACCCTCACGGAGACCCGCTTCCCCAACAACTCTGGACAGAAAAAGCACTCCCTGACCTCCCTTTCCGGCCAGAACGATATCGTAGGAGGAGGGGGTGGTCATTCGACAGGATCTCCGACACTGATGGCACTCCTGGGACAAACGGTCACGCAGACTCCGCACCCGGGGCACTGATCCTCAATGATCCTGACTCCTTCCGCGTCGAGAACCAGCGCAGGGCAGCCGAAAGAGTCGGTACAGAGGCGGCACTCATCGCACAGCTCCTGATCAATCTCCGGCACCGGTCCCTGCCTGTCCCTGAGATCCAGGACGCAGGGTGAGCGGCTGATAACAACCGCCATCCTGCCCTGGTAACAGGAGTCCGCGGCCAGCCTCAGGACATCGGTGAAGTTCTCTGATTCCTGGGGATCGGCCACCCACAACTCCTCGACGCCGCATCCCCTGACGACCCCCTCCAGGGGGACTATGTTACCCTGACCGCCATCCGCAAGCTTCCCGCTGCCCGGGGTTGGCTGACCGCCTGTCATAGCGGTGGTTCCGTTGTCAAGAATGAGCAGCACGAAGGCTGCGCCATGCTGGACGGCGTTTATCAGGCCGGGTATTCCGGAGTGATAAAAGGTCGAATCTCCAATAACCGCCGCTATGGGGGGGCTTTTAGCGTCACTCTGATTAAAGGCCCAATAGAACCCTGCCGCCTGGGAAACGGAAGCTCCCATGCACAGCACTGTGTCCACTGCCCCCAGGGATCGCCCCAGAGTATAGCAGCCGATGTCACCGGTGAAGATCCCACCGGGAATCGCCTTTTTCAGAGCCCAGAAAGATGATCGATGGGAACATCCGGCACACAGGACCGGCGGTGTCTCACTCACAGGAGGCATGGTCGTGACCTCAGGTTGGGCATCCTGGTCATCGGAACCAACCCCCGCCTCGATCCGGATTTCTCCGCCCCCCAATCCCAGGGCCTTTTCCAAAGCTCCTGCCACCGTATCCGGTGTCATCTCTCCGGCAGATGGAACAGACCCGCTGTGCCGGCCATCGACCAGAAGATCTCCGGCGAGCATAATTTCCATGAAGGGTCCCGGTTCCTCCAGCACAAGGATTTTTTTACGCTCTCCCAGCAAATCTGTGATCCGGTCGACGTTAAGGGGGTGCTGGGCGCCGACGGCAAGAAGGGGAACGCTGTTCTGCAATCCACGATCCTGGATATAATCATAGGCATAAGCGGCCGGGACCCCGGAGGCGACAATGGCGATCTCGGAAGATCCTTCCCGCCCGCACAGGAACCGGTAGGTTTCAAGAAGGTCATCGTCACCCTTGATGTCCTTCAGTTTGTCAATTAAATGCTGATGAAGGGTCAGGCGGTGCTTGGGCGTGGCTGCCCAGCGGTTAACATCCTTTTCAAATCGGGGTTGTGAGCCTGGCACCCTTTCACCAATGGCCCGGATGGGGGCTCGGGAGTGGCATACCCTCAGCAGAGGCCTGACGATCACAGGAATACCATGCTTCTCGGAGATACCGAAACCGGTCCGGATCATTTCCAGCGCCTCTTCGGGCGTGATGGGATCCAGCACCGGAATACCGGAAGCCAGCGCGATAAGGCGGGTATCCTGCTCGGTCTGTGAGCTGTGAGGGCCGGGATCGTCGGCCACGATGACCAGCATGCCCCCCTCGACCCCGGTGTAGGCCAGACTCATCAGGGGATCCAGGGCCACATTCAGGCCGACCTGTTTCATGACCACGGCGGTTCGCAGCCCGCTGTAGGAGGCCGCGCACGCGACCTCCATGGCGACCTTCTCGTTGACGGACCACTCAAGATGGAGATCGGCCGCCCTGTAAGCGGTCAATGCCTCAAGGATCTCTGTGGAAGGGGTGCCGGGATAACCAGCTGCGACACGGCACCCCTCCTCGTAAAGACCCTGCGCAATTGCCTCATTACCGAGAAGAAGTCTTCTGTCCTCAACAGGGTCTGCAAAGGGCGGATCAGGGGACAATCACCCATCCCCCATCCTGGACCCGAACCATCACCAGGGATTCCTTGGTCAGGCCGTTGTGGTCCTCCGGTGACATATTAAAGGTCCCATTGATGCCCACATAATCCCTGGTCTGCTCGATGGCGTCGCGGATCTTCGAGGAATCCGGTCCGGCCTCCTTTAGAGCCCTCTCGATGATCCTCAGGGCGTCATAGGCATACCCGGTGTGGGTGCTGACCGGCCCGTATTTCTCCTCGTATTCCTTTTTGACATTCATGAGGAAGGCCTTCCGCGGGTCGTTGTCATCCAGCTTATCAGCCACTATAAAGCGGCTGGCGGGCATCATCACTCCCTCGGCATCCGCCCCGGCCAGCTTTAGGAAACTGGGGTCGGCCAAACCGTGGCTCATGAAGATGGGGGTCTTGATGCCGAGCTGTTTCGCGTTTTTGGTTATGATGGCTGGAGCGGGACCAATGCCCCACACGACGATCGCCTGGGCGTCGGTGCCACGGATCGACGTCAGCTGGGCCGTCATGTCCGTGTCCTTGTCGTTGTACCTCTCCTCCGCAACTATATCGAACCCCAAGGGCTCGGCCTGGGCCAGAAGGGACCTCTTCCCGGCGTCGCCGAATCCCCCCGCTGCGGTGAGCAAAGCGATCTTTTTAATATTCTTATCCTTGAAGTAATCGTAAAGGCGTTCTACAGCGAGAATTTCGGTCTGAGGTGTTTTGAATACCCATTTCTTCACCGGGATCACCACCGGTGATCCCCCCACACAGGCCACCATGGGTACCTCGCTCTCCTGAATGAACTTGATCGATGCCATGGCGGATCCCGTGGTTGTCGGGCCAATTACGGCCAGGACCTTGTCCTTTGCGACCAGGCGCCGGAGGGCGGTGACGGCCTTGGTCGGATCCGAGGCCGTGTCATAGGTGATCAACTCGATAGGATGCCCGTTGACGCCTCCACCGTCGTTGATCTCCTTGAGGAGCATCTCGGCGATCTTCTGGGAGGGATCACCTATCATCGCCGCCGGTCCGGTGAGCGCGAAGGCAGCGCCGATTCTGTACGGCTCAGCGGCAATGACCAGGGTCGGACAGAGAACCACGGCCACCATTGTCATGACGATCAGAAATCGAACTATTCTCCCCTTCATGGATATCTCCTTTCATTTCCCCCCTTGGTTTAAACTGATATAAGAAACCATCCGGATGCAATGGTCAACACCCGTTGCGACCGTTAACGGAAGGGTTCCCAATACGGCAAACCCCCATCGGTTGAACGACAGCGCCGGGAATCGCGGGGAACCGGCGAAACTCGAGAAATACTGAGACCGGTTCCTGCCGGGGTGTGTTCGCCTGTCAGGTGTTTCCGCAAGAGTACCCCCCTAAAAAAAGCCCCGCCTTACCGGCGGGGCCTCTATACTTTCTGTTACCTGGTACTGTCAGGCCATACCGTCTCTCGGCGCGCACTCAACATCGCCGCTCCGCCACCAGCACCAGGAAAAACCAAAGAATGTCAATCCTTTCTCACGTTTCATCCTATTCCTCACTTGGCCGTTAAGTTACCACAGGTGAAAAAGGGCCGTCAAGGCTCACAATGGTGCCTCAATGGTGAGGTGACCACCCGTTTTCCCAGCGGCCGGGTCTATTCTTGACGCTTGGAGGCTGGGCTGATCTTTTCACCATCCCGGCCTGCCTTCAGTGAGGATCACCCTCCTCCCGCCCCCACGCTCCCATATGGCCACCAGGCTGGCGTTGTAGACGACAAAATCAAGGTGAAAAGGAGCGACGACTCGGCCTCCGAAATTGCTGTTGTCGCCGAAAGCCACGTGGACCGTACCAAGGATTTTTTCCGACTCCAGGATGCTGTCCGGCCTTGTTGCCTCGGGATTAGTCCCTATTCCCAGTTCGGCCACGTTGTTGTTATCCGGATGTGATTCGAAAAGTTCTTCCAGCCAGCTCACTGCATCATTATCATCCCCGGATACGGATACCGCTCTTCCGCTCTCAATTTCAATGGTAAGGGGGGCGGCCAGCTTTGCCGATGGGCCCCATTCGACGACGAGGTTGCCCCTCGCCGTGTTTTCGATCGGCGCCAGAAAGACCTCACCAGCGGGAAGATTTCCCCAGGACCCGGCCTCGGACAGAATGCCGTCATCCGCTTTGATAGGCCTCCCACCGGCGTCCATGACCAGGTTGGTGCCGTTGGCGGATCGAACCTCGAATCGATCGACACCCTCCAGGGTTCGGGCAAGAGTGCGGGTCGACCGGGCAAGTTCCAGCCAATCCACATCCATGGAACCGAAAAACATGTCACGATGAAAATGGGGCATACTGGCGTATCTTACCCCGGCTGAGATGGTGAGTAGTTTTCGATACATGGTGTGGCTGGTGGAATGATAGGCAAGGGCGATAACAGCGTCCACGGTGTCCGCCTGAGCCGCGATACGCTCTGCCCTGACCAGATCCTCCGGACCGGCCCTTTTGCCCACAAGCCTCTCGAGTAAGCCTTCCTGGGACAGGAGTTCTGTAGCCCCCGGGCCGAAGGCCGCTTCCCAGGCCAGCTTGGGGGGTTCGATGCCGCTCCTCCCCGTAGAGGGATAGACCAGTGTTTTTGTTCCCGGATGAAGAGCCTTCAGATGCTCGGACAATTCGAGAACCAGTTCCTCGCCGGGGACATCCTCACCCCGGTCGCCCAGCAAAAGGAGCCTCTCATCCGGCCGGATCCCCAGATTTTGGACCAGTAACGATTCAGTCGCCGCCTTCAGATCTCTCCTGGGTCGTGCCATCATCAGCTCCTCTTCTCGGGATTGCTCAGCCCGAGCTGTTTGATCTTGCGATGGAGGTTGCTTCGCTCCAGACCGATCTGCTCCGATGTTCTGGTGACGTTCCAGTCATTCCTCTCCAGCCAACTCCTGAGGAATTCCCTCTCAAATCCCTCCTTGGCCTGACGATAATCGTGAAGATCGGTAAGTTCCGAGACCGGTGCGTGGGCGCGGCTGTTTTCCCTGATGGATACCGGTATGAGATCGGAGCCGATACTCTGCCCCTTCGCGAGAATAGCTAATCGTTCCACGACGTTCCTCAATTCCCTGGCATTGCCCGGCCAGGCATAGGCTGACAGTATCTCGACAGCCTCCGGGGAAAAAGACAGGCCTTTTTTACTGTAAAGCCGGCTGAACTCCTCTAGAAACCTCTCCAGCAGAACGGGGATGTCCTCCCTTCTTTCCCTGAGAGGGGGAAGGTGAAATGGAAACACATTAAGCCGGAAGAAAAGATCCTCACGGAAATCCCCGCTGGCGATCATCTTTTCCAGATCCCTGTTCGTGGCGGCGATAATCCTGACATCGACCACAATGTCCCGGTTGCCGCCGACCCTTTGGAAAATTTTGTCCTCCAACACCCGGAGGATCTTGGACTGGGTAGCCATGTTCATGTCGCCGACCTCGTCCAGGAAAAGGGTGCCCCTGTGAGCGAGATCGAATTTACCCTTCTTGCGGGATTCCGCCCCTGTAAACGCACCCCTCTCATATCCGAACAGTTCACTCTCGATAAGCGTCTCCGGAATGGCAGCACAGTTGACCGCGGCGAAGGGTCCCTGTCGCCGTCTCGACCGTGAGTGGATCTCCCTGGCGAGCAGTTCCTTTCCGGTTCCGTTCTCCCCTGTTATCAGAACCGAGGCGTTGGTGGGGGCAACAACATCAGTGTGCTCGAGGATGGCCTGCATGGCTGGAGACTCTCCCACGATCTCCATACCGAGAGCCTGCGCATCCCGGAGGGCCCTGTTCTCCTCGAGGAGGTTTCTCTGATTCATGGCGTTACGGATAACCAGGATCAAGCGGTCGATGGACAGCGGTTTTTCCAGGAAATCGAAAGCCCCCAGTTTGGTCGCCTTGACAGCCGTTTCTATGTCCCCATGCCCCGACATGATGATGACCGGAAGGCTCTCGTCCTGCTGTTTAATGCTCTGAAGGACCTCAAGACCGTCGATACCGGGCATCCAGATATCGAGGAGGATGACATCGGGATTGTCAGTGACCGCCTTGGCCAGGGCGTTCTCCCCGTCTGGAGCCTCAATTACCGCAAAACCTTCGTCAGTCAGTATGACCCTGACGCTGTCGCGGACCCTCTCTTCATCATCCACAACCAGTATCAGTCCGTCATTTTGTTTGACGCTCAAAAGATCACCTTCCTCCCGTCGAACGATCAGACGTCCGGTTCAATGTTGACCGGAATCATTACCCTGAAAATACTTCCCTGGGGTTTATTCTCTGAGAAAGTAATCGTTCCGCCATGCTCTTCCACAATGCGCATGGCGATCGCCAACCCCAGCCCGGTTCCATCACTCTTGGTGGTAAAATAGGGATCGAAGATCCTTTCCCGCATCTCCGATGGGATTCCCACTCCCTCATCGGAGACCTCCACCGCAATCATGCCCTCCTCCTCTGTGAAGCCTGTGTCCACGTCTATGATCCCTTGCCCGCGGTCGTGGACGGCTCGCACGGCGTTTTCCAGAAGGTTAACGACAACCCTTCTCATCTGCTCGGCGTCAAAACTGACCTGAGGCAGATTTTCGGACAGATGGAGAGCGATTCTTTCAGGGACCGCACTTCCCATATAGGGCCCCACCGCCTCTCTGACCACCACGTTGATGTCCCCTGGAACGGACCTGAGGATAGGCATCCGGGCGAACTGGGAAAATTCATCGACCAGCCCCCTCATGCCTTCTACCTCCCTGATAATCGACTCGGTGCTCTCGTCGATCACCCTGTCGTCCGCCCGTTCCAGTCTGCCGAGCAGTTTCCTCCTGATTCTCTCGGCTGAGAGCTTGATAGGGGTCAGGGGATTCTTGATCTCGTGGGCGATCCGTTTCGCCACCTCGGACCAGGCAGCTTTCTTCTGGGCGTTAACCAGCTCGGTCAGGTCCTCCATAACAATCACAAAACCTATGGTTTCCGAGTTAGCGTCCACAAGATTACTCGCGTTCAGGGACAGGATCATGGCTTTGCCCCTCACCATAATGGGGATCTCCTGACGAACGGTTCGCACCCTGCCCTCCTCGAGCTGCCTCAACATCCTTTCCACAACCCTGCTGTGCTCCGGCCTGAGAAGGGTCTCATAGCGCCTGTCGAGGACATCCTCGGGTCTTACCGATAAGATATTCTCGGCGGCTTTGTTGAACGTCTTGATCTGGCCTGAGGTATCGATCGTCACCACCCCGGCGCCGATATTGTTCAGGACCGTCTCAATATACGCTCTTCTGTCCTCATTTTCCGCATAGGACAGGCGGAGTTCCCCGTGGGCCCTCTCCAGGTCTCGTCGTCCCGACTGAAGCTGCTCGGTCATCCTGTTGAAGGCCTGGACCAGCATCTCAATCTCATCCGAGGCTGTGATATCCACTCTGGTGCTCAGATCGCCTTTGGCGACCTTCTCGGTTCCCTCAGCCAGGAGCCCGATGGGTATGGTGATGCCCCTTGCTATATAAAATCCTAACCAGGATGCTGAGAAGAGGATAAGAAGGGTCAGAAGAAGAAGGTAGGCCATGTAATTCGTCCGTATCGGCTTCTTCTGAATTTTCATTTCCGTGTAAGCCCGGTATGTGCTGGCGATGAGGTCGGCTTTGGTCCTCACGACCTCCGGCAGATGAAGGGAAACAACGACAGCGCCCTGGCCCTCCCGGGTCATCAACGGAGCCGCGCCCTTTATCAACTCCCCCTTTTCCACCCGCACGATACTGTCAATGACACGTCCTAGGAGTGCATTCTGCACCAGCGAGCTGTTTCTGTCGGTGATCTCCTGGGGGCTGATGCCGTCCCACGCGCGGACCAGGCTCTGACCTTCGGCATCAAAGACCTCAATGGCCGAAAGGGCGTAATCCTTCCTCAGGCCATCCATTCTCTCCTGGAAATTGCCCTCCGGGTCGATACCCTGAATCCGCTCACTGACTCGCTGAGCCAGCACCATGACCCTCTCGGACATGGTGGAGTAATAATCCTGAGAGATGCTTACGGAACCCTCAACGACCTGATCGAGGTCGAGGTGGAACCAGTAGTCAATGCTGTCGTTGATCAGGCCTTTGGCCACATAGAATAAAAGGAGGGTCGGCACGAGGGTGAAACCGACGAAGATCACCACAAGTCTGGTTCTTAAACGGTATCCGAAGACCTTCTTTCGT
Source organism: bacterium (assembly GCA_041559575.1). Classification (GTDB taxonomy): domain Bacteria; phylum BMS3Abin14; class BMS3Abin14; order BMS3Abin14; family BMS3Abin14. The sequence continues at coordinate 10,235 of JBFFDD010000012.1, forward strand.
CCCTCGTAGATGAGCTTGATGGCGTTCCGGGTCAAAAGGACGATCAGAACGGTAAGGAGCAGCAGGTTGATATTGATCAGGAAGAAGATAAAAAGGTTGCCACCCCTGGGCTCTCTGGTCTGAATATCCTGATATCTTCCGCCGAGAAACACGAGCAGGCCGATAAAAACCAGCAGGACGGCGATGGCGATCCACCTGCCCCTGTTATCGGTTATTCTCGGGAATGAAATTCTCATTCGGACTCCCTGTCAGTAGCGGAAATCGACCTCTTCCCAACCGGTCTCGGTGTTGAAAATGGTGGTGAAAAAGAACAGATATCCGAGTACCGACGGCAGTTCAACTGATCGCAGGGTGGCCATGACCCTGACCTTGTATCGGTAGCGGTGTTGGAGCTGGTCCAGGGGATAGAGAGGCCAGTCAGTGATGTTCATCATCCACCAAAAGGCCTCTTCCTCATCCTTGGTCTCTTTGGTTTCCGAGGGGCCATATCCGTCAACTGAAAACAGAAAGATCTGCTTGACGGGGTTGTATTGAAGGACATGGGTCAGTTCCTCGGTTCTGAGGTTCTTCTCACCAAGTATGGATCCTCTGCGCGTAAGGCGCACACGGTAACGGAAGGTCAGAGGGACGCCGCCCCTGACCGCTTCCCTGAGTTCCTCATTCAGCTGGGCATCCAGCTCTGCCGACAGGAGAACCGATCCATTCCCCTCGCGCAGCCTGATCGAACTGATGGAGGGACTTTTTTCTGCAGCCGGGGCGGCTTGAGGAGTAACGGCAATGGCAAGCAGGAGGCTAACGGTGACCAGCCAGAGAAACGGATATTTCATCCGGGATACGCTCATCCTCGGCGATTATAGCACTCTTCACCGGGACAGCAAAGATTTTGTGTTGTAAATATGCCACAGGAGTTACAGAGATTGGAAATTGGAGATTGGGAAGTAGATATTTGTTCAGAGGAAATAAGAAACGGGTAAACCAACGGGAAATAAATCTCGATGTGTCAAATCCAACTTTGGTAAACTCGATGGTAAGTGATTCACAATGAAAGTAATATAAACTTTTCAATCACTGATATCTATTGACCTAATGGTCTCATCTGTCGAGCTCTATAACCATGGGAGTAAAATCATGTCAGCCACCTTCAGCAGTCCGGGATTGACAGGTTTATCCCGCCGTCAGTTCCTGCAATTGGGTGCTCTTTCCGCCACTTCTCTCCTTCTGGGTTGTGCTGTCAACCCTGTCACGGGTAAATCCCAATTCATGCTGGTCTCCGAAGGAGAGGAGATCGACCTGGACCGGAGGAATTTTCCCCATCAGTTTTCCTCTGATTACGGTCAGGTCCAGGATCCTGCCCTTGTCGAGTACATCGCTTCAGTTGGCAGATCCATAGCCTCAACAACCCACAGACCCAACATGCCCTACCAGTTTGCACCCCTGAATGCGGCCTATGTCAATGCCTACACCTTTCCGGCCGGCAGTGTTGGGATCACCCGGGGCGTCCTGGTAAATCTTGAAAGTGAGTCGGAACTGGCGGCCCTGATCGGTCACGAATTGGGCCATGTCAACGCGCGACACACAGCGCAGAGGATGAGCAAAGGGGTCCTGACCTCCGTCCTGGTGGCCGGTGTGGCCGCTTACGCCGGGCAGGAGAATGAGAGATACCAGAGTCTTGCCGCTGGTCTGGGCGCGATCGCCGCCGGTGCCCTTTTGGCCCGTTACAGCCGGGACAACGAACGGGAGGCCGACTCGCTGGCCATGGATTACATGATCAGGTCCGGATACGGGCTCCAGGGACACACCGACCTCATGGATATGCTTCGCAGCCTCCACAGGCGAAAGCCTGGCACCCTAGAGTTGATGTTCGCCACTCATCCCATGAGCGACGAGCGATACAGGGATTCCTTGAAAAAAAGGGAATCATTACCTCTCTCAGCGAAGGAGCTTCCCCTTCACCGGGAACGCTTTATGGACAACACCTCCATCCTGCGAGCCAAAAAGGGAGCCATCGAAAGAATGCAGGATGGTGACAGCTCGATGATGGAAAAAAAATACTCCGAAGCCGAAGTTCATTACAAGGAAGCACTCCGGCTGGCGCCAGGTGATTATGCGGGACTGCTCATGATGGCCAAATGCCAGCTGGCCCGGGACCGATCCGGTACCGCTCTCAAGTTCGCCGAGGACGCGATGGCGGTTTATCCACAGGAACCGCAGGCCCTTCATGTGGCCGGGATCGCCCGTCTTCAGTTAAAGGACTTCGAGGGCGCCTACAGCAGCTTTAACCGGTACGAGGAGATGCTTTCCGGTAATCCCAACACCATTTTCTACAAAGGGCTGTCATTGGAGAAGATGGACCGCCGGAGCGAGGCCGCCGATCATTATGTCCGATATCTGAAACAGGTGGATAAGGGGGAAAACGCTCAATATGCCCAGGGACGCTTGAGGGAATGGGGGTACGTGAAGTGAGCGCATGCCTGCTGCATCTTACCCCCCTGAAACGGGGAAACGGAGAAGGGGCGAATCAGGGAAAGATCCCAAAGCCATCGCCACAATGATGATAACATCAAAAAATCATACTTAAATCAAAACATTAAGTTATCAACCTAAGCTACTACTTTTAAACTGTTTTAAAGGCATGAATTTTCAGCTTTCCGCACAATGGTCCCGGAACGGCAGTTTATTCTTCCCCGATACGCCGACTTGTTCATATCCTCTTACCCGTTTCACCGGCACATCGTTTCAGATGACCGGTGTTTTCCCTGACGTGCCCATTTCACCCAATATGTTACTCTATCCGTAGATACGCCATACACTGGAAAGCGAGGTCGCCCATGCCCCTCCTCATCCGCTGGTTCCTCTACACCCTCGCCATAGGGACCGCCGCCTATATCCTGCCGGGAGTTCATCTTGACGGGATCCTCTCCGCCATTGTCACAGCGGCCGTTCTGGGCCTGGCCAACGGGGTTCTCCGCCCGATTCTGTTCATCTTTACCCTTCCCTTGACGATCCTGACCCTCGGCTTGTTCATCTTCGTTCTCAACGCCCTCATGGTCCTCCTGGCGGCCGCCGTCGTGCCTGGCTTCTCGGTGGCCGGTTTCTGGTGGGCCGTCCTGTTTTCTTTGATCCTGTCCTTTTTGGCCTACTTCCTCGGGGAGATCACCGAACCCCCTGAGAGAACCGTGAGATACGTTAGATATGGAGGGGAGATCAGGAGGGAGAGGGATGTGAACTGAGGGACGCCCTGTTTTTTAGCGTCCCTCAATTATGACACGGGGACACGGTGAGGGGGAAACACGGGGACAAATATGTTCTCTTTAATATCATGGAGGTTTTCATTGACGGAACTTCCCCCGTATACACGGTATAAAAAAAAGCTCCTGCTAAAAGCAGGAGCTTTTTCGGTGTTGTTGCCTTGATCTTTCCCCGTGTCTCCGTGTCCCCGCGTCAAACGGTCTATTTCAGTATCTACTTCCCTGCCGCGAATCCGTCCAGGATCGTGTTGAAGGTGGCGCTGGGACGCATGGCCTTTTCGGTCTTGGCCGGATCGGGGTGGTAGTACCCGCCGATGTCCTGGGGCTCGCCCTGAGCGCCGATGAGCTCGGTGTTGATCTTCTCCTCGTTCTTCTCGAGTTCACCTGCCAGCTTGGCAAAGCGCTTCTTGAGCTCTTGGTCCCCGGCCTGCCCGGTCAAGGCCTGGGCCCAGTAGAGGGCGAAGTAGAAGTGGCCGCCGCGGTTATCTATCTCACCCATCTTCCGTGCGGGGGCTCTGTTGTTCTCCAGCCACTTCTCGTTGGCGGCTTCCACCGACTCGGCCAGTTCCAGGGCTTTCTGGTTGCTCATGACGTTACCCAGGTGTCTTAGCGATTCGGCCAGGGCGAGGAGCTCGCCGATGGAATCCCACCGGAGGTACCCCTCCTTGACGAACTGCTGCACGTGCTTGGGAGCCGACCCGCCGGCCCCGGTCTCGAAGAGTCCGCCGCCGTTGAGCAGGGGCACGATGGAGAGCATCTTGGCGCTGGTGTTGGCCTCCAGGATGGGGAACAGGTCTGTGTTGTAGTCCCTGAGGACGTTCCCGGTCACCGAGATGGTGTTGTCCCCTGCCCTCATCCGTTCCACGGAGAACTTGGCTGCCTGGGCCACGGGCATGATTTTGATCTCCAGACCCTCCGTGTCGTGGTCTTTGAGGTACTCATTGACCTTGGCGATGAGCTGCCGGTCGTGGGGCCTGTTCTCATCGAGCCAGAAGACGGCCGGCCAGCCGGTGGCGCGGGCGCGTATCACGGCCAATTTGACCCAGTCCCTGATGGGCTCGTCCTTGACGGTGACACACCGCCAGATGTCCCCTTCCTCCACCTGGCTCTCGTGGATGACCTTGCCGGAGCCGTCCACAACCCTGATGGTGCCATCTCCCGGCGCCTCGAATGTCTTGTCGTGGGAGCCGTACTCCTCGGCCTTCTGGGCCATGAGACCCACGTTGGGCACGGAGCCCATCGTAGTGGGATCCAGGGCGCCGTTGGCGACGCAGTTCTTGACGATTTCGTCGTAAAGACCGGCGTAGCTGTGGTCGGGTATGGTTGCCTTGCAGTCGTAGGTCTTGCCGTCAGGGCCCCACATTTTCCCGCCGTCACGGATCATGGGGGGCATGGAGGCGTCGATGATGATGTCGCTGGGCACATGGAGGTTGGTGATCCCCCGGTCCGAGTCGACCATCGCCAGACGCGGGCGCTTCTCGTACAGGGTCTGGATGTCCGCCTCGATCTCGGCCCTTTTTGCCTCAGGCAGACGCTCCATCTTTGCGTACAGGTCTCCCAGGCCGTTGTTGAAATCGACTCCGAGCTCAGCGATGGTTTCGGCGTGTTTTTCGATGACCTCCCGGTAGAAAACCTTGACGCAGTGGCCGAAGAGAATCGGATCGGAGATCTTCATCATGGTAGCCTTAAGATGAAGCGAGAAAAGAACATCTTTTGCCTTGGCGTCCTCGATCTGCTCCTCGAAGAACTTCACCAGGGCCTTCCTGCTCATGAAGGTGGCGTCCACCACCTCGCCGGCCTGAAGGGGCAGGCTCTCCTTGAGAACGGTCACGCTGCCGGCGCTGTCCGCGAACTCGATCTTCGCGGTGGTGTCCTCGGCCACGGTGGTTGACTTCTCGTTGGAGTAGAAGTCGCCGGAGTTCATGGTGGACACGTGGGTCTTGGAATCCGGTACCCACTCGCGCATCCGGTGGGGGTGCTTGCGGGCCGCCTGCTTAACGGCGTCGGCCAGCCGGCGGTCCGAATTGCCCTGCCGCAGGACAGGGTTGACGGCGCTTCCGAGAACGTTTGCGTAGCGCTCCTTGATCTCCCTTTCGGTGTCGTCCTTGGGATCATCCGGGTAGTCGGGGACATCGTAACCCTGGCTCTGGAGCTCCGCGATGGCCTCCTTGAGCTGGGGAATGGAGGCGCTGATGTTGGGGAGCTTAACGATGTTGGCCCCTTTTGTCAGCGCCATCTTGCCGAGGGCGGTCAACTCGTCGGGGATCTTCTGGTCCTCGGTGAGTTTGTCCGGGAAGTTGGCAATGATCCTGCCGGCCACGGAGATGTCCCTGAGTTCCACCTCGATGCCGGATTCCTTGGTAAAAGCCCTGAGAATGGGGAGAAGTGAGTAGGTTGCCAGCATCGGGGCCTCATCAGTCAAGGTCCAGCTGATCTTCGGAGTCTCTTTAGTCATGACGTTCCCTCCTAAATAGGTCAACGCGGGTTTGGCAGGATAAAGCAGTACAGGAGTGGAATGGTTCAGCAGCCTTCACGGCGACGATGCTGAGCGTGCGGGTGTACCGATGTACTACTGTACTGATCTGGACCAATTTCCTCGTGTTCCGGGAATCCTTCAGAGTATACTGTATACAGTATACCTATACCTACCCCCACCGTATCTGTCAACGGTTTTTGAGGTTTAAAGATCAAAGGAGAAAGGATAAGGAAAAAGGGTCTGCTGCGACTTTGTTTGGGTGCTATTCCTTCGCCTTACAGGTTGAGGCTGACTGTGATTCTTTCGACAAATTGCACCGCGGCCTTCATATCCATGCGATCGAAGCCGGTGGCTTGCCTCCCGATCCTCTCGTAGAAGGCCTTGATACGGGGGCCATCAGTGTCATCGAGATCTCCCATGATCATCCGGCCACCGAGGATGGCTGTCTCGAAGGGTGTTGATGGGATGAGGTCAGTGAGTTTGGCCAGGTTCTTGTGACCACCCTCCTCCGCCTTCGGATTCCACAGGGTGTCCCCGCAGACGACAAAGGCGGCAGCCGGAAGGTCTCTGATACCCGATCGATGTAATCTCAGGAACCGCTCCATCTCGGGAAGAACGGTATGACCGTAAATGGGACTGCCCAGGACGATATATTGCGCCCTCCTGATCGCATCAGAATGGACCTCTGAGGCGCTCAGGGCCTCTGTACCGAGCTTTTCGGCCATCAGCAAGGCGTACTCGCGGGTCGATCCGTATTTGGACGAATAGAGGACTAAACCTTGCATAAAGTTCCCAGTTTACGGTTTGAAGGCGGGTAGCCGCCCTGATGTGTAATCCGTAGTTGGCGACTTTAAAGCGCCTGATTTCAATTTTTTTGGATCAAACATTACCGTTGGACTTCGGGCCGTAAAATCAGAGCTGTTTTACCTCCCCATCTCCCTTTCACCCCATCGCCCCCTTCGATCATGGGATATCGATCCCCAGCAGTGTCAATTCAGTTTCAATGACGGCCTCCCACCCCCTATTGGCCCTCGGGTTGGCGGGACTGGGATGGGTGATCCGGCCGGTCCGGACCCTGATGCCGGCCAGGGACTCCACCGCCCTGTCAGCCGCGAACCGTCCCACCCCGAGAACCCAACGGGGCCTGAGATACTGAACGACCTCTTTAAGGGCTTCATCGCAGATCGGAAAAAGCCTGTCCCTTTCCGATTTGGGCAGCCTGTCGGGGGTGATGTTCCTGCCGCCTTTATCGTAAAACAGCAATGGGCAGTAATTCGTCACAAAATAGGTGGAAAAGAAGGTCTCAGGATCGGAGAACCTGGTTTTCGCCCATCCCCAGAGCCGCTTTCCGCTCACCTCGCTTCGCTGGCAGGAAAGGCCGTCCACAGGTCTGTTCGGGTGCAGGAATGCAGGCTTTTTGACACGGCCCTCGATCCCCAACCACCCACGGACGATCTTTACCTCCCCAAAAGGCACCCCCGTCTGGGCCATCCCCCATGGACCGGGATTCATTCCCACCAAAAGGATCTCCTTTGGCCGTAAACCATAACGCTTCAGGTACTTTTCATGGGTTTCCCGAGCGTATTCCAGGGGGTTGTAGACGTAGGCACAGCCATCAGGGATCGGCAGGTCTGCCAATGATCCAGCCAGCTCCCGGGATATCTGTATCAGGCCTTGGGACATCCACTCCGTCCGGGGTAAAGGTCGATCCTCGGTTCTCCGTTCTCGGGTCTCATAAGATGTTGACATACTTCCGATAATTCCACAATATACTGTTACCGTTAAGTTGCAGTCGACGGTTTCAGGGTATCCTCAGCACCTCAAGGGTCCTCTATATCGATCCGCGTGGAGGGACTGTTGAACCACACACATCCATATCAGGAAATAATCGAGGCATGCCGGGCACTATTCGGTCCGGGTTGTGCGGTCACCGAGCGCTTTCTCGTGTCCCTTCACATTACAAAACTCAGGAACATTTTCAGGGAAAGGGCCCTGGAACTCCATCCCGACCGGGCCAGGATCGTAGGGGTGGACCACACCGTGCTTACCGAACGGTTCAAGAACATCCAACAGGCCTACCAGGTCCTGTCGGAATTCATCTCCCGGGGTCGACATCTTAGCGTGGGTGCCGGGATAGATCCCCAGGGTACCCCCCCATCATCCTCAACCTACGTCCGGGATCCGGGGGGCAGACAGAAGGAGCCACGGGAGCACTTCTGGAAGGGACGGATGCCGGCAAAGGAACTCCCCCTTGGTCAGTTCCTCTACTATTCAGGCAACATCTCCTGGGAATCGCTGATCGAAGCCATCACCTGGCAGAGGAACCAACGCCCGCCGTTCGGTCGGATCGCCAGGAAATGGAAATACCTCGACAATCTGCAGATAAAAGATATTCTAACCGGGCGTGCCAGGGGGGAGCGGATCGGCGACTCCGCAATCCGGCAGGGCCTCATGAACCAGCGCCAGAGGAACTCTGTTCTGGGCTTCCAGCGCTGGATTCAGCGGCCATTGGGAGAGTTCTTCGTCGAAAAGAAAATTCTCGGATCCGACGAGATCCACAGGATCGTTCATCATCAGAAGAAGCACAATCTCAACCTTAAATACACCCGCGTTTAAGGTTATCGACCGAATCCGGCTGTTCAATGATCTTTTCGGAAATCCTCTGAAGGCAACGGTTTCTCGATCGTTGTTTTATCACCGGAAATATGTACCAGGATCCTTCCGTCACCCCATCGGCGCTCATGATGTGGTAAAAAAACCGGAAACCGCACGTTTCTCTCGATCTCTCCTGCCGCCATCTGCTGGTTCATAGAGATGCAAAAAAAGGCCAGCCAGGCTTTGACCTGGCTGGCCCCTGAAAATAGATATTGAACCGATCGATTCAATTTTCCAGTTTCCAGCGCTCCAATTTTCCTCTTCTTCCTCACTCGATCTTCATGAACGCGCTCTTCGGCGCGGCGCATATAGGACACTTGTCCGGCGCTTCCCCCTCAACGGTGTTTCCGCAGACATCACACACGTAATAATCAGTTTCGGGCAGATCTCCCATCCGGTCCAAGGCCTTCTGATAAAGTTCCGCATGGATCTTTTCCACAGCGTTCGCGTACATGAAACTCATCTGGCCAGCCTTGTTGCCTTCCGCTTTCGCGTTCTCAATCATGGCCGGATACATGTCCATGAATTCATGGGTCTCGCCGCCAACCGCTTCCCTGAGGTTCTCCTCTGTGGACCCGACGCCCCCCAAAACCTTTAGGTGGGCGTGGGCATGGACGGTTTCCGCTTCGGCCGCCGCCCGGAACAGGCGGGCGATCTGGGGATACCCCTCCTCATCGGCTTTTTTGGCGAAAGCGAGGTATTTTCTGTTGGCCTGTGATTCACCGGCAAACGCCTCTTTCAGATCACTTTCCGTTTTGCTCATTTTACTCCCCCTTTCCACATGTGGATATAAATTACTGGGAACGGGCCGGTGAAATACCGGCAACGGTATGGTATCACGCGGCCCCTTTGAGAGATGGGTGCGCTCCAGGTCCATTGATCAACCCCCGACTCCTTTAAACATTTATTTAATCACATATGCGGCGCATGTCAAAAAAACGGGGGAAGCCCATAAAGCGTCCCCCAATAACAAGGGCAAACGTGACATGTCGGTATAAAACCCCTACTCGACCAGGTCGTATCCGAGCTTCAGTGCTTTTTTATTGAGCTCCTCCGTTCCCATGGGCACTCTCTTGAGCACAGCCTTCTCCACCGAATCAAAGGATATGGCTTCAACCAGGTGGGCAATTGCTCCCAGGGCGACTATATTGGCCACGAACACCTTTCCGACCTTGTCCTTGGCCGTGTCGATAATGGGAAGATTGTAAATGCGGTAATTGCCTTCGGGGAGGTCTTTGACCATTCGCGAATCGGCGATGATGATCCCGTCATCCTTGAGATCAACCGAGTATTTGTCACAGGCCTCCTGGGTAAGGCAAAGCAGGAGGTCGATCTCGGTGGCTTTCGGATAGTCGATCTCATCGGTGGAGATGATCACCTCAGATTTGCTGGCCCCTCCCCTCGCCTCGGGCCCGTAGGACTGGGTCTGGACGGCATTCTTGCCCTCGTATAGGGCCACAGCTTCGGCGAGGATAACCCCTCCCAGGACCAGGCCCTGGCCACCCGCACCGCTCAATCTGACTTCGTATCTATCGGACATCATGATCCTCCGGTAATGGCCTACACTTTAGCCGTAATTCTAAACGAACAGGGATCTCAGATATTCCCTGTTGAGTCTGGCGATGAATTTGACGTCGATCTCCTTGGGACATGCCGCCTGGCATTCGTAGTGATTCGTGCAGTTGCCGAATCCGCACTCCTGCATCTCCTGAAGCATATTGGTCACACGGCGCTTGGCCTCTTCCTTTCCCTGGGGGAGAGCAGCCAGCTGGGAGACCTTGGCACCCGTGAAAAGCATGGCCGCCCCGTTGGGGCAGGCAGCCACACATGCTCCACAGCCGATGCACTCGGCCGCGTCCATGGCGTAGTCCGCATCTTCCTTGGAGATCAGGATGGCGTTTCCGTCGGGCGCCGCACCGGTGTTGACGGAGGTGTACCCACCGGCCTGGATGATCCTGTCCAGAGCGCCCCGGTCGACCATAAGATCCTTGAGTATGGGAAAGGCTCTGGCCCTCCACGGCTCGATGTAGATCGTGTCCCCGTCCTTGAATTTTCGCATGTGAAGCTGGCAGACGGTGGTCCTTGTCTGTCCCCCGTGAGCCAGGCCGTTGATAGCCTGGGAGCATGTTCCGCAAATACCCTCTCGGCAGTCGTGGTCGAAGACAATGGGATCCTTTCCTTCATTGATGAGATCCTCATTGACCACATCGAGCATCTCCAGAAAGGAATGGTGCTCGGTGATATCGCGGGCAAGGTACGTCTCGAAACGTCCCGGCTCATTCGGACCTTTCTGACGCCAGACGATCAGCTTCAGGGTCATTGTCCCATGTGCATTTTGCTCGTTCATTATTTGTAGCTCCTTACCGCAAGTTCGACGTTCTCGAATTTCAGGTGTTCTTTGTGCAGTTCCGGTTCCTGATCGAGACCTTTGTACTCCCAGGCCGCCGAATAGCAGAAGTTCTCGTCGTCCCGCTTTGCCTCCCCATCCTCATACTGATATTCGACGCGGAAGTGGCCGCCGCAGGATTCCTTCCGATGAAGGGCATCCCGGGCCAGAAGCTCGGCGAACTCCAGGAAATCTGCTGTCCGTCCGGCATTTTCCAGTTGCTGGTTGACCTCAGACCCGTTACCGGGCACCTTGACATTCTGCCAGAATTCTTCACGGATAGCGGGGATCTTCCCTATCGCCGCAGTGAGGCTTTCCTCGCTGCGGGCCATCCCCACGTTCTCCCAGATAAGGGTCCCGATCTCCCGCATGAAGTCGGTAACGGTCCTTTTTCCGTTAACTGAAAGGATGCTGTCGGCGTATGCGTTCACCTCCTCGATGGATCTGGCGCACTCAGGATCATCAGATGTCACGGCACCGGGCGTGGTCTGAGCCAGATAATCCGCGATGGTGTAGGGAATGATGAAATAGCCGTCCGCCAGGCCCTGCATCAGAGCGCTGGCGCCCAGCCGGTTGGCCCCGTGTACCGAGAAGTTGGCCTCACCGAGCACAAACAGCCCGGGAATGTTGCTCATCATGTTGTAGTCGACCCAAAGCCCTCCCATTGAGTAATGGGGAGCAGGGTAGATCCGCATGGGGACCTTGTAGCCGTCCTCCGCAGTGATCAGCTCATACATCTCGAAAAGGTTTCCGTAACGCTCCTGGATCGTGTTCTGACCGAGCCGCTCTATGGCATCTCTGAAATCGAGGTAAACTCCCCGCCCGCCAGGCCCTACTCCCCGGCCGTCATCGCACTGTTCCTTGGCGGCCCGGGACGCGATGTCCCGAGGCGCGAGGTTTCCAAAGGACGGGTATTTTCTCTCGAGATAGTAATCCCGGTCCTCCTCGGGAATTTCATTCGGGGGACGGTTGTCACCGTGGTTCTTCGGCACCCAGCATCGGCCGTCGTTGCGCAGGGATTCGGACATGAGGGTCAGCTTAGACTGATAATCCCCTGCCTGTGGGATGCAGGTTGGATGGATCTGGGTGTAACAGGGGTTGGCAAAGTAGGCTCCCTTTTTATATGCCTTCCAGATAGCTGTAACACTGCATCCCATTGCGTTTGTGGACAGATAGAAGACATTCACATAACCACCGGTGCACAGGAGGACAGCGTCACCCGTGTGACATCGGACCTCGCCCGTCACAAGGTCTCTGATGGTGATTCCTTTTGCCTCGCCATCGACCACCACCAGGTCGAGCATCTCGGTGCGAGGGTAGATCTTGACGGTTCCGGCCTTAACCTGCCGTGAAAAGGACGAATAGGCGCCGAGAAGAAGCTGCTGGCCCGTCTGACCTCGGGCGTAGAAGGTCCTCGAGACCTGCGCCCCGCCGAAGGATCGGTTGTCGAGGTAGCCGGCATAATCACGGGCGAAGGGTATTCCCTGGGCGACGCACTGGTCGATGATATTGTTGCTCACCTGGGCAAGGCGCCACACGTCCGCCTCACGTGAACGGAAATCACCGCCCTTGACCGTGTCGTAAAAAAGCCTCCTTATGCTGTCGCCGTCGTTGGGATAGTTCTTGGCTGCGTTGATCCCACCCTGAGCCGCAATGGAATGGGCCCGTCGAGGGGAGTCCTGGTAACAGAATGCCTCCACATTATATCCAAGCTCCCCCAGGGAGGCGGCTGCCGATGCCCCTGCGAGACCGGTGCCCACCACCAGGACCTTGTACTTTCGTTTATTGGCCGGGTTCACCAGCTTCATATCAAAGCGATGTTTGTCCCACGTCTGTTCTATGGGTCCTGTCGGACTTTTTCCGTCAAGTATCACTTGTAGACCCCCTTTTTAACTTAGAACCCAGGTGACGATGAGAATCGGAATAGCGCTGAAACCCACCAGGAAGACCGCCGATAACACCTTGCTGATCACGTTGAATTTGGGCAGGGTTTGGTCGTTGTTCAGGCCAATGGTCTGAAAGATGCTCTGGATGCCGTGGCTTGTGTGCAGAAAAAGGGCAATCATGGAAACGATGTACACGGCGGCGATCTTCCGGTTGGCAAGGCCCGCTACCATCATGGTGTAGACATCGAATCGTCCCTCCGAGTCGACCACCTGAACAACCTCAGGCGTGACCTTGAAGGTAAAATGGAGGAGATGGAAAACAATGAAACCCAGGAGAATCAGCCCGGTCCAGATCATGGTCTTGCCGGCGAAGGATGTCTTGAGCTTCCTGGAGACAGCATATTTGTCGGGGTTGGCCTTCCAGTTCTCAAGCGTCAGAGTGATCCCGAAAAAGACATGGAGACACACCATGGCTAACATGAAGACCCGGAACGGCCAAACCAAAAGAGGAAGTTCGTGAAGATGCTCCGCATAAGCGTTGATCCAATCAGGACCCACGAAGATGGTGGAATTTCCCAGCAGGTGAGCAACCACGAACATCACGATAAAGAAGCCGCTCATCCCCATCAGCACCTTTCTGCCTACGGAACTATTTAACAATGACATGGCACCTTTCCTTTATTCGATCGGTTTTGAAAAGGGATGGACCGACCCCGGATCAGTCCTTGACGCTGACCTTCTCGATGATCTTCGCGTATTCATCGCAATATTCCGGTTTCTCTTCCTTTCTGAATACACCCGTCAGGATCTTGCCCTCCAGCTTCTCCGGGGGAAGTTTTTCAGCCGCCTTGATCCCGATCGTGTTGTCCTTGAACCAGCTGATCATGTCCACTGCTGATCCGAGCCTGTTCCGTCTGCCATAGGTTGTCGGACAGGTGCACAGGGCGTCGATCACCGAAAAACCCTTGTGTCTGATCCCGTCTGCGATCTGCCTCTCCAGAGGAACGGCATGGTGAACAGTGCTCCTTGATACGTAGCTCGCTCCGGCGCCCATGGCCAGCTCCACAACATCGAAGGCGTAATCCGGGTTGCCGTAAGGGGTCGTGCTGGCCAGTTTTCCGTGGGGGGTGGTGGGTGAGAATTGCCCTCCGGTCATTCCGTAGATATTGTTGTTAAAAACGATGAGGGTGATGTCGATGTTTCTCCGGCAGGTGTGGATAAAATGGTTCCCCCCGATCGCCAGGGAGTCTCCGTCGCCTCCTACCACGATAACGTTCAGTTCGGGGTCAGCCATCTTCACCCCGGTGGCGAAGGCCAAAGCCCTGCCGTGGGTTGTGTGGAGGGTATTGAAATCCACATAGCCCGGCATACGGGACGCGCACCCGATCCCCGACACGATGACCGTCCGGTCCTTTTCCAGGCCGACACGATCGATACCCCGGATGATGCTCTTCATCACGATACCGTGGGCACAGCCCGGACACCAGATGTGGGGTAGTTTCCCCGGTCGAATGTACTCAGCGTAATTAAAGGCCATCACGCCACCTCCCTGATCTGGTCAAGTATCTGGCCGGGCGTTATCGGTTCGCCATCCGCCCTTTGGACACCGAAGACCTCCGCTTTGCCGGCGATCGACCGTTGGACTTCTTCGATAATCTGGCCCAGGTTCATCTCGGGAACGATGATCCTGTCAACCTTGTTTGCCATCTCAAGTGCCACCTCAGAGGGGAAGGGCCACATTGTGATCACCCGTAAAAAGTCAACCTTGATCCCCTCCTCTTCCGCCAGTTGGATCGCCGCCCGGGAGGACCGCGCGGAGGACCCGAAGGAAACGATCCCTATCTTTGCCTTGGGTTTCTCGAAATGTTCGTATCTCTCGATCAGATCCAGATTCTCCGTCACCTTGGCCATGAGCCGCTCCTCCTCAGGCTGCACCAAGGAGGGCTTGTTGGTAGGAAACCCGGTCTCATCGTGGTTCAGGCCGGTGACGTGATAGCGGTATCCGGAACCGAAATCTGCCATGGGCGGAATGATCCCCTCACTGGTATCGTAGGGTTTGTACTGCTCAGGGGGGACCGTCGGCCGGGGCCTGTCCCAGATCTCAAGCTCCCCCTCGGCCGGGATGGTGATCCTTTCCCTCATGTGCCCGATGATCTCGTCGGTGAGAAGGATCACCGGGGTCCGTAGCCGCTCCGAGATGTTAAAGGCCCTCACGGTCTCTGTGAATATCTCCTGAACCGAGTCCGGGGCCAATACGATGGCCGGATGATCACCGTGGGTCCCCCACCTGGCCTGCATGACATCGGCCTGGCTCGGCCCTGTGGGCAGCCCCGTGCTGGGTCCTCCTCTCATAACGTTCACGATGACGCACGGGACCTCCGTCAGGCAGGCGAAGCCGAGATTCTCCATTTTAAGGGAAAATCCAGGACCGCTGGTGGCCGTCAAGCTCTTTTTCCCCACCAGGGAGGCCCCTATAACCGCTGCCATGGCTGCGATCTCGTCCTCCATCTGGATGAAGGCACCGCCAACCTTGGGGAGTCTTCGGGCCAGAAATTCAGCCACTTCGGTAGACGGTGTGATCGGGTATCCGGCGAAAAAGCGGCACCCGGCGTAAAGGGCGCCTTCAGCACACGCCTCATTTCCCTGATAGAAAACGTCCTTTGCGGTCATTTCGCCTTCCCCTTTTTACCCGAACCCACCACCTCGATGGCAAAATCGGGGCATCTCACCTCACAGAGCATGCATTCTGTGCAGTCCTCAATCCTGGCAACATGGACCTTGAAGTCCTTCATCTCCAGGACATCTGCCGGACAAAATGCCACACATATGTCACAGCCCTTGCAGTATCGGGTGATGACCTTGATGTTGCGGTCCCCGAACTCAGTGACTACTGCTTCGTCCTTACGAACAACATCAGCCATACTATCCTCCCTGTCACAGTTCCAGGACTTTTGCCACCTGGGCACCAATTTCAGCCGGACTGGGGCTGACGGTGACACCGGCGTTCTCCAGTGCCGCCACCTTTTCAGCAGCGGTTCCTTTGCCGCCCGCAATGATGGCTCCCGCATGACCCATTCTTTTGCCGGGAGGGGCGGTCTGCCCGGCAATGAATGAGACAACGGGTTTCTTCATCTCATTGCCTATAAATTCAGCCGCTTCCTCCTCAGCCGAACCCCCTATCTCCCCGATCATAACCACGGCATCGGTCTGGTCGTCGTCGTTGAACAGCCTCAGGAGGTCAAGGAACGTGCTGCCAATGACCGGGTCGCCGCCGATACCGATGCAGGTGCTCTGACCGATGCCCAGTTCTGTGAGCTGGGCAACGGCTTCGTAGGTCAGGGTCCCGCTTCTCGAGATCACCCCAACCCTGCCCGGCGCATGGATGAAACCGGGCATAATGCCCATCTTGCACTCTCCCGGTGTGATGACGCCGGGACAGTTCGGACCTACGAGACGAACGTTGTTGTACCTGATCGCTTCCTTGGCTTTGACCATATCGAGGGTGGGAATTCCTTCGGTAATGCAGACGACCAGCTCCACTCCCGCCTCGGCCGCCTCGAGAATGGCATCGCCGCAAAAAGCCGGGGGGACGAAAATCAAGGCCGCGTTGGCACCCTCTTTCTTAACAGCCTGAGCAACGGTGTTGAATACCGGTATGCCGTCCATGTCCTGACCACCCTTGCCGGGGGTCACCCCAGCGACCACGTTAGAGCCGTAAGCGACACACTGCCTCGTGTGGAAGGTGCCTTCTCGACCGGTGATGCCCTGCACTACGATCCGGGTATCGCTGTTAACCAGGATGCTCATTTCACACCTCCCCTTTCGCCGGCCGCGGCCACAGCTTTCTCGGCAGCCGCCTTGAGACCCTTTGCCGTCTGAAAGGCCAGTCCAGATTCATCGATGAGTTTCAACCCTTCGTCCGCGTTGGTGCCCTCCAGTCTGACAACAACGGGGACCTTCAGGTCGATAGCCTTCGCCGCGGCAATCACACCTTGAGCGACGATGTCACACCTTACGATGCCGCCGAAGATGTTGACCAGAACCGCTTTAACGTTTTCATCTGACAGGATGATCTGAAAAGCGTTGGTCACCGCTTCCTCAGTGGCTCCCCCCCCAACATCCAGGAAGTTCGCCGGTTCGCCCCCGGCCAGTTTGATGATATCCATGGTGGCCATGGCCAGTCCTGCTCCATTGACCATGCAGCCGACGTTGCCGTCAAGCTTAATATAGGAAAGGCCGAACTCAGCAGCCTTGATCTCCAACGGTTCCTCTTCATCGAGGTCGCGCAATTCTGTGACCTCGCCATGTCTGTAAAGGGCATTGTCGTCGAAGTTCAGTTTGGCATCCAGGGCGATCACACCCCCGTCCTCCAGGATAACCAGAGGGTTGATCTCGGCCAGGGAGCAGTCCTTGTCCACGAAAAGCTGATAGAGTTTCATGATGAAGGATGCTGCCGCATTGGCTGTCTTGCCCTCGAGCCCGAGGCCGAATGCCAGCTTGCGAGCCTGGTAAGGCATTAATCCCAGAGCGGGATCAGCGAACTCCTTGAGGATTTTCTCGGGCGTCTCGGCAGCGACCTTTTCGATCTCGACTCCCCCTTCCGTGCTGGCCATTACCGCAACACTCTCCGTAACCCGGTCCACGACCATCCCCAGATAGAGTTCCTGCGCGATCCCCAGGGCCCCCTCGACCAGCACCCGGTTCACAACCTGGCCCTCGGGGCCGGTCTGATAGGTGATAAGGGATTTTCCAAGCAGATC
>JBFFDD010000013.1:0-26771 GCA_041559575.1 bacterium
CATCATGACATCCAAATCGATCAAAGGGGAGGATTACCTCGTCTGCCCCCGGAAGGAGTGCGGCCACCGCCTTCACCGACATGAGACCGATTAAGGTCATAGGTGGGGGCCTTGCCGGATGCGAAGCCGCCTGGCAGATCGCAAGCCGGGGCATACCTGTCCAGATCGTGGAGATGAAACCCCAGCGGCGCTCCCCGGCCCACCGGACGGACGGCCTCGCGGAGCTGGTGTGCAGCAACTCCCTGAAATCGGACAAGCTCGACCGCGCCGGTGGACTGCTCAAAGCTGAGCTCCGGCTGGCGGGATCCCTTCTCCTGGATTCAGCGGCCAGCGCCGCCATCCCCGGGGGATCGTCCCTGTGCGTCGACCGGAGACGATTCTCCGAGCTGATCACAGAGTCCATCGTCAAACATCCCCTCATCACCCTTGTTTCGGAAGAGGTCCTGATACTCCCCGATGAAGGGCCGACGGTGATCGCCACCGGACCCCTGACGTCCGAGGGACTCGCCAAGGCCATCGAGGAACTCATGGGGGAGAACAGCCTGGCGTTCTACGATGCCATCGCCCCAACGGTGGATTCCGAGAGCATCGATTGGGAAAAGGTTTTCGTACAGGATCGGTACGACGAATCAACCCCAGGGGCCTACGTCAACTGTCCGATGGATGAAGAAAGCTACTTCGGTTTCGTCACGGCCCTCAGGGCCGCCGAGCAGTTTAAGCCACGTCCCTTCGAGGATGAAAAGGTCTTCGAGGCCTGTCTGCCGGTGGAGGTCCTGGCCGGGAGGGGTGATCTCTCCCTGGCTTATGGGCCTATGCGGCCGGTGGGATTAACAGACCCCAGGACCGGAAGACGTCCCTTCGCTGTGGTCCAGCTGAGGCCGGAAAATATTACCGGTACCCTGCACAGCATGGTGGGCTTCCAGACCAAACTCAAGATCCCTGAACAGCGGAGGGTCTTCAGGATGATCCCGGGCCTGGAACAGGCTGAGTTCGAACGGTTCGGCAGCATCCACCGCAACACCTTCATCGATGCCCCGCGCTTCCTGGACGACCTCCAGAGAGCCCGATCAGCCCCCTATCTGATCTTCGCCGGCCAGATCACCGGGGTGGAGGGTTACGTAGAATCCATGGCCAGTGGGGTCGCAGCGGGCATCTACGTGTCCTCCCTCGCCAGGGGCCTGCCGGTGGCCCCGCCACCGCCATCCACCATGACCGGGGCCCTATTGCGCCGTCTGACTTTTTCCGGCAAGGGCGGCTTCCAACCCGTCAACGCGCAATTCGGGCTCCTCCCTCCCCTCGATCGTCCCAGGATGAGTAAATCGGAAAAGCGCATTCGCCTGGCCGAGAGGGCTCTCGATGCCATGCGTGCCTACCTCGCTGACCTGCCGTCTGGACTTTGAAAATCAAAAGAAATATACTTTTGGATTGGTTAGATTTGAGCATTGGAAATTAGAATTTAGAGATTAAAGATTGGAAAGTGCGGGCAGAAGATTACGCAGAATAAAAATTTTGGATTTTGGATTAGCTTTGTTGGACCTGAAACCTGGAACTTGAAACCTGAAACCTTTTGTTGGAGACCGGTCCATGGCGGAGATAATGGGCAGGCACAGGGAGGGGCTGCCCCCGGGGGAGATCGCGGGCCAGCTGGATCAGTTCCTGCGTTTTCTTTCCGACATCAGGGGAGCCTCGGCTCACACGGTCGATGCCTACCGCAGGGACCTGGGGGAATACCTGGACCATATTGCCACCAGGGATGTTCGGGATGGAACCCGTGACGCTGTTCGCTCGTTCATGGGACAACTTTTCAGGCGTGGTCTGGCCCGTTCCACAATGGCGCGGAAGATATCCGCTGTACGCAGTTTCTGCCGGTACAGGGTCCGGGAGGGTTTTCTGGACGCCAATCCGTGTGACGGCATCCCTGCACCGCGCCTGTCGCAGCGGACACCGAGGTTCCTCAGTCTGGAGGAAACTCTGTCCCTGCTGGACACCCCCTCAGGATCCAGGGTCATCGATCTGAGGGATGCGGCCCTCTGGGAGACACTCTATTCGTCCGGAATGAGGGTCAGTGAGATGGCAGGCCTGAATCTCTCCGATTGGGACTCGGCAGGCCATACCATAAGGGTTCGGGGAAAAGGACGGAAGGAACGGATCATACCCCTGGGGCAAAAGGCCTCCGAAAAGCTGGAACGTTACCTCAGAGCAACGGAGAGGTGGCCCCACAGGCGGGAGGAAGAACCTGTTTTCCTGAGCAGCAGGGGAACGAGACTGGGTGTCCGCGGCATTCAGAGGAGACTGGAAAAAAGGATTCAGGCCTGTGGCCTTCACAACGGCATTAGTCCCCACGTCCTCAGACACAGTTTCGCCACCCATCTGCTGGACGGCGGTGCCGACCTCAGGGCCATCCAGGAGATGCTTGGCCATGAGAGCCTGGAGACGACGCAGAGATACACCCACGTCACCTTAGACAGGCTTCTTGAGGTTTACGACAGCGCCCACCCGAGGGCCTCGAAAAAGGGAGTGAAACAGTGAACGGAACCACTGTACTGACCGTGATGAGGGAAGGGAAGGTGGCCATGGGCGGTGACGGCCAGGTGACCATCGGGGAGACGATCATCAAGCATTCAGCCAGGAAGGTACGAACCCTTCTTCAGGGCAAGATCCTGGCCGGATTTGCCGGATCAACCGCTGACGCTTTCACCCTCTTCGAGCGATTCGAAAAGAAGCTGGAGCAGTACTCGGGCAACCTTTCCCGGGCGTCGGTCGAACTTGCCAAGGACTGGAGGACCGACAAGGTCCTCAGGAGGCTTGAGGCCCTCATGGCTGTCAGCGACAACCGGAACATGTTCCTCATCTCCGGAACCGGAGACGTCCTGGAGCCTGAGGGGAACGTCCTGGCTATCGGTTCCGGTGGGGCCTACGCCAGAGCAGCCGCTGAAGCCCTGCTCCAGCACTCGGATCTGTCCGCGAGAAAGATCGTTGAGGAATCCCTGAAGATCGCTGCCAGGATCTGCATCTACACCAATGAGGATATTTCCGTGGAAGAACTGACATGACCACCAGGAATTTCACCCCAAGGGAGATCGTCGACAGCCTGGATCGATTTATCATCGGCCAGGAGAAGGCCAAGCGGTGTGTGGCCATAGCCCTGAGGAACCGGTGGCGCCGGCGCCAGGTTCCCGAGGAACTCAGGGACGAGATCGCACCGAAGAACATCATCATGATGGGGCCCACAGGAGTCGGCAAAACGGAGATCGCCCGCAGGCTGGCGACACTGGCCAACTCGCCATTCCTGAAGGTGGAGGCCACCAAGTTCACGGAGGTGGGTTATGTGGGCCGTGATGTGGAATCCATGGTCAGGGACCTGACCGAACTGGCCATCAAGATGGTCAAAGAGGAGCAGATGGTAGCGGTCATGGAACGGGCGGACACCCTGGCGGAGGAACGGATCCTGGATCTCCTTCTACCGGGAGAGACTCAGCAACCGGTTACCCCTGGAAGGGAGTCCGATACCGGCCAGGAGACCCGTGAGAAACTGCGCCGGCTGCTGCGGGACGGCAAGCTCGATGAACGGGAGATCGAGATTCAGGTTGAGGAGAGATCCACACCCCTGGTTGAGATCTTCAGTGTACCAGGCATGGACGGGATGGATCTCAATCTGAGGGATATGATGGGCAACATGTTTCCGGGCCGCAAAAAGAACCGGAAGGTCAAAGTCCCCGACGCGGTCGCGCTCCTGGTTCAGGAGGAGGCCCAGAAACTCATCGACATGGAAAAGGTCACCATAGAGGCCATTGGCCGGGTGGAGCAAAACGGCATCATTTTCCTGGACGAGATCGACAAGATAACCGGACGCAGCTCGGTCAGCCAGGGGCCGGATGTCTCAAGGGAAGGCGTACAGCGGGACCTTCTGCCCATCATCGAAGGGACGACCGTGACCACCAAACACGGGATGGTAAAAACGGACCACATCCTGTTCATCGCCGCGGGAGCCTTCCACGGCACGAAGCCCTCGGACCTCCTCCCTGAGCTCCAGGGACGATTCCCCATCAGGGTAGAACTTCTTCCCCTGACGAGGGAGGACTTCGTTCGCATCCTGACCGAGCCGGAAAACGCCCTCATCCTCCAGTACCAGGAGCTGCTCAAAACGGAGGGCCTGAAACTGAAATTCTCACCCGAGGCCATCGAGGAGATGGCGAGCATGGCCGAGGCCGTCAACACCAGAACGGAAAACATCGGGGCGAGGAGACTCCACACCATCCTGGAGAAACTTCTGGAGGAGATATCCTTTACCGCGCCGGACATCACCGAAAAAGAGCTGAATATCGACGCGGACCACGTTCGGCAGCGGCTGTCCGACGTCGTCGAGGACGAGGACCTGAGCCGTTACATCCTTTAAAAACCAGGGAAGGCCTTAACGAGAGAGCCGATTATGAACAGACTTCTTATCATCGAAAGCCAGGCGGTCCACAGTCAGTCGGTCCGAAATGCCCTCGCCAAGGAGGAATTCGAGATCGAGGAGGTGGATGAGGGCCAGAAGGGGATTGCGGCGGTAAGAAATAAAGGACCCTATGCCATCGTCCTTTTAGCCGACAGGCTGCCGGGATTATCCGGAAACGACACCCTCATCGCCATCAAGAAATTCCAGCCGAAACAGCCGGTTATCATGCTCCTGAGCAGGGATGACCAGCGATCCGCCCTCCAGGCCATGGGGAGGGGAGCGGCGGCCATTATCAAAAAACCGATCCGGTCCGAGGAGCTCCTCCTGGCGGTGCGAAACGTGGTGGAAAAGCACCGCCTTCAGCAGAGGAGCGAGGACCACCTGAAGCGGCTGAAACTGCTGGAAAAACATGCCGCCGAGTTGACGATACTGGAATCGAGCGAGCACCTTCCCGAACAGATCATCAGGGAGGACGCCTTCCTGAAGCGGACCCTGGAACTGACGGCGGAGGTCCTCGAGGCGAAGAAGGTATCCCTCATGCTCCATGACCCGGATAGGGATCAGCTCTACATGGCTCAGTCGAACTGGATGAGCCGGGAGGTCATGAACTCCATACGACAGCCGACCACAAGAGGGGTATCCGGATACGTTTTTACCAAGGGGCAGTCGATCATCATCGAGGACGTCAACAAGGACAAGAGGATGAAGACAGCCAGCTATACAAAGCAGTACGAATCACCCTCATTCATCTGCGCCCCCCTTTACTACAATCGAAAGGTGGTCGGCACCATCAGCGTCAACGACAGACACGACAGGCAGCCTTTTACCGACAGTGATCTGACCATTCTGACCACCTTCTCACACCTTGTGTCCATGGGGATCTCCAACCTTGCCATTAACCGGATGGTCGAGCGCGAGCACCTGAAGGTCACCTTTATCAACAACCTCGTATACGGCCTCATCTCCAGCATGGGTCCGGATGACATCTACGGGACCCTGGTGGACCGGATGCGGACCAACCTCAGGACCAAATCCTGTTCCCTGGTGACTATGGAGGAACAGGGGAGCAAAATGATCCTCCAGGCGGTCAGCTCAGAGGAGGACCTGGCCGTTGACAGATCGCTTAAGGATATCGGCAGCGGGATCCTGTCGAAGATCCTGACAATGAAAAAACCCTACCTGGCCAACAACATGAACAATGAGGCCGACCTGGACAGGGCGGCGGACATACCCCCCGGTTTAGGGCCATCGAGGATGATGGCGATCCCCCTGAAACAGAAGGACGATGTCATTGGGATCCTGTCCGTCTTCGACAGGGAGGACGGCTATCCTTTCAGCAAATGGGATCTGGAGGTGATCTCGGCCCTCGCCCCACATGTGACCATGGGTCTGAAGAACGCCTGGCTGTTTAACAGCCTGATGGACAACATCGACGAGATCGTTGAGGTCAACCGGAAACTCGAGGAGGTCCACCATGAACTTCAGGAGAGGACTGTGGAACTGGACCGGATGAAAAAAAGGTGAAGACATGAAAGAGTTGATCGGCAAAGCCAATGTCCTCTTAGAAGCGCTGCCCTACATCAAAGCGTTCTGGGGCAGGACCGTTGTCATCAAGTACGGTGGCAACGCCATGGTGGATGATTCCCTTAGGTCCAATTTCGCCAAGGATGTCATCCTCCTCAGATATATCGGCCTCAAGCCGGTGGTGGTCCACGGCGGAGGCCCCCAGATCGGCAAGATCCTGGCCAAGATGGGAAAGGAGACCCGCTTCGTCAAGGGACACCGGGTCACCGATGAGGAGACGATGGATGTGGTGGAAATGGTCCTCGGGGGCAAGGTCAACAAGGATATCGTCGCCCTCATCCACAGACACGGCGGGCGGGCGGTAGGCCTGACCGGAAAGGACGGCGGCCTCTTCACAGTGGAAAAGCTGCTCATCGAGGAGATCCAGGAGAGCGGGCCGCCCGAGATCATAGACCCCGGCAGAGTGGGAAGGATAACCAAGGTAGACCCGGAGATCATCAACAGGCTGGAGGACAGCAATTTCATCCCCGTGGTCGCCCCCGTTGGGGTGGACGGGGAGGGAAACACCTACAATGTCAACGCCGATTCCGTGGCCGGAACCCTTGCCGGAGCTCTGGGGGCAGAAAAACTCATTCTGATGACGGACGTCCCCGGCATCCAGGACGAAAATGGCAGCCTGATCTCCACTCTCAACCAGAACATTCTGGGAGAGATGGTCACCAGGGGAACGATCCATGGAGGAATGCTTCCCAAGGTGGAGGCCGCGGCGGATGCCCTGGAGGCGGGAGTGCCGAAGGTCCACATCATCGATGGGACCATAGAACATTCCGTCCTCCTCGAGATCTTTACCGAGACCGGTATCGGCACGGAGATCATCCAGTGATGAGGGGTTGGTAATGGACACCCGGAAGATGATCAAGGAGGCTGGAGCCGCCCTTTTTCCCAACTACAGGCAGTACCCCATCGTCATCGTCCGGGGTCAGGACTGCCGGGTGTGGGATTCGGACGGCAGGGAGTACGTGGACTTCGTCGCCGGCATCGCCACCTGCAACCTGGGGCATTGTCACCCTGAGGTCACTGAGGCCATCAGGACGCAGGCGGAAGAGGTCGTCCACGTCTCCAACTGGTACTACAACCTTCCCCAGATCGACCTGGCAAAGCTCCTGACGGAGGTCTCGGGGCTGAAAAGGATCTTCTTCTGCAACAGCGGGGCGGAGGCAGCCGAAGCGGCCATAAAGCTGGCCAGGAAGAGGGCCTTCGAGATTCACGGGCCGGACAGAAGCCTCATCATCAGCCTGCATGGAGCCTTTCACGGAAGGACGATGAAGGCCCTGACCGCCACAGATCCCAAGCACCACCTGGAGGCTTTCTCTCCCTACCCGGAGGGTTTCGTCCATATTCACCCCGGTGACACGGACGGCCTCAGGCGGCATCTGCCGGAAGCATGTGCCTTTTTCCTCGAACCGATCCAGGGTGAGGGCGGCGTCCGTCCCATGGATCCCGATTTTCTCCGCGGGGCAGCGGAGCTTTGCCGGGAAAAGGACGTCCTGCTGATCATGGACGAGGTCCAGACGGGAATTGGCCGATGCGGTTCAGTCTTTGCCCACCAGCTTTACGGGATCCAACCTGATATCATGACCCTGGCTAAGGGCCTGGGCAACGGATTCCCCATTGGAGCCGTCCTGGCCCGGGAGGAGGTCGCTTTCCATTTCGGACCGGGCTCCCACGGCAGCACTTTCGGCGGAAACCCCCTGGCGTGCGCCGCCGGCCTGGCTACGATGAGGGCCCTGCTGGAACAGGATCTGTCCTCACGGGCAAAGGAACTGGGGGGATACCTGCGCGACCAACTGACTTCCCTGACTGAAAAACACGCTTCCGCCGTAGAGGTCAGAGGGGAAGGTCTGCTCCTGGGACTGGAGCTGAGCGCACCGGCCGCTCCGGCGGCGGATGAGCTTATGGCGAGAGGATTTCTGGTCACGGTGGTCCAGGAACGCACCCTCCGGTTCACCCCGCCCCTCACGGTCCGGAAGGAGGACATCGAGGCTCTGATCACCAACCTCGAGGACATTCTCGAATCCTTCAAAGGAGAAACCCCATGAAGAGGGATTTTCTCACCCTCCTTGACCTGTCAACCGATGAGCTTTCTCTTCTGCTCCACAGGGCACTCGAACTGAAGCGATCCCGGGAAACGGAGACCCGCTCCCTTGTCGGAAAAAGCGTCGGTCTCCTGTTCGAGAAGGCCTCTACCCGGACCCGCGTCTCCTTCGAAGTGGGCATTCATCGGTTGGGAGGTCAATCCATCTTCCTGAGTCCAAGGGATGTCCACCTTTCCCGCGGCGAACCGCTGATCGACACGGCGAGGGTCCTGTCAAGGTATCTGTCTGCCCTGGTGGTGAGAACCTTCTCCCAGGAGACGACCGAAACCCTCGCCCGGGAGTCCGAAATCCCGATCATCAATGCCCTGACGGACCTGGCCCATCCCTGCCAGGCTCTGGCGGACCTCATGACCATGATGGAAAACGCGGATGATCTGGCGGGATCCATTGTCGCCTACCTGGGCGACGGCAACAACGTCGCCAACAGCCTCATTCTCGGTTGCACCATGACAGGCATGCATCTGAGGCTGGCCTGCCCGGAGGGATATGACCCGGATCCGGGCTTCCTGGCGGAGGGAAAGCGGCTGGCAAAGATATCCGGAGGATCTGTGGAGGTGGTGCGGAGCCCGGAGTCGGCGGCATCCGGGGCCCATTTCCTGTACACGGACGTCTGGACAAGCATGGGCCAGGAGGAGGAATCCAAAAAGCGGCGCAGGGACTTCGCCCCCTTCCAGCTCAATGCCCATCGGCTCGCCGATGCCGCCCCTGGAGCCAGGATCCTCCACTGTCTCCCCGCCCACCGAGGCGAGGAGATCACCGATGAGATGATGGAGCACCCGCAGAGCGTGGTCTTCGACCAGGCCGAAAACCGGCTCCACACCCAGGTGGCACTGCTGGAGTGGATCGTAAAATAGAGCAAAGTACAAAGTACAAGGTACAAAGGGCCAAGATCATCGGTTAAAGGAAATAGCTCAGTATCTCAAGGCGTGTGAGAAGGGGTAAGATGCAAGGCCGCAGGGAGCGCGGGACCGGAGACGTACGCTGGTAGTACTTCGAGGATCACGTGCGACCGAGAACGCAGCAGATTGCCCGTTATCGCATGCCGCATTAAAATCTCAGGAGAAAAATATGAGTAAACCCAAGGTCAAAAAGGTCGTCCTCGCCTACTCCGGTGGCCTCGACACGTCGGTGATCCTCACCTGGCTCAAGGAGGAGTATCAGTGTGAGGTGGTGGCGTTCGCCGCCGATCTGGGCCAGGGAGACGAGATGGAAGGCATCCGTGAAAAGGCCCTGAAGACCGGAGCCAGTGACGTCCACATCGAGGACCTGAAGGAGGAGTTCGTCAGGGACTTCGTCTTCCCGGCCCTGAGAGGTAACGCCGTTTACGAGGGATATTACCTTCTCGGAACATCCATCGCCCGTCCTCTCATAGCCAAGGCCCAGGTCGATGTGGCCAGGCGGGTCGGCGCGGACGCCGTATCCCATGGCGCGACCGGCAAGGGCAACGACCAGGTCCGGTTCGAACTCGCCTACCATGCCCTCATGCCCGGAGTCACAGTGATCGCTCCATGGCGGGAGTGGGATCTGGGCAGCAGGACGTCCCTCATCGAGTACGCCCGGAAACACGACATCCCGATCCCCGTGACCAAGGAGAAACCCTACAGCAGTGACCGCAACCTGCTGCACATCAGTTACGAGGGGGGGATCCTGGAGGATCCCTGGATGGAACCGGAGGAAGCCATGTTCACCCTTACCACCGCGCCGGAGGAAGCCCCTGACCAGCCGGAGTACGTCAGCATCGATTTCGAGGATGGAACGCCGGTCGCCATCGACGGGGAACAGCTTTCCCCCGCGGCCCTTCTTTCCAGACTGAACGAGATCGGAGGCCGTCACGGAGTGGGCAGGCTGGACATGGTGGAGAACAGATATATCGGCATGAAATCGAGGGGCGTCTACGAGACGCCGGGGGGGACCATCCTTTTTGTCGCCCACAGGGCAGTGGAATCTCTGACCATGGACAGGGAGGTCATGCACATGAGGGATTCGATGACCCCTCGTTTCTCGGAACTGATCTACAACGGCTACTGGTACTCGCCCGAGATGGAGTGGCTCTTGAAGTGCATCGACGAGACCCAGAAAGGGGTTACCGGGACGGCCCGAATCAAGCTTTTCAAGGGATCCTGCCGTGTGGCAGGGAGGAAGGCCCCCGAGTCCCTTTACATGACAGATTTCGCCACCTTCGAGGAGGAGTCGGTGTTCGATCAGGCGGACTCCACGGGCTTCATCCGGGTCAACGCCCTCAGGCTGCGCATCAACGCGATGAAGAACCGGTCAAAATGACAGAGCTGGGATCCAGTATTCAGGATTCAGTATTCAGAATAAAAGCAGGGATCTCTTCCGGAGTACCGTATTGACGATTGGCGATTCCTTTTTTTCGACCCCCATACTGGATATCGGATATTGACGACTGGCTACTGTAATATAAAGATCTATGCGTTACCGTAAAAAAAATGTCCGCACCGCTGTGGTCGCCGTGGTCAAAGACCATCGGGAAAGGGTCCTCCTCACCAAGCGGGCCATCCCCCCCTACCTGGGAAAGTGGGTCATGCCGGGGGGGAAGATCGATCTGGGGGAACCCATTACAGCCGCCCTCAAGAGAGAGGTCTACGAGGAGGTGGGGCTGGAGGTGCATGTTGAGGGCCTCATTGACATCTTCGAGATCGTCCCCTCAAGCGAACACAGCGACCATTACGTGATACTATATTATCTGGCGGTAGTTAAGGACGGGAATATTACACCAAACAGGGAGGAGATATCCGAGATCGTCTGGGCCGATTCCACCACAATGGAGGGTCTGGATATCCCGGATGGCACCAGGTACATCCTTACCAAAGTATTCGCCTGAAAATGCCACGGTGAATCGGACCTGATCTTCCGTGACCCAGCGGAGATTCTCCGGATGGATCCGTGGCCACCGGGGGTGCCGGAGATGGTTCAAATTCTGGAACACAGCGTGGATCTGGAATTTCCACTGGGAGATGGTATCCATTTCCTCATCGCCCAGATCTCCAACCGCCTCCACATGGAAGGCCGCCTTTTCAAACTGGTCGATCCGGACTATCAGCGAAAACTGCTCAGGTCAGTCATGGATCTGGCCGAGTCCTACGAACCGGAGAACAAATTCCACTTTATCGTCCTGCCGGAGAGCAGCGTCCCCTATTCCCATGTGGAAGAACTCAGCGAGGTGATGCGTGACCGGTTTTCCCCGAACACGGTGATGATCTGCGGCCTGGAACATATCACCCTCTCTCAATACATCTCCCTCATGGAAGGGCATGTGGAGGAGAATGTTGAAGCTCTGGAGCTGGTCCGCCAGTTCGACAGCGAAACGGACCAGGCCAAGCCGGTGAACGTATACGTTACCATCATAAAGGAGAGGACTGGCAAAATCCGCCACTTCTTCTCCGCCAAGACCCATCCCTTTGCCGGGGAGGAATCCGTGGACCACGGGTTTGACCTCTTCAGGGGCAGATCCTTTCACCTCTTCCGGTGCGCCCCGGTCTGCTTCAACTTCATGCCCCTGATCTGCTTCGACTACGTGTACCGAGACATCCATCAATCCAACATCATGACTATCATCGAGAGGGCCAACGAGCTCTATTCGCGCCAGAGACAGAAACTGGATCTTCTGGTGGTCATTCAGTGCAACCCGAAACCGGAGCACAAGGTCTTTCGTGACGTGGCCACCGGATTCTACGGAGAGCACCTTTTCAAGACCCCCGGTGTCCGGGAGACCATCACCATGTTCGTGAACAGCTCAGATGAAACGGAACTGGCGGGATCCAAAAATCCTACGACCTTCGGATACAGCAGCATCGTGTGCGGCATCCGACACAGATTGCCCAAGATCAAATTATCCGAGTTCCGAACCGACGACTTCTTCGGGTCGCAGGTCTCCCGGTTGAGGTTCGGGCCCTCCACCCGGCTGTACCTGAGTCGAATCTTTCCTCACCACGAAACGGATCCGAGGTCCTCACGGGCCATGGTCAAGGTCACCGGCGTCTATCACCCCGCCCCGGGCCCATCGTGGTTCCGGATCAAGGGTGACGATCTGGTGGTGGGGATACCGAACGAGGAGGATTCCACCGACTGGTAGATCACAAAAAGTAAAAAGTGGAATGTCCAAAGGGGAAAGCAGGTGGCGGAGTATCGGGGTGACAGGGCGACGGGGAGAATAGAGAATAGAGAATGGAAAATAGAAAATGGAAAAAGAGCCAGACGAAGACGAAGGGCGGAAAGCAAAGGGAGTCACTATGAGCAAAAAGCCATGGCAGGGCAGATTTGAGGGAAAAACCTCCGAAATCCTCGAGCGGTTCGGCGAATCGGTTTCCTTCGACCACCGCCTCTACCGCCAGGACATAGAGGGAAGCATGGCCCACGCCCGGATGCTCGGCGAGAGGGGAATCATACCCCAAGGAGACGTTGACGCCATCGTCGACGGGTTGACGAGGATCCGCGACCTCATCGACAGGGGGGAATTCTCCTGGGATCCGGCCCTGGAGGATGTCCACATGAATATCGAACGCTCCCTGACCGAAATGGCGGGTGAGGCGGGAGCCCGCCTGCACACCGGCCGGAGCAGGAATGACCAGATCGCCCTTGACTTGAGGCTTTTCATCAGGGAGGAGGGGCGCGGGGTAATCCTGCGGGTCAAGGACCTTCTGTCGGTTATCCTGGAGAAAGCAGATGCCCACTTCGGTTCCATAGCACCCGGGTACACCCATCTCCAGCGCGCCCAGCCGATACTGCTCTCCCATCACCTCATGGCCTACTTCGAGATGTTTCGCCGTGATCTGGGGAGATTCCAGGCCCTGATCGACAACCTGACGGAGTCCCCTCTGGGATCGGGGGCATTGGCCGGAACACCCCTTCCCATCGACCGACGGAAGACAGCCAGTGATTTGGGATTTTCCCAGCTGACGCGTAACAGTATGGACGCCGTCTCCGATCGGGACTTCGCTGCGGAGTTCCTGTTCGCGTCCGCCCTGTGCCAGATCCACCTCAGCCGAATGGCCGAGGAACTGGTCCTGTGGGCTACCTCCGAGTTCGCTTTCGTCAGGCTTCCGGAAGCCTTCTGCACCGGAAGCAGCATGATGCCTCAGAAGAAAAACCCCGATCCCGCAGAGCTGGTGAGAGGCAAAACCGGCCGGGCTGTGGGCAACCTGATCTCCCTCCTGGTCACCCTGAAAGGCCTGCCCATGGCCTACAATAGGGACCTCCAGGAGGACAAGGAACCCGTATTCGATTCCCTGGACACCCTGGCCGGCTCCCTGGAGGTTATGACCGGACTGCTGTCGGAGGTCGGTTTCGAAACCAGCCGGATGGAAGAAGCGGCGGCGGCGGATTTTTCCACCGCCACCGACCTCGCTGACTACCTCGTCGGCAAGGGTGTCCCTTTCCGCCAGGCCCATGAGGACGTCGGGCGGATCGTCCGCAGGTGTCTGGAAGAGGGATGGGAGCTTAAGGACATACCCCTGGATGTAATGAAGACCTTTTCGGACGTGGTCGAAGATGATGTGTTCGACTTCATCTCCCTCAAGGCGTCCGTTTCCGGCAGGGATGTACCCGGTGGCACCGCTCCCGACAGGGTTCGTGAGGCCATTGAGGAAGCCAGAGGTTACCTTGATAAGATCAGCGGCCGTTAGCCTTCTCCTGCTCGCAGGGCTGCTGGCCGGCTGCGGAGTCAAGTCGCCACCGGTCCACCCCTCCGGATCCTGGGGGCAGGAGGAGAGGATACCTGCTCCCACAGAGGGGACAAAGACGCCTGCCGAGAACCGGCCGGCTCCGATTGACACGCGGTGAAAACCTCTGCTAGATTGGCGATTCTTTTTTGGAAATAAGAGAATAGAGATTGGATATTGGAGAATAGAGATTAGAAAATGGAAATTAGAAAACAGAAATTGGAGTTCAGGAGCTGGGTAACAGACAGCCAGGACTGAAACTTTGGGCTCAACCCGGTGCGTTAGAGGCATTTATCGTTAGAAGCCCTGCCGGCCGGGGATGAACCGGAAGGGAAGATTCAAATCAGCGCCCACAAAACTTGAAGGGAAAGCGCTTTTCATGGTGGGGGAGAACGGGTGAGATGCACGGCCGCCAAGCCCCAGGCGGGATTAGTACGCCAGGGATCATGAGTGACTGAGAAGGCAGCCCTTCGGCTTTGCTCAGGACCCCGAGCCTGTCGAGGGCAGATTGCCCGTTATCGCGCACCTCAAGAAAAACCATATGAATCACTTTAAATATAAGGGCAAAGAACTCTACTGTGAGAATGTTCCGGTGGAGAGGATCGCCGATGAGGTGGGAACCCCATTCTACCTTTACAGCGCCTCCACCATAGAGAGACATTATCGGGTGTTCGATGAGGCCTTCGATCAGGTGGATCACCTGGTCTGCTTCTCGGCGAAGTCCAACTCGAACCTGGCGGTTCTGAAACTTCTCGGTTCCATGGGGGCAGGAGCTGACATCGTGTCCGGGGGGGAGCTTTTTCGAGCCCTGCGTGCCGGCATCGCCGCGGACAGGATCGTCTTCTCCGGGGTCGGGAAAAGGGACGATGAGATCCGCTACGCTCTGGATTCCGGCATCCTGATGTTCAATATCGAGTCCGAAGATGAGATGAAGGCCATCGAAAGGGTCGCCCGGGGAATGAGGAAGAAGGCCCCGGTGGCCGTCAGGGTCAATCCTGACGTCGACCCGAAGACCCATCCTTACATCTCAACGGGATTGAAGAAAAACAAGTTCGGGGTCCCGGTGACGGAAGCGCTTGCCCTGTACCGCGAAGCCCGGTCCATGCCCCATCTGGAGGTCGTGGGGATCGACTGCCATATCGGCTCCCAGCTCACCTCGGTTGAACCTTTCGGGGAAGCTGCCAGGAGGATCATGGATCTGGTTAACCGGCTCGAGGGCGAGGGGATCAGCCTTCGTTACATCGACCTGGGAGGCGGCCTGGGAATTGTTTACGGCGACGAATCACCCCCTCTCCCATCGGCCTATGCTCAGACAATCATGGAGGCGGTAGGTGACGGCAGCAGGACCCTTATCTTCGAACCCGGGAGGGTCATCGTTGGGAATGCCGGTATCCTTGTCACCAGGGTTCTTTACAACAAGAGGGGATCGACCAAGAACTTCATCATCGTTGACGCCGCCATGAACGACCTGGTTCGGCCGAGTCTTTACGATGCCTATCAGGAGGTCAGACCGGTCGTCCGGTCGGACAGGGAGACTATTGTCGCCGACGTGGTGGGGCCTATCTGTGAGTCCACAGACTTTCTGGCCAGAGATCAAATGGTGTCCAGGGTCGGATCCGGAGAACTTCTCGCTGTCATGAGCGCGGGCGCCTATGGATTCCCTATGGCCTCCCAATACAATTCCAGGCCGAGGTGCGCAGAGGTAATGGTCAAGGACGATCGGTTCGAGGTCGTCCGAGACCGCGAGACCTACGAGGACCTGATCAGGGGGGAGA
The DNA here is from genome assembly GCA_041559575.1 of bacterium. Taxonomy (GTDB): domain Bacteria; phylum BMS3Abin14; class BMS3Abin14; order BMS3Abin14; family BMS3Abin14. The sequence continues at coordinate 15,575 of JBFFDD010000013.1, forward strand.
GGTTTTTTAAAGGCTAGGATTAAATATTAAGAATTCAGTATTCAGGATTCAGGATAAGTGATAATAGCAGATTCCGGGGACCAGCTTAAAGGAACTGGGAATTGCTGATCCTCGGTTTAATTGCTGGATACTGGATACCGATCACTGAATACTGAACACCTGATTCCGCAGGAGACGCACCCATGAAATTCCCTATCCCGTTCGCCAAGATGACCGGTACGGGAAACGATTTTATCATTATCGACAACCGGCCGAATCTCGTCGCGCCCGATGACATGCGTTCCCTGGCTATCGGAGCGTGCCGGAGGAGGCAGTCCGTGGGAGCCGACGGCCTTATCCTTCTGCAGGAGGACAGTGAGCTGGATTTTGCCTGGCGGTTCTTTAACTCCGACGGCAGCGAAGCGGAGATGTGCGGTAACGGCGCTCGCTGCGCCGCCAGGTTTGCCCATCTGGAGGGTGTCTCCGGACCGACCCCCACCTTCCGAACCCTGGCCGGGCCCATCAAGGCCGAGGTGGTCGGTGACATGGTACGGGTTCAACTGACGCCTCCGGTAGGGGCGGAGGAGGCTTTCGGCCTGGAACTGGAAACCGGTGAGGAGGTCGAGGTCGGCTTTGTCGACACAGGCGTTCCCCACACGGTGGTTGTGGTGCCTGAAGGAGAACTGGAGAACAAAGCTGTGGAGCGGATGGGCCGGGAGATCAGGTTCCATCCCCGGTTCTCCCCGGCCGGGACCAACGTGAACTTCACGGAGGTCAACGACAGAGGGACGATCAGGGTCCGTACTTACGAAAGGGGGGTCGAGGGCGAAACGCTGGCGTGTGGAACAGGAGCCGTGGCTGCAGCCATCATCTGTGCCCTGCGCGGTCTGGCCGATGCGCCGATCGCGGTCCACACCCGGGGTGGGGATATCCTAACGATCTATCTTAACCAAAGCAATCCAACCGATGGGGAGGTCTTCCTTCAGGGAACCGCCCTGCTCGTTTACCGGGGAGACCTCACAGAGGAATCCCTCCGGGGAGGTTAATCATGTTCAAGGGAGCATTTACCGCTCTGGTCACACCCTTCGCCGGCGGCGGGATCGATGAGAAGGCCCTGCGGGACCATATCGAATTCCAGATCGCCGAGGGTATCCACGGGGTCGTGCCGTGTGGCACGACGGGCGAAGCCTCGACACTGACCCATGAGGAGCACATCGAGGTGGTCAGGATCACGGTGGATCAGGTGAAGTCGCGGGTTCCAGTGATCGCCGGATCGGGATCCAACTCCACCCAGGAGGCCCTCGACCTGACCGCGAAGGTCAAGGAAATAGGGGCTGACGGAAGCCTGATGATCACTCCCTATTACAATAAGCCAACCCAGGAAGGGCTATATCAGCATTTCAAGCTCATCGCCCAGAATGTGGACATACCCATTATCCTTTACAACGTTCCGGGGCGGACGGGGATCAACATGCTCCCGGAGACCGTTGGCCGTCTGTCCGAGATTCCCAACATCGTGGGCCTCAAGGACGCAACCGGTGATCTGGTGCAGGCCAGCTACACCCTTCAGCTGGTTCCCGAGGACTTCGTGATCCTGTCGGGGGAGGACGCCATGGTCTACCCTCTGCTCACCTTGGGAGGCAAAGGCGTGATCTCCGTGGTATCCAACATCGCACCCGCCCAGATGTCCGCCATGGTGAGTGCCTATCTCGACAAGGATCTGGACAAAGCCCAGGGCCTTCACTACAGGCTTCTGCCCCTTTCCGATGCGATGTTCCTGGAGACCAATCCCATTCCCGTAAAGGCGGCCCTGAACATGATGGGAAGGATAAGGAACGAGCTGCGCCTCCCCCTGGTGCCTCTGTCGGATGCTGTCCGGCCGAAGCTCCAGAAGGCCCTCGAGTCCTTCGGAATCGCTACAGACTGAGGTCAGTCCAATGATAAGAGCAGTGGTTTCCGGCGCCGCCGGAAGGATGGGAAAGGCCATTGTCCGGGCCCTGAACGATGCTGACGGTATCTCGCTGACGGGGGCCCTGGAACGTGAGGATCATCCTCAGTTGGGACAGGACGCCGGCGTCATTGCCGGAATTGGCGATACCGGTGTCCCGGTCACCGCAGATATCGGCTCCCTCCTGGAGTCTGCGGATGTTTTCATCGACTTCACGGCCCCCGAAGCGAGCCTGTTCAATCTGGAGGGATGCGCCGACCAGGGGGTCCCGGCCGTTACCGGCACCACCGGTTTTTCCGTCGAGCAGACCGAAGCCCTCCGCATGTTCGCCCAGCGGGTTCCCATGGTCCTGTCACCCAATATGAGCCTGGGGGTCAACCTGCTTTTCAAGCTCGCCGAAACGGCAGTCCGATCCCTGGGGCCCGGCTATGACGCCGAGATCATCGAAGCCCACCATCGGATGAAGAAGGACGCCCCGAGCGGTACAGCCCTCCGCCTGGCGGAGGTCGTTGCCCAGTCACTGGACAGAGACCTCGAGGACCACGCCGTGTTCTCCAGAAAGGGGATGATTGGAGAAAGGTCCGATGAGGAGATCGGGATCCAGACGGTTCGGGGTGGGGATATCGTCGGTGAGCACACCCTCCTTCTGGCGGGGCCGGGCGAGCGCCTGGAACTTATCCACCGGGCTCACAGCCGTGACAACTTCGCCCTGGGAGCCGTCAGGGCCGCCAAATGGGTCATCGACAGGCCGGCTGGCCTCTACAGCATGGCTGATGTGCTGGAATTGGAATAATCGTCTCGATTGGGAGAGGGGGAGCATGGGCGATGGGGAGATTTTACCCGTCGATCCGGGCTGGGGAAAAAGCCAGTGACTGCATTTAGGCTTTTTTCGCCCCCTCGCCGTATCGCCCGTTCGCCCATTCGGGGATAAATCTGCTGCCAATAGAAGGAGGATCACATTGAAGATTATTGAAGCAGATAGACTAAGAGCGCTCCCTCCCTATCTTTTTGCCGAGATCGACCAGAAAAAAGCCGAAGTGGCGGCCAGAGGCGTTGACATCATCAGCCTGGGGGTCGGTGATCCTGATCTTCCCACACCTCCTCACATCATTGAGCGCCTGAAGCAGTCTGTCGACAACCCCGTCAACCACCAATATCCCAGCTACGAGGGGATGCCGGCGTTTCGAAAAGCGGCCGCCGGCTGGTGTGCGGAGAGATTCGGTTTTGATCTCGATCCCGGAACGGAGGTCGTTTCCCTCATCGGTTCCAAGGAGGGGATCGCCCACATTCCCCTCGCCTTCATCAACCCCGGTGATGTCGTTCTTTGTCCCGATCCCGCCTACCCGGTCTACGAGATCGGAACGCTCTTCGCCGGAGGGGAGCCCCACATCCTTCCACTTAAGGAGGAAAACGGCTATCTTCCGGATCTGGGGGCGATCCCCGGCGACATCCTCAGCAGGGCCAGGCTTCTCTTTCTGAACTATCCCAACAATCCCACATCGGCCTGCACCACCAGGGAATTCTTCCACCAGGTCGTCGACTTCGCCCGGGAGTATGGGATCATCGTATGCCACGACGCGGCGTACACGGAGGTCTTTTTCGACAATGAGGTCCCGGTCAGTTTTCTGGAGGTGCCGGGTGCGAGGGAGGTTGGCATTGAGTTTCACTCCCTGTCAAAGACCTACAACATGACCGGCTGGCGGATCGGATTCGCATACGGTAATCGCGAGGTTATCAAGGGCCTCGGAAGGATCAAGACAAATATCGATTCGGGGATATTCCAGGCCGTTCAGGAGGCCGGGATCGAAGCCCTCACAGGATCCCAGGAGCCCGTTGCCCGGTTGAGGGAGGTCTACCAGAGACGCAGGGACCTCGCCTGCGACTTCCTGACAAAGAACGGCTACAAATTCCTTACCCCAAAAGCCACCTTCTATCTCTGGGTGAATACACCAGATGGCATAGGATCAGCTGATTTCGTCTCCCGCGTCCTGACGGAAACCGGCGTTGTGCTGACCCCGGGCAACGGATTCGGAGAACACGGTGAGGGCTATTTCCGGATCTCCCTCACGGTGGATGAGAAGAGGCTGGATGAAGCGCTCTCCCGGATGGAAAAGCTCCAGTGGTAACGTGGATGAGGTGACCAGGGTCTTCATCGGCATGGGAAGCAACTTGGGGGACAGGGCCGGGGCCCTGAGGGCAGCGCTTTCCAGCATGGCCCGATGCGAAGGGATCGATCTCGATGCTGTGTCATCCGTCTACGAGACGGACCCTGTTGACGTTGGCGGCGGACCTTTTCTCAATGCCGTCGCCGTGATTAGGACCACCCTGCCGCCACTATCCCTTTTAGCGGCTCTCAATGCCATCGAGGATTCCCTCGGCAGGAAACGGACGGGCGGGGAGCCAACACCGCGGGACATTGACCTGGACATCCTTCTATATGGAAATCGAACGGTTCATGACGGAAGCCTCACCATACCTCACCCCCGCATGACCTCCAGACGGTTCGTCATGGAGCCGTTGGCTGAACTCGTCCCTGAATTGACGATCCCCGGTGAGGACAAACCCGCTCACCGGATAAACGAGGATCTCCGGCACAGATATCCGGATCGGAGAATCGAAAACATGGGGCGGCTGCTGTCCGTCGAGCCGTGACAGGATAAATACGGGATACCTGTCCTGTGGCTTGACCAAAGGGACATCCACCACTTATAATTTCAGATCTGGGATGACAGACAAGAGATACATCGTTGTGGAGGGGCCCATCGGCGTCGGAAAGACCAGCCTGGTGGAGATGTTAGCGGAGGAGTTCGGGTCTCGCGCCGTGCTCGAGAGGGTGGCCGAGAACCCCTTTCTGGCGAAATTCTACCGCAATCCATCGGCCAACGCCTTTCAGACGCAGATGTTTTTCCTGTTGAGCCGTTATCATCAGCAAAAAGAGCTTGCACAACAGGAGCTTTTCAGCCAGAGTATCGTCTGTGATTACCTCTTCGCCAAGGACCGGATCTTCGCTTCGGTAAACCTTGACGATGACGAGCTGGCCCTCTACCAGCAGATCTATTCCCTGCTGGACCAGAGGATACCGCGCCCCGACCTGGTGATCTACCTGCAGTCGCCGACAGAGGTTCTGCAGCAGAGGATCCGGATGCGGGGCCGGAGTTTCGAGAGGGATATCAACCGGGAGTACATCGAGGCCGTTAATGAGGCCTACAACAGGTTCTTCTTTAATTACGATGACACCCCGCTCCTGATCATTAATACCGCTGAGGTGGACTTCGTCAGGAGACCGGAGGACTTCCAGGACCTTGTCCGGGAGATCCGAAGGATGAAAAAAGGGGTTCAATTCTACGTGCCGCTTGGATCCGCGTAAAGCGGACCGGGACGGGGAACAGATCGCAAATCAGTTGGTTCGCGTTAGCCCCCGTCTGTGTGCGGGGGCTTTTTATTTAACCGAAGGGATTGGTCACCGGATGGAAAATGACAAGAGGGTCACCGTGAGGACGGTCACGGCGATGAAGGGCAGCGAGAAGATCGTCATGCTCACCGCTTTCGATTACCCATCGGCTCTTTACGCCGAGAGGGGGGGAGCTGAGATCATCCTGGTGGGCGATTCCCTGGCGCAGGTCGTCCTGGGTTATGACAGCACCGTTCCCATCACCATGGATGAAATGCTTCACCACACCCGGGCCGCCAGCCGCGGCTGTTCCAGGGCTCTGCTGGTCGCTGATATGCCCTTCGGCTCCTATCAGGCCGGACCTCAACAGGCCATGGATAATGCCGCCCGGTTCCTCAAGGAGGCCGGTGCGCAGGGCGTCAAGATCGAAGGCGGCGTATCCATGGCCGAGACCATCGGGTTCCTGACCCGAAGGAGCGTTCCCGTCATGGGACACATCGGGCTTCTCCCTCAGTCGGTCCACCAGATGGGCGGGTACATGGTTCAGGGCCGGGGGGATGAGGGACTGCGGATACTCCTCGACGACGCCCGGGCCGTGGAGGAAGCCGGGGCCTTCTGCATGGTCATCGAAGGGGTCCCCCTGGAAGCGGCCCGGCAGGTCACCGAAAGCGTATCCATACCGACCATTGGAATCGGCGCCGGCCCGCACTGCGATGGACAGGTGCTCGTGTCGAACGACCTTCTGGGGATCTATGACCACTTCGTCCCAAAATTCGTCAAGCGCTACGCTGAACTGGGGTCGGCCATGGAGACCGCCTTCGCCCGGTTCGCAAAAGAGGTCAAGGAAGGGAAGTTCCCGGACGAGGAACATTCCTATAATTGAACCACAGAGAGCACAGAGGGGAAATATAAGTTTAGAGGCTCACAAGAAGGATTTAGATGCGAGGCAGCAGGCTTGAGGAAACCGGAGGTCCCGCCGATGGAGTGATCGAGGATTTCCGAGGGGCGAGAACGCAGTAGATGACGTGCTATTGAAGGCCTCATAAAAGAACAATGAAGATCATTACCACGATAGACCAGATGCAGGAAAACTCAAACCGGCTCCGTGACCAGGGGGACCGTATAGGATTCGTCCCCACCATGGGGTTTCTCCACGAGGGGCATCTGAGCCTGATCAGGAAAGCCCGCGAGGAGAACCACGCGCTGGTGGTCAGCATTTTCGTCAACCCGACCCAGTTCGGTCCCAGTGAGGACTTCGGTGCCTACCCGAGGGACATGGAGAATGACTCCACCCTCTGCCGTGAGCTCGGGACGGACATCCTGTTCGCTCCCTCGGCAGAGGAAATGTACCCGGAGGATTTTCGAACAACGGTCCACGTGTCCGGCCTGACCGAGGCCCTGTGCGGGGCTTCCAGGCCCGGTCACTTCGATGGCGTCACCACCATCGTGGCGAAGCTGTTTTCCATCGTCCAGCCCCATAATTCCTACTTCGGTCTCAAGGATTATCAGCAGTACCGGGTGATCGCCCGAATGGTTCAGGATCTGAATATGGGTGTGGAGGTTGTCGGACTGCCCACCATCCGGGAGGAGGACGGCCTGGCCATGAGCAGCCGGAACACCTACCTGACGGCGGACGAGAGGGCGAGCGCCCTGACCCTCAACCGCTCCCTCCGCAAGGCCGAAGAGTGGGTCGCCGAAGGCGTGGTGGATGCCTCCGAGATCACGTCCCGTGCCAGGGAGATCATCCAGGGTGAACCCCACACCGACATCGACTATCTTCAGATCGTTGACGCCCAGGATCTCACCCCGGTGAAGACGATCACCGGTCGGAGCCTCATGGCGATGGCCGTTAAGGTGGGAAGGGCGAGATTGATCGATAATGTGGTCCTGCAGGCGGAGACGAAGTGAATAGCGGACGCGGAGACTCGGTGATACGGGAGCGCGGGGAAAAAAACTGTCATTGCGAACAGTTAGAAAAGACTTTTACCACAGAGGGCACAGAGACACCCCTGCGGCGGCCCACAGAGATCGGCAGAGAAAACAGGGTCCAGGGTTAATCGGGAATTGCCATTGAGATGCTGTTCAGAGGACTGAATTAATCCCGGTTTTTGGACTTTGGATTTTGGATTTAATTAGGCATCGAAAGCAGACCGCAATGACTTTTCATCACAGAGCGTCCAGTGACAAAACTTAAGGGAGGCGCTTTTAAAACCGGAGGTCGATCAACCATGAGATACAATGTGCTGGCTGGTAAAATTCACAGGGCGACGGTCACGGACACCAACCTCGATTACGAGGGGTCCATCACCATCGACAAGGATCTACTGGAGGCCGCGCGCATCCCCCAGTTCGCGCAGGTTCAGATCTATAACATCGCCAACGGGGAGAGGTTCGAGACATACACCATAGTCGGCGAGAGGGGCTCCGGCTCCATGGCCCTTAACGGCGCGGCGGCCCACAAAGCGTCGCCGGGGGATCTCATCATCGTCGCGTGCTACGTCCAGGTGGATTCGAAGGACATCCACTCCCACAAACCCTCCCTGGTGTACGTGGATGGTCAGAACGCCATCGTGGAGACGAAGAAGGGCTGACCTGTTTGCCCTGAACGGGGAGAACAGGTCAGTTTGAGGTTTGAAGAGCAGTCCTGAGTGACAGGTGATAAGGAATTAGGTAAAGCGTACTCCACTCAATACTGAACACTTATCTCTTAGGGCTGTTTCTTCCTTTCCACTTTCCCCTTGTTACTTACCACTGCTCTTCCCCCATTCTCCATTCTCTATTCTCCATTTTCTATTTTCCCCTTTCCACTATCCCCTCCCCCCCTTGCTTACCGTCCAGTGCAGCGGTAAGCTTTCCCTATGTCTGGCGGATTTAGGGAACTCGAGGGGATCACAGCCGATGTGGGGATCGAGGCCTGGGGCGAAACCGTGGCCGAGGCATTTACCAACGCCGCAGAGGGACTCGGCTCCCTCCTGGCCGACCGGGATACCCTGTCCGGTGAGTTCACCCGTCCCGTTTCGGCATCCGCCGACGACAGAACTTCCCTCCTGGTGAATTTTCTCAACGAGATCATCTTCCTGGAGGAAACGGAGGATTTCCTCACCTTCGAGGTTCAATCGATGACCATCGACGGCAACACCCTGTCGGCCCGCATCAGCGGTGACAGCTACAAGCCCTCACAACACTCCAGGAACATAGGGATCAAAGCGGCCACCTATCACGGCCTGGTGATCGAGGAGAACGCAGATGGGGTCAGGGTTCAGGTGATCTTTGATGTATGAAAGAGATTTATCAAAGAGAGCACAGAGAGTGCACTGGGAATCACAGGGATCACCGAGTAGATGAAACTGTTAATATTTTATTTTTTCCACGCTTATAAACCAGAGGCTGCAGACCCTCACAATACTTTTATCTTCGTGTACTCTGTGGTGGAATGACAACCTCCGTGTCCTCTGCGGTTCAATCTGTTAATTGATGTTGTCAGGAGATCGATCATGGCCGACATCACAATCCGAAAACTGTCCCCCTACAAGTGGGAGATCCCGGTGGGCCAGGTGCCGGGGATGAGGGTTCACGGCCTCATCTACGCTGACGAGGCCCTGATGCGGGAGATCAAGGGGGACAAGAGCGCAGAGCAGGTGGCCAACGGGGCCACCCTGCCGGGCATCGTCGGTGCCTCCATGGCCATGCCTGACATGCATTTCGGCTATGGCCTTCCTATCGGGGGGGTCGTGGCAACCGACGTTGAAAGCGACGGCGTCATCTCACCCGGCGGCACGGGATACGACATCAACTGCGGGGTGCGGATGGCCACGACGGGGCTGATCCGGGAAGACCTCGGGGAACGGGACCGGCTTCGGAAACTGGTTGACTCCCTCTTCTCCAGGGTCCCCAGCGGTGTCGGTTCGAAAGGACCGATCAGGCTCGATCGGAAGGAACTTAAACAGGTCCTGACCAGGGGCGCCCGGTGGGCCGTGGAACGGGGCCTCGGTGAAGCATCGGATCTGGAGCATGCCGAAGAGGGCGGATGTCTGGAAGGTGCGGACCCGGACGAGGTCAGCGATCGCGCCCTTCAGAGGGGAACGCCGCAGCAGGGAACCCTCGGATCGGGGAACCACTTCGTCGAGATCCAGTACGTGGAGGAGATCTACGACGAGAGGACCGCCGACGCCTTCGGGGTCAGACCGGGTCAGATAACGGTGATGATCCACTCCGGTTCGAGGGGTTTCGGCCATCAGGTGTGCACGGATCATCTGGAGGTCATGAATCGGGCAGTGTCCAAATACGGCATCAAGCTTCCTGACCGTCAACTGGTCTGCGCGCCTTTCACCTCGCCGGAAGGTCAGAGCTACTGGAGGGCCATGAAGTGCGCGGCCAACTATGCCTGGGCCAACCGTCAGTGCCTCATGCACTGGACCCGGCAAGCGTTGATGGACTTTTTTTCCATCGGTCCTCGGGACCTGGGTTTCAGGCTCGTCTACGATGTCGCCCACAACATCGTGAAAGTGGAGGAACACACCGTTGATGGGAAAAAGATGAAACTGGCCGTCCATCGCAAGGGGGCCACCCGGGCTTTTCCCCCCGGCCATCCTGACGTGCCGGAAGATTACCGGCCATTCGGTCAGCCGGTGATCATCCCCGGGGACATGGGAACAAGTTCCTATCTGCTCCGCGGCACCGAGACGGGGATGGCCGAGACCTTCGGCAGCACCTGCCATGGGGCCGGCAGGGTCCTGTCCCGCAAGGCGGCCATCCGGTCGGCGAAGGGCCGGGCCATCCACCGGGAACTGGAGGATCAGGGAATCTACGCCCGCGCGGCGGGAAGGACATCACTCATGGAGGAGATGCCCGATGCCTACAAGGACGTCTCCCAGGTGGTGGAGGTGGTCCATCAGGCGGGGATCGCGGCGAAAGTGGCGAAGATGAGGCCTATATGTGTGGTAAAGGGATAAAATACGGCTAACGATAAGGGGTCATCTATCCCTCGACCTCGCTCGGGACCCTGAGCCTGTCGAAGGGCTGCGTTCTCGCCTCTCCGAAATCCTCCATCCCGCCATCGGCGGGACCTCCGGTGTTCCTCGAGACTGCGGCCTTGTATCTAACCCCTTCTCCTTAGCCTTAAAGGCATTATCGATTATATAAAATATGAAATAACATTAATGGAATATCAAATTATTCAATTTCTATATTCTGATCACTGAACCCCTCTATCTCGCTACCTTTAATTTTTTCTTTACCCTGCTCGAAAACCAGCTTCGAGGGATGCTTTCACCCTGAAACAACTGAAAAGTGGGATTGTCCCTGAACACACAATGCTAAGGAAAAGAGAGGAAAAAACCGGGAACGTCGTCCCCGGTTTTTCTTTGGCGTCTGTTACACGATGACCAGCCAGACATTCCAGGTTGATGCAGCCGGGGGCAGGTGATCTGTCGCCCAGGAAAGAGGCCGCTGTGCGTAATTAAAGTTCTCAGTTCTTAGCTATCAGTTCCCTCGGTTTCCCAACGTCAAACCTCAAACTTCAAACATCAAACTTACCATCCCCTCCTCACCACCTGAATACGTTTCCTCATCAGCGAAAGGGTAACTGCCAGACACAGCAGCAGCGTCAGGGAAAGGAACCAACCTACCTTGACCACCAGCCAGGCGAAGCCGACAGCGGGAAGCAGGGCGATCCTGGCCAGCGGTTTGACACCTTTGTGGCGGACCAGCCAGGCGGCGGACGGGGGAGAGAACCGGTAGTAGAGATCGACCAGCTTCCTGCCCGGACCGTTGGTCAGGAGCCTGTTGTCTCGGAACTCCCTGAGGAGTTTGACGGCGGGAGTTTCATAGGACCCGTAGGCCGCCGTGGCGATGAAGCAGCCCCCGCCTCCGCCGCCCCC
>JBFFDD010000014.1:0-26640 GCA_041559575.1 bacterium
ACATTTGCCCGAATTATGTTCTTTAAGGCGAATTCCCGGATCTTCCGTAAAACCAGTGTAATAACGGTCGGGATTTGACTCTGAGCGGAGAATGTAGACGTAATGAAGCTTCTGGTCCATGAAAGATCAGGTGCAAATGGAGGGCCAATTCCGGAAAAATTTGGCGTGCCGGGGTGTCCGCCTGCGCTTCCTGAAAAACAAAACGGAAGCTTCGGCGCGACAGCCTTCGCTCCCTTCGGATTGATGGCGTGCCGAGCCGTAGCTCCCGTCAGGGAGCGAAGGCTGGTGGAGGCGGCGGGAGTCGAACCCGCGTCCGGAAGCCTTCGGCCTCGCGGCCCTACATGCTTATTCCGTGTTTTTTGTCTCCCCCAGGGACCCCACGGACAGGGCGGCTGGAGGATGAGCCCGACTGAGAGTCCCCCCTGAAGGCCGGGCGGCGACAGGGAGCAAGCCCGAGCTTATGACACTGCGACCTGACGTTACGGGCACCGTCAGGGCAGCGCTGGCTTACCTAATGATTAATTAAGCAGCCAGAGCGTAGCCGGTATCGTTGGCAGCTATAACGGCCGGTGTTTAACGAGGCCACCGGCACCTCGGCATGCGCCACGGGCGTCAATAACCCCCGTCGAAACCAACTCGCCCCCACATCCCTATTCTAACCTGTGCATTGGTTTATGCAAGGGGCGAATGGTACCGGAAGAGGGGGATGGCTCAATGGGGGGGAGTGAACATGTTCCGCAGACTCCATCGATTATCCGGGATCAAAAATGCTACAATTTATCTTGTCGTGCGGCTACCGTGACGGGCCGCCACAGAACCACGCCACCAAGTTGTTCAGGGAGGGACCTTGGCTTCTGATAACCGATGGAGCGGAACAAAACCCGACAAGGTCAAGGAATTCGGAACGGCCCCGGTCTTCCTGACGGCTATTTCCACGATCCTCGGCGCAATTATGTTCCTCCGGTTCGGTTACTCCGTGGCCCATGTGGGTCTGGCCGGCACCGTGGGGATCGTCCTCCTCGGTCACCTCGTTACCATCCCTACCGCCATGGCGGTGGCCGAGATCGCCACCAACCAGAAGGTTGAGGGAGGCGGTTCCTACTACATCATTTCCCGATCCTTCGGCATCACCATCGGATCGGCCATCGGCATCGCTCTCTATTTTTCGGAGGCCATCAGCGTGGCCTTTTACACCATCGCCTTCGCTGAAGCCTTCCGTCCCGTATTTGCCTTTGTCAACCAGGCCTACGGCTATGGCCTTGCTGATCCGCGTATCATCAGCGTGCCCGCCCTCATTCTCCTCGGTGCCCTCGTCCTCACCCGGGGCGCCAATCTTGGTGTCAAGGCACTCTACCTGGTCGTGGGCACCCTGTTCGTTTCGCTGGGATTCTTTTTTGCCGGCCAAACGGATTTCTCCCCTGAAGGCCCCGCAGCCCTCTGGACCGCCAGCGTCGATGCGCCGGACCCCTTTTTCCTGGTGTTCGCCATTATTTTCCCGGCTTTCACAGGCGTCACGGCCGGGGTGGGGCTTTCAGGGGACCTCAAAAACCCAAGACGGTCCATACCCCTCGGGACCCTCGCTGCGGCGGGGGTGGGCCTGTTCATCTACATGCTCATCGCCTTCAAGCTCGCCGTGTCGGCCAGCCCGGAGGACCTTGCCGCTGATCAACTTATAATGAGCCGTATCTCACTCTGGGGCCCGATCATCCCCATCGGGCTCGGCTGCGCGACGTTCTCCTCGGCCTTGGGCTCACTCATGGTTGCCCCCAGGACCCTGCAGGCCCTGGGATCGGACGGCGTTTTCCCCAGCGCCTGGTTCAGCCGGTGGGCGGCCCAGGGCCGCGGCGAGACCAGGGAACCGTTCAACGGTTCCCTGTTGACCCTGGCCATCGCCCTGTGGTTCGTAGTCATCGGGAACGTGAACTTTGTCGCCCGGATCATCTCCATGGTCTTCATGGTGACCTACGGTGCCATCTGCCTGATCAGCTTTCTGGAACATTTCGCCGCCGACCCCTCATACCGGCCCTCCTTCCGGTCGCGGTGGTACATCTCCCTCATCGGAGCCATGGCCTGCGTTTGGCTCATGTTCGAGATGAGCCCCGTCTTCGCCTCCCTGTCGATCGGCCTCATGACAATCTTCTATCTGGTCGTGGCCCGCACCCATCCCGAGAAACACGGCCTCGCCAACATCTTTCAGGGCGCCATTTTCCAGATCAGCCGCAAGCTCCACGTCTTTCTTCAGAAAAGCAGGGGACCGGCCGAAGCCGCCTGGAGGCCCTCCGTGGTCTGCATCTCCAAGGATTCGTTCAGCCGGCTTGCCGCCTTCGAGATGCTTCGCTGGATCTCCCACAGGTACGGTTTCGGCACCTACATCCACTTCATCGAGGGGTACTTCTCCAAGGCGGCCAAGGAAGAGGCGGAACAGGTCCTCGACAGACTGGTCCGGCTCGCGGGGGTGAGCGAGAGCAACGTCTACGTCGACACGATCATCAGCCCGTCATACACCACCGCCATCGCCCAACTGGTCCAACTCCCCAGCATCTCAGGCAAGGAGAACAACCTCGTTTTGTTCGAATTCTCCAAGGACCACATGGAGAACGTGGATCAGATCGTCAAGAACTACGGGCTTGCAACGGCCGCCGACTTCGACATCTGCGTTCTGGCCTCCAGTGAGCGCGGGTACGGATACCATCGGGAGATCCACATCTGGATCACCCCCGCCGATTACGAGAACGCCAACCTGATGATCCTGCTGGGGTACATCATCCTCGGGCATCCCGACTGGCACGGGGGGTTCATCCGTATCCTCGCCACCTTCCCCGAGGAGGAACTCGAACGGGAGAGAGAGGCCCTCCTGAACCTGGTCAAGGAGGGACGTCTGTCGGTCTCGAGGCGGAACATCGAGACGATCCCCCTTGGGCACGATGAGCCGAGACAGGCTCTCGTCAACGACCGCTCCCGGGACGCGGACCTTGTCATCGTCGGGTTCAGGGGTGAGTTGCTCAAGCGGGAGAAATCGGATCTTTTCACCGGATATGACGAGGTGGGAAGCATCCTCTTCGTAAACACAAAGCGGGAGATAGAGATCGAGAGGGTGCTTGAGGAAGAGCCGCTGACCGTGGAGGATGCCGCCGGTGAGGAAGGAGCGGCTGAGGGGACGGTCGAAAACGGCGACGGTCGCCTCGAAGGGGGGCAGCCGGACAGCATGTCCGCCGAGGACGCTGAGCCGGAACCGGGCTCCTGAACCGGACGCACGGTCCCTCTATTCGGCCGATTGCCCGGACAGGCCCTTTTCCGATTTCTGGCCGGGGGCGGGCAGGTTGGTCTGAGCGGGCTGGGCGGCGTTCTTCTCCATGAGCAGGCGCATCCTCTCCATGGCGTTGACCTTCTTCCTGGCCTCGATGACGATCGGCTCCCCGTCACCGACCCGGTCCACAAGTGCCTGGAGGCCGTTCTGGCTGAGGAGGGACCTTAACTCCTCCTCGGCCTCCGGCGTCCGCCCCCCGGCGAAATAGATCCCCTCCAGGGTCCGGATGGGGTCGGTGTAATCCACATCCAGCTTGAGGGCGGCGATGTAGCGATCCACGGCCTTGTCCCTCATGCCCTTCTTGTGCAGCTGGACACCCAGGTTGTAATAGAGGAGCGCGTTGTTCTTCGGCTGATAGGCAAGTTTCCCCCTCGTCTCCTTTTCCTCCTCCGTTTCCCTCTCCCTGAGGTTGAAACTGACCTCCAGCTCCTCCTTCAGATCCAGGGGAGCGCTGGTGGGGAAACTGGCGTACCTGAACAGAAGGAGACCCTCGCTGTTCAGGAAGAAGACCGTGGGCACCGCCTTGACCGCGAACTCGTTGAACAGGGCGAGTTCATCATCGATGACCACCGGCAGGGTGATCCCGTTGTTCTCCACGTACCGGATGATCTCCTGTCGCTGGCCGGGCTCCAGGCCCTGATGCTCCGAATTGATGGTGATGATCTTGACGGACTGACCGGAGTAATCCTGTTCAAACTTCTGCCACAGGTCCAGGGCGGGTTTGGAGCGGGGGCTCCACGTGGCCCAGAACAGGACCACGGTCAACTCGTCACCGGAGGGGATCTTCAGTGACTTCCCCTCAATCGTTTCCAGAGTCCGGCTTTCGAAGGTGTCGCCTATCATGATCTCACGGCTGCCTCCCCCGTGGACGGCCAGGGCCGTCCCGTTGAAAACAGAGGTGAGCAGCAGGAGAGCAAGGAAAACCCTTCCCGATCCTGTCATAATCCTCGGCATTCCTGTTTTTCGTCTCAGATCAATCGTTGGCTTCACCCTTATCCGGCAGGAAAAAGCCCCGCATAAGGGGCTTTCCAAACAGGGTTCCTCTTCATATTCGTCATTTTGTCGATCATACCGTTAGGGAAATTTAGCGTCAATAGCGACTCATCCCATCGAATACCGCCGAGGGAATCTCCTTGTTAAACAGGCCCTCTTTGTTTTAAACAGGGGGTATGGCGCTGAGAACCAAGACGGAGGCCGGCTCCGGCGGGGATGATGGACTGATCGAAATTGGGGTTAATGAACGACGCCCCGCAGCCCGAAAGATCATCTGCGGCTGCATCATCATCGTGGCGATCGCCGCCATCTACCTGATCCTCTGGAAGGGGGGATACCTGGGGATCATCATGGACAGTAAAAGGCTGCACGCGTTCATCAACAGGGCAGGTGCTTTTGGGCCCCTTTTGATCATCGCTCTCATGGCCGGGGCCATCGTGGCGAATCCCATCCCCAGCGCCCCCATTGCTCTGGCCGCCGGGCTGGCTTACGGCCACACGTGGGGGACAATATACGTGGTCATCGGCTCATTGACCGGTGCTCTTATCGCCTTTACCATCGCCCGCCTCGTGGGCCACGAGATCCTGGCCAGATGGTTCGGGGACAGGCTGAAGGTGGGGCTGCTCGGATCCCAGAACACACTGACCGGGATCGTGTTCGTCTCGCGCCTTCTGCCCTTTATCTCCTTCGACATCGTCAGCTATGCCGCGGGGCTGACCGAGATCCGGTGGTGGCGCTTCGCTGCCGCGACCTTCGTCGGGATCATTCCGGCCAGCTTCCTGCTCGCCCACTTCGGCAGCGAGATGGGCACCGGCGACGTCCGCAGGATTTCCCTGTCGGTCCTCGCCCTCGGGGCTCTGACCCTTATCCCCATAACGGTGAAGATCATCGTGGACAGGAGGAAAAAGAAGGGAGCCGAACGGAACCCTTAAATCCTGAATGGCTCATCGTGTCCCGGTATCACCCAGTCCGCAAGATCGGTGATCTTTGCCATGCTTTTTAGACTGACCGTGCTGCTGAAGTGGATGGCCGGAGGAACCCATCTGACGAAATTACCCCTGGTGGGAAGCGCGTCTCCCGCAATGACAATGGTCTCGAGAGGGTCGCTGAATGCCGAGGAGGCTTTTTTAATAATGACGCTGATGCAGTCCGGTGTATGTCCGGGCGTCAGGATGAGGGAGACGTTTTCATCTATCTGGACCTCACCGTCTTCGTCCAGGTCGTGGTTTCCCGCGGGTGGTGTTTCCCGGGCCTGCCTGAAGAGACCCCGACGACCGCAGAGGACAGCGGCTCTGTCGAAAAGGTGATTCCCGCCCGAATGGTCGGGATGGGGATGGGTATTGATGACGATGCTGATGTCCCGGGGCCGCAGACCGGCGCGGGACAGACTATCCGTGATCTTCTCACTCTCGTCCATCAGTCCGGTATCGACGATGATTCTGTGATCCTCGGTGCATATCAGGGTCACCGATGAACGGGCCTCGAGGATGGTTCCATCCGAGGCCCTTCTCAAGGTCCCTGCCCGCAGAACCTGGAGAGTGGCGGCCGCTACATCCATGGGAAGTCCGGCGACACCGCCACTTTATCACGACCCGGACACCCATAATGGATGAGAACGGTCATAATCTGGCACACAACTGAAAGACTTCCTCTCTCAGCTTCGACAGCCGTGGATGGGAACGTTCTCTCGGCCTGGGGATGTCAATGTCGAAGATATCCATGATACTGGAGGGCCGGTTGGACATGACCATGACCCGGTCTCCCAAGTATATGGCTTCGCTCACGCTGTGAGTAACGAAAACAACTGTTGTCTGCCTCTTCTCCCAGACCTCGAGGAGGAAGTTCTGCATCTCCATCCTCGATTGGCTGTCCAGAAAACCGAACGGTTCATCCATCAGCAGCACTTCGGGATTGGCGACAAGGGTCCGAGCAATAGCCACCCGCTGCTTCATCCCGCCGGAGAGCATCCTGGGATAGGTGTCCTCAAATCCGGTGAGCCCGAACTCCCTCACGTACTTCAGTGCCTCCTGGCGCCTTTCCGTTTTGGGTACACCCAGGATCTCGAGACCCATCTCAATATTCTGCACCGTTGTCCTCCAGGGGAACAGTGCGAACTCCTGAAAGACCAGTCCCACCCGGTTATCATTGTTGGCTACAGCTTCCCCGTTCAGGAGGATGGTGCCCTCCGACGCGGGTTCCAGACCGGCGATGATCCTGAGCAGGGTCGTTTTCCCACAGCCGCTCGGACCGACAATGGAGAAGAACTGTCCCTGCTCGATATGGCAATCGAGAGGGTCTATGACCCGCACCTCCTCCATTGTCCCATTCCCGGGAAATATTTTTGTCAAACCGGATAATTTGAGACTCAGTGCCATTTCTCCTCCTGTATCACTACCTCCATCTAATCAGGCTTTTCTCCACCAATCGAAGCATTCCGTCTATAACAAGCCCCGTCACACCGATGACGATCATTCCCGCCAGGACCTCATCCGGTCGCTGGATATCCCTGGCGGTCATGATCATATATCCCAGACCGTACCCCTGCTTGACACCGGAAAATTCGGCTGCCACCAATGTCATCCACCCGAGGCCAAGGCCGATCCTCATGCCGGTGATGATAGAGGGAATGGCCCCGGGAACAAGAACCTTGAGAATGATGTCCCTGCGATTGGCATTCATTGTCAGTATCGCCTCGACGAGGATGGGATCGATGCCCAGGACGCCGGAAGCCGTGTTCAGCAGGATCGGGAAGAACGCCCCGAGGAAGATGATGAAGGCGGCAGATTTTGTCCCGATGCCAAACCAGAGAATAGCAATGGGGATCCAGGCCAGCGGAGGGATAGGCCGGAAGATCTCCACCAATGGCTCCAGGAGATAGCGGACCCTCCGAGACCAACCCATCCCTATCCCCAGGGGAATGGCGGTCAGGACTGCGGCGGTATACCCAAAAAACACACGTTCGAGGCTGTACAGAGCGTGCGTGTGCAGGAGGTGGCCTGGAGGCAAACCAACCGTCATCAGCTCCGCGAGACCGGTGAGGACCTGAAAGGGCGAGGGCAGCTTGAAGGCCGGAACCAGGCCCACAGAACACACGACCTGCCAGACACCAACAAGGACAAGTGGCGGGATGAGCCGCTTTCCTCTCATCGGGCCTCGATCTCATTCAGAAAGTCCTCGTTGATGAAATCGGAAACGAATGCGTCAATGTCGTCGACCTTGATGTATCCAAGCTCGGACAGGAACCGGACATACTCCCCCTCTCCATCGACACTCGGAACATAGGTGTATTCGACGAACTGGAGAGCCCTGCGGACCGTCGGCTCATCCATCCCCGTGTATTTGACACCGATGCGAACTGCTTCCTCTTTATTGCCCCGGATAAATTCCGTGGCCCTGACGTGGGCCCGCACCACCTTGTCCACTTTCCCGGGTTTCGATTCCATGAATTTCGAGTCGGACACGAGGACGCAGCAGGGATGATCCGGCCATATGTCTTTGGAGCTTGCCAGATTTCTGCCAACCTCTGCCACAGCGGCCTTGGACGGATAGGGCTCCCATGCGATGAAAGCGTCGATCTGATCTGTCCGAAGAGCCCCGATCATCTCGGGTGGTTTAATGATGAGGATATTCACCCTGGAGGAATCTACCCCTGCGTTGAACAAGGCCTTCCTCAACAGAAAATCCTGCACTGTGGCATGGCCAGGAACGCCCACCGTCTTCCCCTCCAGGTCAGAAACCGCCTTGATGCCTGAGGAAGCCCTGGCCACCACCAAAGCCGATCCCTCGGTATTGACCTGCGCCACAACTGTCACATCGGCGGTTTTGTTGGCCACGGCGAAGGTGGATGGGGCCTCGCCGACATAGGCCATGTCAAGGACGCCGGCGGTAAAAGCGTTCATGAGCTCCGGTCCTGCCCTGAATATGCCCGAGATCTCAACTTCGACGCCCTCCTCCTGGAAGTAACCTTTCTCCAGCGCAACCCACAGGGCCAGGTGGTGGATGTCATTCTGGAGGTAGGCCATCCGGACAGGGGCATCTTCTGGCTTCTCCTCCCGGGAGGTCCTATCCCGGGCCAGGAACAGGACGCCCATTACGGCAATTACCGCGAAAATAATTAAAGGGGTTTTCCTCATTGTATTTCCTCACTCCGATACTGTCTTACAGCAGGTTGGCAACACGAATCGGCCTGTTTCCTAATTTGGAAACAGATCAATTAAAACATTTATCAGATTTATCCCCTCCCAGGTGTCAGCAGAAGGACCTCGCCATTTCTATTCCACGGCCGTTCAAGGCTCCTGGATCCCAGACCCTGATTGATCGTGGAAAGGCCGGCGCTCCTCGGATGAACCTCATAGCCCACCCCTTCCCATATTCTAGCCACGGCCTCCTGATCCGCACAGACCTCTGTTATCAGGGCATAGACAGCGGAACGAGAGGCCTTGCAGGATCTGAACAGGGATGACACTTTCTCCAACGGGAGATAGTCCAAAACATTACTCAGGTAGACAAAATCGTGTTGGTGGTGCGTCTCCTCTAGATAGTCCTGAATATCCTCATGAAAGATCTCCACCAGTTCGCCGGCCGCCTTGGCTTTTGCAAAAGCTTCATTCTCGAAAAAGAACCTGATCCGGAAGAGTTTTTCCATCGCACCGAGGACCTGGTCCTCACGGTAAAAACGGTCCTGGACCTTGACAAAATGATCCCGCAAGACCGGATAGACTTCCGCTGAAAACCATTCCCTCAACTGCCCCGGTGAATCACAACGGTCAAGGGCTTTGAGAAACTCACCAAAATACTCCACCTGGAACCGGGAGATGTCCACGTACACCGATTTGGAACCCCCGGGAAGAGCCCTGACGGCCTCCAGCAACAGCAATCCCGACCCACCGACGAACACCGGGAACCGGGGTGGTTCCTTCAGAAGGGTCAGCGCTTCACGGACCACGTGGGCATCCTCATTGGGCAGGAAAAAGCGGCTCTTCCGGCCCCACAATGGTTGAGAAACGATCATCTTCCGGAAAGCCCCGCAAACGGCTCCACCGACCAATCCCACAGAATTTCCGTATCACCATCCCGGGAAAGGAAAACCCGGGATCCACGGCAGAAGAAGCCAACATCCCGCACATGCAGGGAACGACTTTCAAAAAGTTCCGATACGGTTTCCCATATGTCCTCATTCACGGCGAGGAGAAACCCGTAGGAGAAGTACGCCACAAGCCATCTGCCTGGATCGATTCCCTCTGGAACAGGAATATTGTCCAGTTCGATATATCCTCCGAGACCCGAAGCTTCGGCGAACATCAGGACCGTGCCGGCGATGCCGGCCATGCTGACATCCTTTCCTGCACTGACCAGCCCTGACTCGGCGGCCTGGGGAAGGAGTTCGAGATCGCCCACGTGATCCTGAGCGCTCCGGCCCGGAATGGAGTTCCAGAATCCCAGGTCGTCCAGCCATACGCCTTCAGGGTTATAGACAAGGGCGATTCTGTCTCCCGGGCTGGCGTCGAAACTGGTGATCAATCGCCTGGCTCTGCCGAGAATGGTCAGGGAGACTGACGCCTTTCCATCCGTGATCAGTGTATGGCCTCCAACAATCGGGACCCCAAATCGCGCCGCGAAGTCCCGCATGCCTCGCAGGATTTCACCAGAGGTCTTCAGGTCCTTGCTGCCGATGACATCCACCATGGCAATCGGGCGTCCGCCCATCGAGTAGATATCATTGACATTTGCCAGGACAGCGCTCCGTCCGGCCAGAAATGGATCCAACTCGACCAGAGAAGGAATGATCCCCTCGGTAGCCAGGAGGAGGTAACCATCATCATCGGGAATGGCAGCAGCGTCGTCCCCGTTGCGGATTCGAAGATTTGGGGAGTCCTCATCATTCTGGCCTACTACGGCACTGATAGACCGCTTCTGAGCGAACTGTCCGGAGCCGCGTATCTCCTTTATCAGGCCTGACAGGTTGAACCGACTCAATGGCCTATCCCAAGAACTGAGGAAAGTCCCATGGACATCCCGGCAAAGGTATCCACTCCGCTGGAATGCCCCAGATTAAGCAGCCTGCTCGTTGCCTTCTTCACGGCATGAAGGTCACCAAGATGAAAGGAGACAAGCCAATCGGACACGTCCTCGGACACCAGACCCTCGGCAGCTGACAGGATGTTCTGGGCCGAGAAAGCCGATGTCCTTCCCCCCGCCTCCGATGCCAGAGCGGTGAGGATATCCAACTCAGGACCCGGCCCTCCGCTGACTCGGTGGAAGCGCAGTGCCGCCACCAGGCCGACCAGGAAATCGTCTCCAGAGGGTGTCAGGCCCTCCCCCACTCCCGCGAGGTCTACCGCACTGGCCGCCATCGCCGGCCAATTCTCCTTGCGGATAGTCTCCATCAACCTGTCCAGGACAGGGAGCACAGCCTGGGTGATCATCCCGTGCATGGGGCTCATGATCACAAAGGAATGGAATCCGTCCTTGAAGGAGGCAGTGGCCACCAAACGGCGCGTCTCCTGGAGGCAGGAATACATGGACGAGGCTTCAACCATGCCGTCGACACGCGTCCGTGGTTCGAATGTCTCCATGGCACTGAGGTCTTCCCGGTAAAGACCCGGGATAACGATCTCCTCTGGTGACAGATCGAATCTTAATTCCTCACGTATTCCGGCGGGGAAATGAGGCGTTCTGATGGTGAACGGGTGGTTTGGGATCTCCAGCGTTCCCAGGGTAATGATGGCGTCATCGGATTTCAGGTGCGCTGATCTGTCAAAAACCGAGAGCACATGTCCGGTGACGCCGGAGCGTGCCCTCTGAAGGACAGCACAGCCAATTTTCCCAGCCATATCCTCAATCTTCCACCGACTGCAGAAGGAGATCCTCGACCCCCAACAGTTCCAATGGGGCACCGATCCTTTCGATGGATTGGGAAAAGCTCGTCTGGCAAAAGGGGCACATCGTCACCAGAGTGTCGGCACCGGTTGCAATGGCCTCCCTCACCCTTCTGTCTGCAATCTCATCAGCCATTTCCGGGTAGTTGGCCTTAACGCCTCCACCGGCTCCGCAGCATCGAGAGTCTTCCATTGTACTTTCCATCTCCAGAAGTGTCAGACCCGGAATGGCTCTAAGGATCTCCCTGGGCTCATGGAAAATACCCTGGGAACGTCCCAGATGACATGGATCATGATAGGTCACTTTCCGGTCGATCACTCTGGTCGGCCTGATCTCGCCTTTCCTTAGCAGATCAACGTAAATTTCAGAAAAATGCTTGACCTTAAAGGTCCACTCCTTGCCCAGGATCCTGGCATACTTGGGATAATCGGCCTTCAGGGTTTTCGAACAGCCGCCGCACGGAGTGACGATCTCCTTTACGCCCAGTTTGTGAAAGAGATCGATGTTGGTCTCTATCAAACGCATCGCCGTTTCCAGCTGGCCTGTCCTCAGGATCGGACTGCCGCAGCAGACCTCGTCCCCACCTGCGTAGGTATAGGAGATTCCCTGTCGCTGGAGAAGGGTCACCCCCGTCTGAAGCATGAACGGCATTTTGTAGGAGGCCGTGCATCCTCCGAAGACCATCAGGTCGGCCTCACCTGCAGGCCGATGATCCGGAAGCATCCATTGGTGTCTTTCGCTGGTGGGTTCACCGTACGGGTTGCTGTAGGTGTCTACGCTTTCCCGGAGTTTCCGGTGCATCGGCATGGGCCCAATACCCTGCTCCACCGACTTGGCCCGCAGCGCTTCCCAGAGGTGAACCAATGGGATATCCGTCTGGCAGATCTCCTCGCACCTCTCGCAGGTGGTGCATTGGTAGAGGCGGTCCACCCAAGCGGGCGTAAGCTTCTCCTTTCCCTCCAACACCCGTTTGATGTAATGCACCTTCGCGCGCGGGGAAAACGCCTCGAACCCGCCCCCGAAGGGATGGGTGGTGCACGCCGGCTTGCAGAATCCGCACCGGGCACATGTGTCAACGGAAAAAAGAAGTTCCCTGGAGATCTCCACTTTTGCCCGGGGGGCTGTCTTTTCTTTGGCCATCGTCCTAGTTATCCATCCTTTCCCTGGAAGAACGCTTGTACACCAGGGCCTTTGAAAGGGGTGACGTGATCCTGGAGGCGAGATCGATCAATGAGCTGACATTAACGAACGGGAGAAATTTCATCCTCGGGGCAATGATCTTGCCCGGATTGAGGAGTCCGGCCGGATCGATCCTTCTTTTTTCGCCCATGAGAGCGCTATACTTTTCCTGTCCGAAAATCCGGCGGGAGCTGGAAGCGAACCACAGACCGGCGGTGTAGATGGATCCTCCATACCGCTCTGCTACGCGAATGGGCCTGAGGGCCTTCGCCATCCGGAGTTGATAGAGAAACCTGTTGGCATTGTCAAGGATATAGACCAGGACCGCCATTTTCCCATCGTGAATGATCAAGGCCTCCAGCCCCAGAAGCTCCCTGGAGAGATCGTCCTCGATCCCTTTCCAGACTTCCCGGAAATTGTCAACCGGAAGGTAAAATTCGCTGACCAGGACCGAAGGACCCAGTTTTTTAATGCGCATGGGATAAAACCTGTCGTTCCATGAGTGCTTCGCGACAGCTTCGTCAAGGATCACTCCCTTATTCCGGGCGGCGATCTCGGCCAACCTGGCCCCGTTGGCGGAGCCCTCCGAAAGAACGACGATCGCCAAGAACGAATTCTCCGGGACCGACTCCTCCTCATCCATATCCTTCCTCATCCTCACGTATCCGGGTGAGTGGAGGATGATGGTATAGGGACGCAATTCGTCGCGGGCGGCCATGGCGAATCCCTCAACAGCACCGGCATCAGGCAGGGCGACTGCCTGAGGCCTCATCTCCTCGGCTTTTCTGCACTGGAGCCTCAGCCGGGTAATGACACCCAGGATGCCGCAGGCCTGGTAATGCAGGGCCAGATCCTCTCCGGCAAGAGTCCTCACCCGGCCGTCCAACCCCACCACGTCTATTTCCAACACCACATCCTGAATGCTGCCGTAAAGAAGACTGCCCAGACCTACCCCTCCCATGGCGAACCAGCCACCGACGGTTGAGGAAGGCGCGCTGGTTGGAACGATACAGTTGTCCAGACCAACCTTGTTTAGCTCATGGGAAAGCTCCTTCCAGACAACACCAGGTTCCACGTCCACTAACAGGTTCTCCTCGTCCACGCCGATAATACGAGTCATCTCGGCCAGGTCGAGGAGAATTCCCCTTCGGGTTGGGATGGAGCCTCCGTAACCTGAGCTGGCCTGCCCCCTTGGGGTGACAGGTATCCGGAACTTCCCGGCAATGGCCAGGGTCTCTCCCACATCCTCAACTGAACGGGCAATGACCACAGCCTCGGGAACGTTATCAATAAGATTCATGACCAATGGGGGTATCTCTGCGATGTCGTGGTCGTAGGTGGAAAGGATCTCGCTGTCGAAGGAGATCTTCTCCGTCAGTTTTTTCTCAAGAAGTTCACGGGCCCTCTGGTCCATCATCTCTCCTCAACATTTCTCAGATATCCGGTGGTCCGATCTCAGCCGGCTGAGTCCAGGTACCACCTCAACGTCCCGAAAGGATCACATTCATGGCGGCACGGGCCGCCTCCGCGTTTGTAGGAAAGAGGAAAACTCCGGCCTCTCTCAATCTGTTTTCCTGAACGGACAGGGATTGCGGGTCTTCCTCAGTGCCGCAAACATGGGCCAGAACGACAGGGCCATCTTTATCGCTACCCGACCCGGCTTCGTTAAGGGCGGACACGATATCCCCTGCTGGATCGGCGTTTGAGCCATATCCCAGTACCACATCCAGGAGAATGACCCGGGTTCGCGGGCTGGTATAGGCCTCCACGATATATTCCTGACGAAGGGTTGAATCGATCATGGGATGAGGGCGGCCCCGGGTGAACTCGTCGTCCCCCAGATCAAGGCAGTAATTTCCCTGCCGAACGTTTACCCTCACTCGCTTTGAGCCATTGCCGATGTTGGAGCCGACCTTCAGAGCACCTTCGAAGATCAGAAGAGCCTCGTAACAGAGGGTGCCTCCTGAAAAGAGCCCGTTCAGGTACCTCCTTGACTTCGGCATCGAATCTATCCGCTCCTTCAGTTCCGCGGGGAGGGTCGTTACCGGCCTATCCTTACCCATGGCAAGGAAGGCCGCCTCTTCAAGGGTGTTTACGAATGTCACGCCACCCCCGGTTTTTGGCAATTTCCCGGTACCGAGCAGGCACACCACCGCCGGCAGTCCACTCTTCCTGGCTTCTCTGAGAACCCGCCTCGTCGAATTGGGCGCTCCGGGTTTTGAGATAAGGACCAGTGATCGCGTCAAGGGATCCTCCGAAAGCTTCCTGATAGCTGCCGCCGTCATTATTCCGCCAATCTGTTCTTTCAGATCACGGCCGCCCACGCCGATGGCGTGGGAGATACCGCCACCCAGCCGGTGGATGAGACATGTAACCTCCTGAATCCCGGTTCCCGAAGCCCCGACAAGGCCCACCCCGCCCCGCCGCACGACATTGGCAAAAGCCAAGGGGACACCGTTGATGATAGCGGTGCCGCAGTCAGGCCCCATCATCAGCAGACCTTTCCTGATAGCCATCTCCTTCAGGAAAAGTTCATCCTCAACGGAGACATTGTCGGAGAAAAGCATGACGTTTAGCCCCCGCTCGGTAGCCGTCATCACTTCCAGTTTGGCGAACTCCCCGGGGACGGAGATCAGGGTGAAGTTGGCCCCCGGCAGTTCATCCATGGCCTCGTCGAGTGACCGGGCATCCCTTTCCCGTGAAGCACCCTGGGCGGTCTCCAGGAGCAACCTGTCCACCTCATCCAGGGCGATATCGAACTTTTTTCTGGAGATGGCCTCGATACAGATAACCAGATCATTTGGGGAAGAGGAATCCACATCCTGGTTATAGAGACCGAGATCTCTCAGGATTTTCTTGTTACCCTCAGTTCCCAGAAGCGCCAGGACCTTTTCAATCCCATCCAGAGAGCTGGCCTGCCTGGAAATTTTCATCAGGCGAACCGAGTCGTGGTACTGGTTTCTTCTTATAGTCGCCCTAAAAACCATTACTGGATCCTGTTAATCGCTAAGAGGTTCTTCGTTGACGATCTTGGTGCAACTTCCATGGTTCAGAGCATCCAGGACATTCCGCTCGCCGGTTATGATGACTTCCTTGCCTCCCCTTTCGATAAATTCAACAGCCGCTTCGATCTTGGGGCCCATGCTGCCTGGCGGAAACTGGCCCTCTTCCAGCCAGGTCTTAGCTTCAGCAACTGTCATGACGTCCACTTCCCGTTGAGTCGGCGTCCCAAAATCCACGCAGACCTTATTCACCCCTGTCAGGATCATAAAAAGTTCAGCACCTAGATTGTAGGCGAGGAGGGAAGCTGTAAAATCCTTGTCGATGACCCCCTCCGTGCCGATCACCTCACCAGTCTTGTAGTTGACCGGAATCCCCCCACCGCCGCAGGCGATGACTATTACTCCGCTCTCGATCAGCTGTTTGATCACATTCAGCGCCAGGACCTTCTGCGGGCGCGGGGAGAAGACGACCCTGCGATAGCCGCGGTTGGAATCCTCCACGACATGCCAGCCCTTTTCCCTCCTCAACTCCTCCGCTCTCTCCTTGGTGTAGAAAGGCCCGATGGGTTTCGTGGGTTCCTGGTAGGCGGGATCGTTCTCATCCACAACCACCTGGGTAAGAATGGTGGTCACCTCTTTCTGGAGACGTTCCTCCTCCAGAACCGATCGCATGCTGATGAGCAGCATATGTCCCAACAGCCCCTGCGACGAAGCGACGGCGACATCGAGAGGGGGAACCGGAATAAGGTCGCGGGCATTCTCGAACTGAATGAGCAGGTTCCCCACCTGAGGACCATTGCCGTGCACAATGACCAGCTCATATCGTTTGCGCAGAATAGCAAGCATCTGGCGGCAGGTTTCCTGTGCGTTCCTCAGCTGGGTTTCGAAGGCCATGTCCTCATTGGAACTGAGGATCGCGTTACCACCAAATGCAACAACAGCAACTGGTTTAGCCATTATTACCCTCCAAAATGGATAACACTCTCGGTGAACACCTGCATTGGCGCTCTGGCGATTCCGGCTCCGATCTGGCCTACTCCTGAGGATTTATGGATCACGCCGGTATCGATAATGGGTGTGATCCCTGTTTTCACGACCTTACGTATGTCTATCCCGAGGGGAGCGGCCATAAAATCCACAGAAGCCGGGGCAAAATTCGGATTGCTTCCCTCACAGATGCTTTTCATGGTCTTCATGGCCCTGAGCGAGTCCTCCAGGGAGCCCCCCACGAAGGAACTGATAGAGGGTGCAGCCCCGATGACCATTCCGCCAAGTCCCACCGTTTCAACAATAGCACTGTCACCGATATCTCCGGCCGCATCCTCGAAGGAATACCCCGAGTAGTAGATAGCCTCATCCATGGGGGCTGTAGGGGAGATGAACCATCGATCGCCTCCTCCTCCGACCCTGAGGGCGAATTCAACACCGTTCCGGCTCATTGCCGTAACGATAGTCGAGTTCTTGATCCCATGGGCGGCATCGGCGGTGACCTTGCAGGCCGTCAGGGTCAGATTCAGGAAAAAGTGGTTATTACCGCTGATGAATTCCACGATGTCCAGAATAGACCTCCTGCTCAGATCGGTCTTCAGGAGAAGCGGGTAGAGCCGCTGGAGCAACAGGGAGGTGCAGGCCGCGCTCCTGGCGTGTGCTTCATCGCCCATCTGGATCGCCTCTGAAAGAATGCCGTACAGATCAACTCCGCCACCACTATTCCGCAGGGCCTCCTTCAGTCCTGGTCCCAGGGTATCCCTGATCCACCTGAGCCTCTGGATGGTTCCATCGTCATAAGTGCCCATCCAGAGAACATTTCCCTTTCCTTCGTTGAAGGTGGACCATGATCTGTTCCCGAAGGATGCATTCCTGGTGACGATAACGCTCATGGATGGCGTTATGACACCACACATGGGCCCGATGCTGTTCATGGTATAGTTCGGCGCCAGAACGATCTCTTTATTGCGGATCTTCTTTCTCAGCTGCGACCGGTTCCTGACCCACCCTTCGAAAACCGCTGCCCCTTCCACGGCCCGCTGCTGAGGGTCACACATGTCGTCGAAGTCGATGGGCGGACCGGAATGCAGAACATGGTTGGGCAGCATACCTGGGATCTCGTCCTTTGCCCTTCCGACATCGATCCAGACAGGACGGCTTCTGAGCATCCTGGCGATAGTATAGGCGTTAGCCCGGTCGTATTTCGGACCTCTCAGACGGGCCAGCGATGCGGCCAGACGATGATCCCCCCCCGCCGGCGGCCGCCAATCAACATGGACAGCGGGAACGTCCAGCGCTTTTAGATCAGAGTAGAATTCCTTTAACCCGACATTGATGACTTTTATGTCCTGGTCAAGATCGCTCATGCACTACCACCCACATTAATCTCGATTTCGATATCCTCAGCGAGGGAATTGGAGATGAAACAGCCGTCGCAGGCTATCTTTACAACCTCCTTGAGGCGAGGCTCGGGATAGTCTCCATTTATGTCAATGATGATCTTCCGGTAACGGAATTGGTCGGGATGCTTTTTCCCTTCCACACTGAGGGTCAGGTCCGTGGTGGTCTCCCGGAATTTTCCCAGGATGTGGACAATGGATTGGCCGATGCATGAGGCGATGGCCCACAGAAACAGTTCACTGGGCATCGGTCCGGCTCCATCTCCTCCGTATTGCGGCGACTGATCCGACGTTATGGAGAGATGATCAGAAACCATCTCGAATTTATAACCCTCGAGGAACCTGGCCGTAACCCTCATTGCCTGCCCCGGTCCAGTGGGGCTTCCATCATCTGGTGCCGAATACCATTGAACAGAAATGGCTGGCCCACCCGGAACCACCCCAGCCGCCTGAAAAAACGGACATTCTGGATCTGGATGTTGGCCACAAAGCGCTCGACATCCTCGTGCCGCTCCATCGTCTCGACAGCCTTTCGGACGAGACGGGTGCCGATGTCATATTTTCGATAATCCCGGTGCACGGCTAAACGTCCCCCGTACCAGATCCCTTCAGATGTCGGGTAACATCTCACCACTCCGGCGATCCGCCCATCACAACATGCAATAATGGGGATGCCGGTCTCGTCGTGCTCGTCCCGGTCGGAATCCTTGAAAACCCCCTGCTCCTCCACGAACACCTGATGCCGGATCCTATAGTATGCCTCAATTTCCCAGGGCTCCGATGCAATCCTAATTTCCAGACTGGGAGTGGAGGACTGAAGGGCTGTTTGTGAGGGAAGTTCAACCTTTTCTTTCTCTAACATCCGCCCACCTTGGAAGCGCCTGAGGAATTTTCGCCGCTTTCGGTTAACTGGAGCAAGGAGCATGCCTTGCATTTGACGCATCCCGCGCCGCTCTGATCAGCATTCATCCGGCTCTGTTCAAGCATATTGCCAACGGCAACATACATTCGATAAAGATATTCCGCGTCGGGTGGCTCAGCGCTGGCCATGAATGTGCTTGAGATCGCCCGCAGAGGAACCAGAAAAGGGTAAACACCGATCTTGACCGCTTGCCGGCACCTGGCGAGGGTCAGCTCTTCATCCTCACCCAGGCCAAGTATAATAAAGGTACTGACCCTGTTCCTTCCGAATACGGCAACGGCCTTTTCAAAGGATTCAAAATAGGCCTCGATACTGATGGTCGATTTCCCGGGGGTGAACCTGGAACGAACCTTTTGGTCAAAGCTCTCGACATGAATGCCTATATCATCGACCCCCAGTTTCTTCATCTCTGTGAAAAGGCCGCTGTCCTCCGGAGGTTCGCACTGGGCCTGGATCGGAAGACCGGTTGCCTGCTTGACCGCGTACGCGCACCGGCCGAGATACTCGGCACCTTTATTGACCAGATCCGTGGTCCCGGTGGTCAAAGTCACATGGGTGACTCCGTCGAGCTTTTTTGCCGCGGCTCCGACCTCCGCCAGTTGAGCCGGCGTCTTTGTATGAATGGTGGATCCGTTCTTCAATGAGACACCAACGCCGCAGAAACGGCATCTCTGGGCGGCATCGTTGTATCGAACACATTCCTGGACAACAGTTGAGGCAAGACAATCGGAGCCATGCAACCTGGCAATCTGTCTATAGGGAATACCATCCTTCGTTTGCAGACTGTAAAATTTCGGAGGTGTGACCTTTCTGACGGTATCGATCACTTTACCGTTTCGTTTCAGGATGGTCTGGTTGTCTATGTTTTCCAGGACATACTCCGAATTCCTGGCGGATTCATTCAAGGTCGGGACCATCAGGGTGATGCCGTTTGAGAAAATGAATGCCTTATCATCAGTCGGTCCGGCTCCTCCCCTACGGGACATACCGTCGTTGCAGCTCCGGACACCGCATCTCTGCAATTCTATGAAATCTTTCAGTTTCTCAGACATCACCCTGATAGTCTCCAGAAAGGTAAATAATCTCCGTTAAAACCATCCGTTCTCCGCCGTTGATGACGTAATCATACCCCGAACAGACGCTCTGCGTTGTTCCAGAAAACGTTGTCCTTCAGTTCCTCGGACATCTCCAGACCATCGATCTTGTAATATTCGCCCCAGAAATCGCTCCAGGGCTCATCCGATCCGAATAGAACCCGATCCTCACCGATGCCCTGTTTTTCAATCTCGTCGAACAGCCATCGGGGACCGAAACCCACAGCCCAGGAGGTATCGGTGTATACCTGGAAACCCTCCCGGATGAGGTTGAAAAACTCGGGTATGAACTTGATGTGTCCGGATACCCCTCCACCGGCATGTACGACATGGACCTTCACCTCTTTTCCGAACTTCCTGACGAATTTGATGCAGTTGTTCACATCCGACCCTCCGCCAGGGCTGGTGTGAAGATGCAGAACGTAGTCATGGTCCTTGGCCGCCCCGAGGACGGCATCCCAGGCCTCCTTTGCGTCGTCATCCCACTCTTCCGGGTCCCAAGTGCCGCCGAGGAGACAGGTGGACTTGAGAACTTTTACTCCCGGTGCACCAACGCTCTTGAGCGCCTCCAGGGTCGCCTCCTTCATTTTACCCATGGGTGAAAACCAGATCCCCCCTAAAATCCTCTTGTCCTGAGGCTCGCAGGCCTCCAGAACAACAGGGTTAAGCCCGAAGGGCTGACTGGGATCGGGGATTCCGTAATTGGACATCACGACCGCTCTGTCCACTCCCAGTTCGTCCATCAGCTTTATCTTCGAGGCCCGATCGGGGTCATCGAACACTGTGGGACTAACCGGTTCAGGAATGCCGTAATAGGGGAACTTGTCCATGGCGCCGATGTGGCAATGAGCATCAAAAACTTTGCGTCCCAGTTTCAGTCCCCTGTTAAAACGTCCCATAAATTCCCCTCCATTTCTTAGCTTACGCAAGCCACATTTCATTGTGTCTGCGCTATCCTGCTGACGTGCAGGATTAAACTGTCCACGTTGCCAGGATCAGCCCGCCTGCCCTCTGATGCTCTATCACGCAATCGAGAACATCCAGCGGATCGATGAGCGTCACTCCATCCATCACATCCTCTTCCCTATGACCGTATAAAGCAGCCAAGGCGAACCGGCAGGCGACGACTCGCCCACCCTCATTCATGATAACCTGGAGCTGTTTGTTAAACGCCAGGTGCCCGGGGAAAGCTTCATCACCGACATTCGGATAACCTCTTGAGGACGCGGCCATCAGAACACCCGGGCCGTAAAGCAGAAGCGTTGTATCGTAACCCTTCCGTACCAAACGGGTGCAGGTGAGCATATTGATCAGCCCCACCGAACCCTCATAGGGGACTGTGTGCATGGTGATCAATGCCTTCTCCCCGTCTTTCGCCTTGTAATCCTCGTACAGTTTCGGATTCATGCTTACGATCGTGTCCCCTGCCTTCGGTCTCGGAATCTCTACCCTACCCATATCTCTTCTCCTTTTCTCTGGTGCCCCGCAAGAACATTCGGTGAACGGCGCACGGTTAATGATGCCAGAATATAGCAAACGATATGCCAACGCAACGTTCCATCTAATCCATTGAAAACAAATCATTTTTTGAGACATTGCCCAGGAGATCATTAACGAATATTCGTTAATTACGAAATTTCATTTGACATGGAACGACATATCGTTTACCGATTGGTGCATGGCAAACCTTCTGAAAAGGGAATTTCAGGCCTTTCAAGAGCTTCTGTTTGAGATGGCCCAGCAGTTGTCCCTGGACGCTCTCCTCAAGCTCATCGTCGAACGGCTGTCCGATTATGAGGAGATCGCCCTGGCCCGCATCTGGCTGATCCAGCCGGGCGACATCTGTCCCTCCTGCCCGATGGCCACAGAGTGCAAAGATATCGACAGATGCCTCCACCTCATGGCCAGTTCAGGACGGTCCCTGACCCCTGATGGGGGTGATTGGTCGCGTACCGATGGGGGTTACCGCCGCATCCCCTTCGGCCTCAGGAAGGTTGGGCGCATCGCTGTTAACGGTCAGACCGTTGAGGTCATGAACGTCAACAAGGATAGCGAAACCTTTGCTGACATCGAATGGGCGCAGCGAGAACAGATCAGCAGCTTCGGAGGCCAGCCTCTCATCTTTCGCGGCGAAATCCTCGGTGTTCTGGCCATCTTCTCCCGCAGGCATCTGAAAGAGGGGGTTCTGCCTATGCTCCGGATGGTCGCTGATCATGCGGCTATAGCTATCGCCAATGCCAGGGCTTTTGAGAAGATCAACCAGCTCAAGAGGCAGTTCGAGGTGGAGAACATCTATCTCAAGGAGGAGTTTTACACTGCACAGTCATACGGCGACCTGATCGGCAAGAGCCCTGCCCACCAGAAGATCATTCAACAGATCGAACTGGTCGCGCCGACCAATGCCAGTGTCCTCATCCTCGGTGAAACAGGAACCGGGAAGGAACTGATCGCCAGGGAGCTTCACCGAAGAAGCCTTCGTCATGACAAACCTCTGATCAAAGTCAACTGTGCGGCGACCCCCAAGGAACTGTGGAACAGCGAGTTTCTGGGGCATGTTAAAGGCGCCTTTACTGGAGCCGTGAAGGACCGCATGGGCCGGCTCATGGCAGCCGACAAAGGCGCCATGTTTCTGGACGAGGTCGGTGAAACATCCCTCGAGCACCAGAGCAAGCTCCTCAGAATTATCCAGGAAGGGGAGTTCGAAAGGGTCGGGGAGGAGAAGACCCAGAAGGTTGATATCCGCTTTATTTCAGCAACAAACAGATCCCTTGACAGAGAGGTTGAACTGGGCCAATTCAGAAAGGACCTCTATTACCGTTTGAACGTCTTTCCCATTGAGGTGCCCCCCCTCCGTCAGCGGGTGGAAGACATCCCCCTTCTTGCTGAATATTTCATTAATCTGATTGCCCGGAAGATGAATAGGCCTAAACCGGCCCTGACACGGAGACAGATCACCAGGCTCCAGAGTTACGAATGGCCTGGAAATATCAGGGAACTTCAAAACGTCGTGGAGAGGGCGATGATCAGATCCCGTTCAGGAACGATCGAATTGGACCTGCAGAATATCCCCGGAAACACCACCCTATCCTTCCCGGCCTTCAGAGCTCGGGAAGGAGTGCCTGTTGAGGTTCTGCCGGAAGCGGAAATGATCAAACGGCAAAGGGAAAATATCATCGCGGCCCTCAGACAAACCAATTGGAAGGTCCATGGACCAGGTGGAGCAGCCGAGCTTCTGGGGATAAAACCGACAACCCTGGCCAGCCGCATCAAGAAAATGGGCCTGGAAAGGCCACAGCATCGCCTCAGTGAGGGTGGTAGTGGAGCTGGGGAAATTGAGCATTGAGTGCCAAGTGCCAAATGAGTCCCAAGTGCTAAAGGATAAGTGCCAAAAATTAGAGGAGTTAATCTCTCCTGCGCCTCCCCTTAGTACTTTAGTACTTCGTTTTTAATGCTTACCACTCAGGACTGACCTGGAGAGGACCACTGATCTATTTCCTCTCGACCAGTTCCCTCCTCGCCTCTCTCTCCTGATCACGCCGCTTGATGTCCTCCCGCTTGTCGTGAAGCTTCTTGCCCTTACCCACACCGAGTTCCAGCTTGATGCGATGCCCCTTGAAGTAAAACCTCATGGGCACCAGGGTGAGGCCCTTCTCGGCCACCTTTCCCGACAGTCTTCTGATCTCACGGGAGTGGAGGAGGAGCTTGCGGTCACGCAGTGGTTCGTGATTGAAGCGGTTTCCCTTTTCGTAGGGACTGATGTGGGCCCCGACCAGGAACACCTCGCCGTCCCTGATGTCGCCGTAGGCCTCCTGCAGATTGCCCCTGCCCTCCCTGAGGGATTTGACCTCGGTGCCAACGAGGGAGATCCCGGCCTCCAGGGTCTCAAGAATCTCGTAGTTGAACCGCGCCCGGCGGTTCACGACTAGGGTGCGACCCTTTGCCATGTGCCGCCTCCCGAAGTGCTTTTTATCTCCGCCCTGAGCCGGTTCCTGATCCTGTCGAGACTGCCCCTGCTGGCGTACATCTGCCGGAACCGGAACAACCGGTCCTTGTCCAGGGTCACCGCCGTCCAGGGCTGGGGAAACAGGGCCGAGGTGATGGAATCCGCCGCCCTATCATCGTCAATGCGGCAGAGGATTTCCGCCGCGTCCTGGAAACACTCATCGGGCAGATCGACCATCCTCTCGACCACATGGGCCACGGCATCCGCGCCCGCTTTCACCAATGGGGAGGACACGGCCCGGCGGATTTCCTGGTCTTCAGCCGACAGGCCTTCGAGGAGGAACGGATAGGCCTCCTTACCCTCGATCATCGACAGGCCCCTAAGGGCGTTTGCCCTTTGGACCCCCTTTCCGCTGCAATCTGAGACCAGGGTTCTCCAACCCTCCTCCCCCATCCTTGCCATTGAATGGGCCGCCACCCATCCCACCTCTTCCTCCCCGAGGAGCTGGCTCAGAACCGGGATGCTCTCCGGACGCTTCAGCTCTCCGAGCATGGTGATCGCGTTCAGCCTGGCATTTCCGGAACCGGTCCGTGCCCTTTCGTGGAGGACATCGATGGCTTTGTCACCCATCCTCAGGATGATGAGGTTTCTGACGAAACAGAACTCCTGGCTGCCGGTGGCGTCGAGGAGCTCCTCCACCGCTTCCTGACCGATCTCCATGAAGGCGAAGGATACCATCCAATGGATCTTCTCCTCCTTCTCAAGGCGATAGATGAGGGGACGGATAGACCTTGGATCCCTGAACTCCATCAGGGCCGAAACAGCGAACATACGGACGGTGGGATCCGGGTCCTCCAGCCTCTTGATGACCGGAACGACAGCACGGGCGTCGCCGATCTTCCTCAGGGAGGAGATGGCGTTCTTCCGAACCAGGGCATCGGCGGCTGTCAGGTGGGAGATGAGGAAGGGAACGATCGGTTCACCGTACCTTGACAGGGCGTCACTGGCATACTTCTGGACCTCAGGGTCCCTGTCGCTAAGGGCCAATATCAGGGCATCCCGAACCTGCTCCATCTCGAATCTTCCCAGGGCCCTGGTGACGTTGCGCCTCACCACCGGTGAGGGATCCCCAAGCGCCTGGACAAGCAGTGGGATGGATGCCGGCACCCGTATGCGGCCGAGGGCCATCGCTGCTCCACTGCGGACCTTCTCGCTTTCGGACTTGAGGGACGCTTCCAGGACCCGTGAGGCACGCCAGCCGAAGCGCTCCGCTGCCAACAGGACAAAGTCCTTGAGACCCACATCCTCGGCATCGAAGAGTTCGAGGATATAGCCCAGTGCTTCCTCGTTTCCCAGGTCGGTCAGTGCCTGAATGGCCTGAATCCGAACTTCCCTGGAAGGGTCCTCCAGACATTTGTAGAGAGGGCCCACCGCCAGACGGTCCTTCACCATTCCCAGGAGATAGGCCGCCCGCGCCCGCCGGTAGGGATTGCCGTCTTCCAGCATGTCGATGAGAAATGGAACGGCCTCCGAGCCGACATCGACGAAGATCGATTCACACATCCAGCTGATCTCGGGGTTATCCATCCCCTCGAACATGGCCCGATAGCCCCTTCGCCCCCAACCCTTCAGGCTGTCGACCGCCTCGAGCCTGACCCTGACATCCGGGTAGTTCAGGAGGCTCAGGGTAAACTCAAGAGCCTCATCGGTGCCAAGGTCCCTGATGGCCGCCAACACCCCGGGCCGGTCCTCCACCTGGGCGAGATAGTACCTTAGCTGCAGATCATTAAGGGGCGAAAGTCCCGCCTGGACCGGCTGGAAAATCACCAGAAGAGCGGCCGAGCTTGCCAGAAACAGCCCGATAGGATATCTTTTTCCCCTTATCATTCCTTTTCCATATGGGGGTCTATCGATGAAAGAGGTTTCATGCCCTGTCTGCAACGCCGACGTTCTCCTGGATGGTGACGAGAGTACCGGGGAAACGGTCTTCTGCTCCTACTGCAAATCACCCCTGAAGGTCCTGGTCAAGCCCTCGGACAGATCCACGACCCTGGTGGACGACACCTAGATTACCACCGGGTTGGATGGGAGTCCAGAGAGCAGAGGAAACAAAGGGAAAATGACAAGGGGAAGGGGAAAGGCCACTGGAACGACTGACCGATGATACGACCTTCCGATAAAGCGAATGATCCGATTCTTCGTTGAATCGGTGAGTCGATCAGTCGTAAATTCGAGTGTATCGCCCCTCAGTTCTTATTTCTTCAAACCTCAAACTTCGAACTATTGACTATCCCTATGACCCAAAAACTCCTCCATGACGCAGTCCGTATCGCCAGAAAGGCCGGGGCCATCCTGATGGAGGGCATGGGGTCCGACTTTACGGTCGAATACAAAGGCGAGGTGGACCTGGTCACCGAGATGGACCGAAGGGCCCAGGAATTGATTGAGTCGGAGGTCCGTTCCCTCTATCCCCACCACGGCCTCATGGGAGAAGAGGGGTTGGAGGACCCGGGCGCCGAAGAGTATCTCTGGGTGATCGACCCATTGGACGGCACGACAAACTACGCCCATCGATTTCCGATCTTCTCCGTATCCATCGGGGTTGCCCATGGAGATCATGTTCTGTGCGGGGTGGTGCACAACCCGGTCTCAGAGGAGACCTTTACCGCCGTCAGGAACGGGGGGGCCTTCCTCAACGGGCAGGCCATTGCCGTTTCCAACACCGACGCCCTCAACCGGAGTCTTTTGGCCACGGGATTTCCCTACGACATCCGACAATCGACGGACAACAATCTGGATCATTTCGCCAACATGGCTGTTCTAGCTCAGGGGATCAGGAGGTGTGGCAGCGCAGCCCTCGATCTGTGCTACGTCGCGTGCGGCAGGGTCGACGGGTTCTGGGAACTGAACCTGAAACCCTGGGATATCGCGGCG
>JBFFDD010000015.1:0-26487 GCA_041559575.1 bacterium
GCGTTACAGTGACGGTCTCCATCAGGCCCTCGAAGCCAAGGAGAACGTGAAGATCGAGAGCGAGAACCAGACCCTGGCCTCCATTACTTTCCAGAACTACTTTCGGATGTATAACAAGCTGGCCGGTATGACAGGCACCGCCGACACCGAAGCGGCCGAGTTCAACAAGACCTACAATCTTGAGGTGGTGGTCATCCCCACCCATATGCCGATGATCCGGGAGGACTACCCCGACATTATCTATCGGACCAGGGAAGAGAAGTACCAGGCGGTGGTGGAGGAGGTTGTGGACTGCCACCACCGGGGACAGCCGGCCCTGGTGGGCACCACCTCCATCGAGAATTCGGAACTCCTGTCCAGGATGCTCAAGCGTGAGGGGGTGCCTCACCATGTCCTGAATGCCAAGCATCACGAAAGGGAGGCCGAGATCGTCTCTCAGGCGGGACGACGGGGCGCGGTGACCCTGGCCACCAATATGGCCGGCCGGGGGACCGACATTGTCCTGGGGGGCAATCCGGAGTTCCTGGCCCGAAGCCGGGCCGGTGAGGACAGTGGGAAGTATGAGGAGATTTTTGAGGAGTTCAAATCCGTCTGCGAGGAGGAGAGGCAGGAGGTCCTGAACGCGGGAGGACTGCATATCGTCGGCACCGAGCGCCACGAGAGCCGCCGGATCGACAACCAGCTCAGGGGGCGTTCGGGACGCCAGGGGGATCCGGGAAGCTCCCGGTTCTTCCTGAGCCTGGAAGACGACCTGATGAGGATCTTCGGGTCCGACCGGATCTCGGGACTGATGGAACGGCTGGGTATGACCGAGGGACAGCCCATCGAGAACAGAATGGTCACCAAAGCCATTGAGAACGCCCAGAGGAAGGTCGAAGGACACAATTTTGACATCCGGAAACACCTCCTGGAGTACGATGACGTCATGAACATGCAGAGGGAGGTCGTCTACGGCCAGAGACGCGAGATCCTGGGTACCGATGATCTGCAAGAGTGGGTCCGGGACATGACCCTGGAAACCATTGATGAGGTGGTGGACTTATATGCCGATCCGCGCTCTCACAGGGATGAATGGGATCTGGAAGGGCTTTCCGACCGCATCTACACCATCTTTGGTTTCCGCCCCGGGGACGCCGCCGCAGCCGAGGACCGGGAGGCTTTCGTCCAGTCGGTCAAGGACGCCGCCTCCGAGAGGTACCGTGAGAGAGAAGAGCAGTTCGGCGGCGAGCTCATGCGGCGCCTGGAGAAGATCTTCCTCCTCCAGATCCTTGATGCCCAATGGAAAGATCACCTGTATAATATGGATCAGCTCCGGGAGGGGATCGGACTCAGGGGATATGGCCAGAGGGATCCCCTGTCGGAATACAAGATCGAGGGCTACGGTATGTTTGAGATGGTGCTCAACCGGGTCCGCGAAGAAGCCGTCAAAACCCTCTTCCTTGTCCAGGTGAGCAGTGAGGAGGAGGATCTTCCCCGGAGGAGGGAACAGAAGATCTCCCTGGGCCGTGGCGATGCCGGCCGACCTCGTGAGAAGCCGAAAACCGTCCGGAGGGACGGGGAGAAGGTGGGGCGCAACCAGCCCTGTCCCTGCGGTTCCGGGAAGAAGTACAAGAAATGCTGCGGAGCGGCGGCATAGAATAGATATGGATGGATCCGGTGGTGGCCCTGACTGGGATCGGGCGTCCCCAGGAGCGGGGTCTGTTGAGATGAATGGGGGAGGGGTGCCGAATTGCCGCTTTGGCCTGATTCGCACAGGGGTTTCTTAAAGAGGTAATCTTTGAAGACTGTCAAGGCCGAGAATGATCCCAGGGTTCTGGTCGTCGATGACGACAGGGTCGTCCTTAATGTCGTCCTGGACATACTCAGGGATGCCGGCATGGAGGCTGTCGGGGCCGGCGGGGGACGGGAGGCCCTCGACCTGTTTCACAAGGGCGACTGGGATGTCGTGGTCACGGATGTGGTCATGGAGGACATCTCGGGCATCGATCTGCTCAGGGAGATCAAGAGAGAGGACCGGCTCAGGCCGGTCATCTGCATCAGTGGCATGAAGTCCTTCGAGGCTGTGGTCAAGATGCTCAGACTCGGGGCTCACGACTTTATCTACAAACCGATCGAGGCCGGCCGGCTTCTCAGTTCAGTCAGGGATTCGTACGACGAATATCTCCAGACCCTGGAGAAGGAGAAGATCGTCACCAGGTCCCAGTCCCTATCCAGGGACCTCCTGGCCCTTCGCCAACTGGGGGAGTCGTCGAGCCGGGACATGCTCCAGATCGTCTTTCGCAAGACAGTGGAGGCTGTTGCCAACGCCATGCAGGCCGAGACCGTCTCCCTCATGGTCCTGGATGGGGATCATCTTACCGTCATGGCGGCCATGGGGCTGCCCCGTGAGGTGATCGGCAAAGCTAAGGTCCCCCTGGGCAGTGGGATATCGGGATACGTGGCCAAAACGGGTGAACCGGTGCTGATTAACGACATCAGAAGGCATGACAGGTTCAAACCCTCCAGATATATGACACAGTACAACACCCAATCGGCCCTCTGCGTACCGCTGCTTCGCGGCGACAGGATCCTGGGCGTCATCAACGCCAACAACAAGACCAGCGGAGCTATATTCGAGGAGTCGGATCTTGACCTCCTGATGACGGTGGCCTCTCAGGTCGCCATGGCCATCGACAACGCCAGGCTTTTCCAGGGACTCGAGGAGAAGGCTGAAGCGCTGGAAAAGGCCCATCAGGAGCTGGTCAATCTGGACAAGGACAAAACGGAGTTGATCCTTAACATCTCCCACGAGCTCAAGACTCCTCTGACGTCCATTATCGGATTCGCCAATCTGGTCCAGGGGCTGGATCTGGAGGGTGACACCGAATCCCTCGCCAGTTTCATGGATCGTCTGGAGAATTCCGCCAAACAGCTGAACCACCTCGTGGAGAGGATGGTGGAACTTTTCCGGCTCGAGGCGGGCAGGTTCAAGTGGAAAAGGGATCTGTACAGCCCCGCGGATCTGGTCACGGCCGGCCTGGCCGATCTTGAGGTCCTGTTGAAGGGAAGAACCGTGACGTCGGAGCTCTCCGACGCCGAAGGCATTCGGGCCTATTGCGACCGGTCTCTGTTCGTCAAGGTCGTGGGGCTTCTCATGGAAAACGCCGTGAAGTTCTCCCCTGACAGATCGCCGATCACCATCTCTGCCAGCCGGCACAAGCGTATACCGGCCGTTCCCGAATACGCCCAGCATCCCGATCTGGGAAGGACCGGTGACCTGACACCCGATGGCTGGATAGAGTTTGTCGTCTCAGACAGGGGCTCGGGAATGAAGGAGAGGGAGATCCCCCACATCTTCGAGAAGTTCCGGCAGCTGGGGGAGATCATGACCTCCAAGCCCACCGGGATCGGTCTGGGTCT
Source organism: bacterium (assembly GCA_041559575.1). Taxonomy (GTDB): domain Bacteria; phylum BMS3Abin14; class BMS3Abin14; order BMS3Abin14; family BMS3Abin14. The sequence goes on from JBFFDD010000015.1 coordinate 3,400, forward strand.
CTCCATAGCCCGGGTCATTCTCGAGAGGCATGGAGGGGCTATCTGGGCCCTGAGTGTTCCGGAGGAAGGGAGCGATTTTCACTTCCTTCTGCCGGGGAAGGAAGACTGATGGAGACGGCCAGGAACCTGCGGATACCGGGATTTCTCGTCTCGGCAATATCGGCTGACGTGCGAGGAAAAGGGGACGGGCGCCTGGACATGGGGCTGATCCTCTGTGAGACAACCGCTTCGGCCGCCGGCACTTTCACCCGCAACCGGATGGCTGCGGCTCCGGTGCTGCTTTGTGCCGAGCGCCTGGGGTCCGGAGAGGCGATGGCGGTTCTGGTGAACAGCGGCAACGCGAACTGCATGACGGGCTCCCGGGGTATGATGGATGCCCTTCAGCTTTGCCGAAGGACGGCACAGCTGCTGGACGTCCCTGAAAGCAGAGTGCTCAACTGCTCCACGGGGGTGGTGGGCGAAACACTGCCGGTCGAGCGGATGACGGCGGCGCTGGAGAGTCTGGTGGGGGGACTTTCGCCGGATGGTATGGAGTCCTTCGCTCAGGCCATCATGACCACCGACACGCGTCCGAAGACGGCCTCGGTGGATGTGGCCTTGTCCTCGGGAAATGTGAGGATCACCGGGACCGCCAAGGGCGCGGGGATGATCGCCCCCGACATGGCTACCATGCTGGCTTTCGTCCTCACCGATGCCGATATCCCGGCGTCGGAGATGGCACCCATGCTTTCGCAGGCTGTGGAGGCCTCCTTTAACTGTGTGACGGTGGATGGTGACACCAGCACCAACGACACCGTACTGTTCCTCGCCTCACGGGTGGGGTGCGGTCTGGCTGAACCAGGTGATCGTGAGATTTTCGCGGCGGCGCTGAACGGCATCTGCCGCTCCCTGGCCGATCAGATCGTCACCGATGGAGAGGGGAGCACCAGGGTCGTCGAGATCCGGGTCACCGGAGCCGCCGACGCCTCTGAGGCCCGATCGGCCGCCCGCGCGGTGGGCGAATCCCTCCTCGTCAAGACGGCACTGGCGGCCGCTGATCCCAACTGGGGCCGGATAGCGGTGGCCGTAGGTTTCTCCGGCATCCAGGCTTCCCCCGAAAAATTCTCCCTGATGATAGGTGATGTGGCGGTCGTTGAAGAGGGAATGCCGGCGAAGGGCTACGTTGAGGAGGACGCCCGACGGGTCATGACCGCAGCACGCTACACCATTACCGTGTCCGTCGGTGACGGTCCGGGGGAGGCTTCTATCTGGACCACGGATCTGACGGAGGAGTACGTGAGGATCAACTCGGAATACAGATCCTGAGAGAATAGGATTGGAAATTGGAAATTGGAGATTAGTTATTGGATGTTTTTAAGATCCTACTATTTATTTAATGCTCCAAAGGTCTGATAATCTCATGCTCCAATGTTCTAATGATCTATTTTCTAATCTCCAATTTTCTTTCCTCTATTGCGATAACCTCCATTTTCTGATACTTAAAATCGTTTAACTACGCACACCCCGGATTTAGGAGAGCGGTGTCCCGCACAGATGCGGGATTCTCTTTGAGAGTGAAGGGGTGGAGGAAAAACCAAATCGTTCAGGAGGAGTAGAAATGGCAGTTGTGACCATGAAGCAGTTATTGGAATCGGGTGTTCACTTCGGGCACCAGACCCGCCGGTGGAACCCGAAGATGCAGCGTTACATCTTCGGGGCCAGGAACGGCATCTACATAATCGACCTTCAGAAAACCCTGAGGCTTTTCAAAGAGGCCTACCGGTTCGTGCGGGAACTGTCCGCGGACGACGGCGTGGTGCTGTTCGTAGGCACCAAGAAGCAGGCGCAGGACTCCATTAAAGAGGAAGCCGAGAGGTGCGGCATGCCCTACGTCAACCAGCGGTGGCTCGGGGGACTTCTGACGAACTTCGCCACCATCAAGAAGAGCGTGGCCCGGCTGAAGAAGTACGAAGCGATGGAACAGGAGCAGGATTGGGGAGGGCTGACCAAGAAGGAGATCCTCGGCATACAGAAGGAGCAGGCCAAACTCTCCCACAACCTCGAGGGCGTCAAGGACATGGCCAGGCTGCCGGATGCGGTGTTTGTCATCGATCCCAAGAGAGAGGATATCGCGGTGAGGGAGGTCCGGAAGCTGGGCATCCCGGTCCTGGCAGTGGTCGACACCAACTGTGACCCGGACATGGTGGACTATGTCATTCCCGGCAATGATGACGCTATCCGTTCCATCCGCCTTTTCGCCTCCAAGATCGCCGACGCCGTCATCGAGGGTCAGCAATTGGTGGGCGCCGATGATGTCGGCATGGTGGAGGCCTCCGAGGCCCCGGCGGAGGAGACAACCGAGGATCCCGTTTCTGAGGCCGGGGAGGAGTCCGCTGACTCGAGCCAGGCTGAGTCTGCCGGAGAACCAACTGAGAATGTCACCGAGGAGGATAAGTGATGACCATCAGCGCAGGCAAAGTCAAGGAGTTGAGGGAAAAAACAGGCGCCGGGTTTATGGACTGCAAATCTGCACTCACCGAGACCGGCGGCGATGAGCAGAAGGCCATAGAGTATCTGAGGAAGAAGGGCCTTTCAGCGGCCGCCAAGAGGGCCGGCAGGGAGGCCAGCGAGGGCGTCGTCGGTTCCTATATCCATATGGGCGGAAAGATCGGTGTCCTGGTGGAGGTCAACTGCGAGACGGACTTCGTTGCCCGGACGGACGACTTCCAGGAGCTGGTCGCCGATCTGGCCATGCATGTCACCGCAGCCAAGCCCCTCTTTGTCCGCCGGGAGGATGTGCCTGAGGACCACCTGGCGAAGGAGCGGGAGATCTACCGTGGTCAGGCCCTCGAGTCGGGTAAGCCGGAAAAGGTTGTCGACAAGATCGTCGACGGTAAGATCGAGAAGTATCTTCAACAGATCTGCCTCGAGGATCAGGAGTTCGTCAAGGAAAGTGGTGTCAAGGTCGTCGACAGGATCAAGGCCGTTGCCGGGAAACTGGGGGAGAACATCCAGGTGAGGCGCTTCGCCCGGTTCGAGATCGGAGAGGGACAGGAGAAAGTTTCCTGCTAAATAAGGAGCTAAGTGCAAGGTGCTAAGGGCTAAGGAGTAAGAGCCTCATTCTTTGCACTTAGAACTTAGAACTTAGAACTTAGGACTTAGGACTTAGGACTCAAGCATGTCTCAGCCCCATTACAAACGGATCCTGCTGAAGATCAGCGGTGAAGCTCTGCTGGGGAAGGAATCCTACGGGCTCGACCTGGATGAGGTCGGCACGATCGCCAAGGAGGTGGCCGAGGTATTCGATCTCGGTGTTCAGGTCGCCGTCGTCATTGGCGGAGGAAACATCTTCCGGGGGGTCAGTGACACGGATACCTCCATCGAACGGGCCACCGGCGACACCATGGGGATGATCGCCACGGTTATCAATGCCCTTGCCTTCCAGAGTGCCCTGGAAAGGCTCGGTGTTCCGACCCGAGTCCAATCGGCCATCGAGATGAGGCAGGTCTCCGAGCCCTATATACGGCGGAGGGCTATCAGGCACCTCGAGAAGGGCCGGGTGGTTATCTTCGCGGCGGGCACGGGTAACCCTTTCTTCACCACCGACACCGCCGCCGCCCTGCGGGCTATGGAGATCGGTGCAGACGTTCTCATGAAAGCGACCAAGGTCGACGGGGTCTATTCGGACGACCCGATGGTCAATCCCGATGCCGTCAAGTTTGAGAAGCTGACCTACGAGGAGGTTCTGGAGAGACGGCTCGGTGTCATGGACACCGCCGCGATCGCCCTTTGCATGGACAACAACATGTCCATCATGGTATTCAACCTTCAAAAAAGGGGAAACATGATCCGAGCCGCCCAGGGAAAATCCGTGGGAACCGTGATCGTTGCGGAGGACGACTGATGGTCAAGGAACTTTACCGTGACACAGAGAAGAAGATGGAGAAGTCCTTGGAGTCGCTGGGAAGGGATCTGGCGTCGATCCGCACAGGAAGGGCATCCCTGTCTATCCTCGAAGGGATCACAGTGGAATACTACGATACACCCACCCCACTGAACCAGGTGGCCACACTATCGGTCCCCGAAAGCCGTCTCATCGTTATCCAGCCCTGGGATACGACGGTCATCAAGGACATCGAGAAAGTCATCATGCGCTCGGACCTTGGTTTGACCCCGTCCAACGACGGAAAGGTGGTCAGGATCCCCATACCCCCTCTCACGGAGGAGCGCCGGGTGCAGTTGGTCAAGGTGGTCAAGCGCCACGGTGAGGACTGTAAGGTCGCTGTCCGTAATATCCGCCGGGATGCCATCTCGGAAGCGAAGGAATTTGAGAAGGAGAAGATCGTATCCGAGGACGACCTTCACCGGGCACAGGATGAGATCCAGAAGATCACCGACCGATTCATTGACAGGGTGGATGAGGTGGTCCAGAAGAAGGAAAATGAGATTCTGGAAGTCTAGACCTTCACCGGTCACACTCCCCGGCCCAGAATGGCCAGCGATAAATTGAAAAACAAGATCCCCCGCCATATTGCCACCATCATGGATGGTAACGGACGATGGGCCAGAGCCCGAGGCCTTCCGCGTATTGCCGGACATCGAGCCGGCGTAAAAGCAGTGCGGGCGGTGGTCGAAGAGTGCGCACGGACAGGGGTCGGGTATCTGACCATGTTCGCCTTCTCCCGGGAGAACTGGAGGCGGCCAGAGGACGAGGTGAAGGCCCTGATGGTCTTATTGGACCAGTATCTTCAGCGGGAACTTTCAACCCTAATGGAGAACAACGTCCGGCTCAGGACCATCGGCAGGGTCGAGGATATGCCTAAAAACGTTCGGAAGACCCTTGACAGCGTGATGGAAAAGTCCAGCGGCAACGATGGTCTGAACCTTGTCCTGGCGCTGAGCTACAGTGGCCGGCAGGAGATCCTCGATGCCGCCAAACGCCTGTGCGAGGATGCCCTGCGGGGCGTCAGGTCCCCCGAGAGCTTCAGCGAGGATGACTTCGCCGGCTATCTTTCCACGTCAGGCATGCCGGATCCCGATCTTATCATCAGGACCAGTGGTGAATTGAGGATCAGCAATTTCCTCCTCTGGCAGGCAGCCTATGCCGAGTTCTACGTCACCGATAAACTCTGGCCTGATTTCACTGTGGAAGATCTCCAGGAGGCCATAAAGGAATACGGGCGCCGGGAGAGGAGATTTGGGATGACCTCTGAGCAGATCGGGCAGGAGAGCGGGTCAGGATGACGAGGATCCTCTCCGCGGTTATCCTGGGTGCGGTTGTCCTGACCGTGCTTCTCGCGGCCCCACCGGTGTTCTCCCTCCTTCTGATTGCCGCTGTTGTCCTGATAGCTCTTAAGGAATTGGGCGCCGTACTGTCAAAGGCTGGGCTGGGATTCTCCTTCCCGGGAGCTGTCCTGGGGTCCGGCGCCGTTCTGGTGGGGGCCTGGCTGGGAAGCGACACCGGTCTCGCTTCCGGTGTCCTAGCGGCCGTTATAATCATGACCGTGCCTCCTGTCGTCCGTGGTGAGTTCAAGGGGGCCTCCCGCCAGATAGCAGGGGGGCTGGTGGGTGTGTTAACGGTGGCCTGGACGCTTGCTCACGCCCTGCTCTATCTTCCCCTGGACAATGGGAGGGTCGCCCTCCTCTATCCCCTGGTTATCGTCTGGATCTGCGATACCTCCGCATTCTATTTCGGCTCCACTTTCGGCAAGAGAAAGCTGGCGCCCAAGATCAGTCCCAATAAATCGGTGGAAGGGTTCGCCGCCGGTCTGGCCTCTTCCCTCCTTGTCGCCCTGTGTTTCAGATATCTTTCCCCTCTCGCGTGGGATCTCCCTTTCCTGATGATCTCCGGTCTGATCCTTTCACTGGTGGGCCAGCTTGGGGATCTGGTCGAATCGATCATCAAGCGTGACGCCGGCGTCAAGGATTCCGGTGTCCTGATCCCCGGGCACGGCGGGATCCTGGATCGCATCGATTCGATTGTTTTCGCGATCCCGGTCTTCTACCACCTCGTCCGGTGGTTCGGTTAGCGGTCCGGGGAAATGCTGTGAAACGGATATCTATTCTCGGTTCTACAGGATCCATCGGCCGGAACACTCTCGACATTGTGGGGCGGCGGCCGGAGGAGCTGGAGGTGGTGGCTTTGGCATCCCGGTCGGATTCGCAGCGCATCCAGGAACAGGCGAGGCGTTTTCGGCCGCGGCTGGTGGTCCTGTTCGAGGAGAAGGCCGCTGCCGAGGCCGGGGAGGCCTTGAGAGGTACAGGGATCGAGATCCTGTCGGGTACCGAAGGGGTTATGGAGGCGGCCTCCATGGAGGATGCCGATATCGTGGTATCCTCGATGGTCGGGGCGGCCGGTATCATGCCGACCCTGGCGGCTGTGAAGGCGGGCAAGGTTGTCGCTCTGGCAAACAAGGAGGCTCTGGTGTCGGCCGGTGCGGTCATCACTGCGGAAGCCGACCGGACGGGAGCCAGGATCCTGCCCATTGACAGCGAGCACTCAGCGGTCTTCCAGGTTCTTATGGGGCAGGACCAGAAGGGTCTGAAGAAGCTGATCCTAACCGCCTCCGGCGGCCCCTTCTTCGGCAAGGGACCTGCGATCCTGGACAGCGTCACACCCGCAATGGCCCTCGACCACCCGCGGTGGAAAATGGGGCCCAAGGTAACAGTGGACTCGGCAACCATGATGAACAAAGGTCTTGAGGTCATCGAAGCCCACTGGCTGTTCGGCCTTCCCGGTGACCTCATCGAGGTCCTGATCCATCCGCAGAGCGTGGTGCACAGCATGGTGGAGTTCGTCGACGGGTCGATGCTGGCGCAGATGGGTGTGACGGACATGCGGCTGCCCATTGCCTTCGCCCTGGGTTACCCGGACAGAATGGCCCTCCCCTTCGATTCCCTGGATCTGGCCAAGACCGGAAAACTTGAGTTTTTCAGGCCCGATCTCGATGTATTCAAGTGCCTTCGCCTTGCCTATGAAGCCCTTGAAAAGGGAGGCGGGGCTGCGGCAACCATGAATGCGGCCAATGAGGAGGCCGTCGACGCATTTCTGAAGGGGGCTCTGCCCTTCAAGGACATATCCAGCGTTGTGGAGTCGGTAATGGCCAAAGCGTCCCCTGTCGATGAGACGGATCTGATCCAGGTCCTCAAGTGTGACAGATGGGCCAGGGAGGCCGCGACCGGGTTCATCAATAAAACGGAGAGTATCGAATGACAACAACCGTTTCATTCATCATAGTTCTTGGCATCCTGGTTTTCGTGCACGAACTTGGCCACTTTCTGGTGGCAAAAGCTTTCGGAGTAGGGGTGGAACGCTTCTCCATCGGGTTTCCTCCCAAGATGTTCGGGTTCCAATGGGGAGAGACGGAATACTGTGTCTCCTGGATCCCTCTGGGAGGATACGTCAAGCTCAGAGGAGAGGACCCTGAGGATGTCATTGACCCGAACGATCCCAAGATGTACAGCGCCAGGCCGGCCAAACAGCGTGCGGGTATCGTGGCCGCGGGTCCCATCATGAACCTCACCCTCTCTTTTCTCCTGATGCCCCTTGTCTTCATGATCGGGATGAATATTCCCGCCTTCTTCGAGGACCCCGCCCGAATTGGCTGGGTGGTACCGGGAAGTGCAGGGGACGAGGCAGGGATGGTGACAGGCGATGTGATTGTGGCTTTGGGCGGCGAGCAGGTGGCTGACTGGGAAGATCTCTTTGAGACAGCGGCCCTTCATGAGGGAGAAACATTTTCCGCCACCGTCCAGCGTGACGGCAACACCGTCGAGGTTAAGGTCGACAGGAAATCCGTAAAAGGAGAGGACGGTCTCGGTGTCCTGCCTCCCATGGACCCGGTGGTCGGGAGGGTCGCCCCCGGTTACCCGGCCCACGACGCGGGATTGAGTCCCGGTGACAGGATCCTCTCTGTGGGAGGCCTGCCCGTCAACCATTGGAACGAGATGGCCAGGATCATCCATGAAAGTCCCGGTAAATCAGTGACTATTGCCCTCCAGCGGGACGGTGAGAAGATCAATCTCGAGGTCACGCCGCGAATGGAAGAACAGTCGGGACGGGGTCTCATTGGCATTTCCCCTGAGAGCCAGACCGTAACCAGGCGCTATCCAGCATTCGAGGCGATATCGAAGGGTTTCAAAAGAAACGTCGAGCTCCTGGGGCTGACGTTCCGGTTCCTTCTCGATCTGGTGACTTTCAACGCCTCGATCAAGATGCTGGGAGGACCCATCATGATCTTCCAGGTCACCGGTGAGGTCGCCCGGGCGGGGTTGACGGAATTCATCGCTTTCATGGCGTTTCTCAGCCTGCAGCTCGGTATCCTGAACCTCCTGCCCATTCCCGTTCTCGATGGAGGACATCTGATCTTCCTGGGATGGGAGGGTGTTCGTGGAAAGCCGATAGATATCCGTTACAGAGAAATGGCCCAGCGCATAGGATTCCTCGTCCTCATCCTCCTCATCATCGTGGTGTCCTACAACGATATCCTGAGATTGTTGTCGGGTCGATGAGAGACGACTTAAGAGCCGGAATATCACTCCCCAGACCCACCCGCCCGGTGAGGGTCGGTTCGATCACGGTGGGTGGCGACGCTCCCGTTTCGGTCCAGTCAATGACCAACACACCTACGGCCGATGTGGACGAAACCCTGGCGCAGATCAGGAGCCTGGCTCAGGCAGGGTGCGAGATCATAAGGGTGTCGGTGCCCGATGAACAGGCCCTGGAGGGCTTCCGAAGCCTGAGAAGCAGCGTCCATCTGCCCCTTGTGGCCGACATCCACTTCGACTACCGCCTTGCGGTTGGAGCCCTTGCCGCGGGGGCCGACGCGGTGCGTATCAACCCTGGTAACATCGGATCGAAGGAACGGGTCAAAGAGGTGGCGGCAGCGGCCATGGATCACGGCGCCTCCATCAGGATAGGGGCCAATGCCGGTTCCCTGGAGAGGGCCCTTCTGAAAAAATACGGGCACCCTGGCCCCGAGGCCCTCGTGGAAAGCTGTCTGCGGTCCGTTGATCTCCTGGAAAGTATGGGCTTCCATGATCTCAAGCTTTCGGTGAAGGCCTCGGATCCATTGGGTACCGTGGAGGCCTACCGCCTTCTCTCCGAGGAGGTCGATTATCCGCTCCACCTCGGGGTCACCGAAGCCGGGACGGCGCTCACCGGTTCGGTGCGAACAGCTGCGGCCCTTGCCCTCCTTCTGGCTGACGGCATTGGCGACACCATAAGGTTCTCCCTGTCCGGGGACCCTGTTCCGGAGGTGCGCGCAGGAGTGGAGCTTCTCAGGTCCATGGGGCTCCGGAAGGGACCGTGGGTGGTCGCCTGTCCCACGTGCGCGAGGGCGGAAGTGGATGTTTCCGAGCTGGCCGTGGAGGTGGAGAGGAGGATCCGAGGCATCAAGGCGCCCCTGAGGATCGCCGTTATGGGATGTCCGGTGAACGGTCCCGGGGAGGCCAGGGAGTCCGACGTTGGTCTTGCCGGGGGAAAGGGGAGCGCGGTCCTGTTCGTGCGCGGGAAGGTGAAGGGCAAGGTCAAGGAGGGGCAGGCCCTGGACGCCCTGATGGAGGAGATCGAGAAGCTGGAAGAGGAATATCAGGGATCTCCAGGGTGATTGATAAAAGTGATCAGTGTTCAGGATCCAGTGTTGAGAAGGAAAGGAAGATTAGAACATTAGAGAATTGGACCATTGGATCATTAGAGCATTAAACGGATTATTATTTTCTCCAATCTCCAATTTTCAATCTCTTATTGCCAATCTCCAATCTCACTCCTCAAGGAGAACATCATGCGCTATTCAAGATACTTCCTCCCCACATTACGAGAGGTCCCGGCGGACGCCGAGGTGGTCAGTCATCAGCTCATGCTCCGGGCCGGAATGATCCGGAGGATAGCCGCCGGTATCTATGACGTGCTTCCCCTTGGCCTGAGGGTTGTCCGCAGGGTGGAGGATATCATCAGGGAGGAGATGAACCGGGCTGGCGCCCTCGAGGTTTTCCTGCCGAGTATCCAGCCCGCGGAGCTGTGGGAGGAGACCGACCGCTGGAACTTCTACGGCAGGGAGCTGCTCAGGGTCAAGGACCGGCACGACCGGGAGTTCTGCTATGGGCCGACCCACGAGGAGGTCATGACCGATCTCGTCCGGCGCGAGATCAGGTCCTACCGGCAGCTGCCCGTAAACCTCTACCAGATCCAGACAAAGTTCAGGGACGAGATCAGGCCCAGGTTCGGGTTGATGAGGGGGCGTGAGTTCACCATGAAGGACGCTTATTCCTTCGACCGGGACCCGAAGGGCGCTGAGGAGAGTTACCGGGCCATGTACGAGGCTTACACAGCGATCTTCCAGCGGTGCGGCTTGAGGTTCCGGGCGGTGGAGGCGGATACGGGCAAGATCGGCGGCAGTCTGTCACACGAGTTCATGGTCCTGGCCGATACGGGAGAGGACAGCGTGGTCAGCTGCAACGACTGCGATTACGCCGCCAATCTGGAGATGGCCGCCGTCGCCTCAATCCCGGGTGAGGGTGGCGCCCCGGCGGCCGGTGGGGTTCCTCCTGACAGCGGTCGTGATCCCGAGAGGGTAAGCACTCCCGGTCAGCGGACGGTCGAGGAGGTTACCGCTTTTCTGGGTGTGACGCCCCGGGATCTGGTCAAGACGATCATCGTTTCCGGTGACAAGGGTGTGGCCGCGGTCCTTGTTCGGGGCGACCACGAGGTCAATCCCGTCAAAGTTCGAAGGCTTGTGGATGACGAGACGCTGGAACTGGCGGATCCGGAGATGGTTGAAAAAGTCACCGGGGCGCCGATCGGATTCGCCGGCCCCATAGGGCTCAATACCCCGATCTACGCCGACAACTCGGTCGCCGCCATGTCCGGCTTTGTCACCGGAGGCAACGAAAAGGACGTTCACACTGCGGGCGTGGACCTGGCCGATTTCAGCATCAAGGCATTTGCGGATCTGCGGGAGGCCAACGAGGGTGATCCGTGTCCCAAGTGTGGAGGCACCCTGACCTTCCTAAGGGGCATCGAGGTGGGGCACGTTTTCTATCTGGGAACCAAATACAGTGAGGCCATGGGGGCCTGTTTCCTGGACGAGGACGGCCATGAGAGGGTGATCGAAATGGGCTGTTTCGGCATCGGTGTCGGCCGCACTGTGGCGGCGGCCATCGAGCAGAATCACGATGACAAGGGTATTATATGGCCGGCGCCCCTTGCCCCGTTCCAGGTCTGTCTTCTGTCCCTGAACCCCACGGAAGATGCTGTTTTAAAGGCATCGGATGAGCTCTATAGGGGTCTTCTCGATGCCGGGGTCGAAATCCTTTACGACGACCGTGATGAGCGTCCCGGAGTCAAGTTCAACGACGCCGACCTCATCGGCGTTCCGGTTCGGTTGACGGTCGGAAAGCGGGGTCTTGCCGAGGGTGTGGTGGAGATCAAACTCAGGGGCACCGGGGAGGAGAGGAAGGTGCCATTGACCGAAGCGGTTCAGGCTGTAAAGGAACTGGTTGAGGGAGAATAACCGCAAGGGCCAAATTTCAGGTTCTAACCAGGCTTTTATCACGGAGCGCACAGAGATCACGGAGAAAATCAAGTCCTGGGTTTCGGTTTGGGAAAAAGATTCGGTTCTCCGTTACTATCCCCCCACTGCCAAATTTTGACCCTGCTTCTACTCTGTGCCCTCTGTGGTTAAATGTCTAACTGAAAACTGGAAACTGTAAACTGTTAACTGTAAACCGGAAACCGGAAACTGAAAACTGTAAACTGGAAACTGAAAACTGAACACTAAATTCCAGCAGACCTTCCGTACGCTGGAATTCCCCTCTTGCAAACCCGCCCCCGTTGTGCTAGTCATACTACGGTTTTCTTCATGTATATTTGAAGAGCGGCCAGTCCCGCTCTTTTCTTATTTGTGGTGAAAGTATGGATACCCGGCGGATCGTTCAATACGTGACCCGCGTTCTCGAACCCGTTGCCGAGCAGAACGGACTCGAGCTGGTGGAGGTGAACTTTCTTCATGAAGGGGGACGGTGGATCCTTCGGGTGACCATCGATTGTGAAGAGGGTGTCACGGTGAGTCACTGCACCCTGATAAGCCGTGAACTGGGCGTTCATCTGGATGTGGAGGATCTGATACCGGTTCGTTATCACCTGGAGGTCTCCTCGCCGGGTCTGGATCGCCCCCTCAAGGACGAGAAGGATTTCGTGCGTTTCTCGGGCAAGGAGGTCTACATCAGGACCCACCGTTCAGTGTCCGGCAGGAAAAAGATCAGGGGGACACTCAAGGGCATCGAGGGTGGGGTTGTCCGGGTACTTCTGGAGGACGGCAATACACTCGAGGTACCCCTGGAGGATATCTCCTCTGCTCGACTTGATTTTAGATTCTAGGGTATTTAAGTTATCCGCGGGGCTGTCGCATGGATAGCACAGGCCGCGCAAAAAGAGGTGTAGAAAGATGACGGTAAATCAGGAACTGTTGATGATCTTTTCTCAACTCGAAAGGGAGAAAGGAATCGACCAGGAAGCTCTTGTGGAGGCCATTGAGGCTGCTCTCGTGACCGCGGCCCGAAAGGTCTATGGGTCGGGAACCGAGATGCTGGCCAACATGAACCGCCAGACCGGTAAGATCGAGATATATCAACGCAAGGAAGTGACCTTGAAGGTTGAGGATCCGGCCATGCAGATCTCCCTCCTCGAGGCGAGGCAGCTTGATCCCGAGGTCATGCCGGGGGATGAGGTCGAACTTGAGATCGATGCCAACGAGTTCGGCCGGATCGCAGCCCAGACAGCCAAACAGGTGATCGTCCAGAAACTGCGCGAAGCGGAACGGGAGATGGTTTACAATAACTACTCCAGTCGTGTCGGAGAGATCATCAACGGCATCGTCCACGGTTTTTCCAGAGGATCCATCATCGTTGACCTCGGTAAGACGGAGGCGGAACTCCCACCCAAGGAACAGGTCCCCAGAGAGCGCTACAAGCAGGGTGACCGGATCAAAGCCTACATACTCGACGTCAAACAGAATGCCAAAGGACCGCAGGTCATCCTCACCAGGGCCAACCTCGATTTCCTCCTCAGCCTGTTCGAGCTGGAGGTGCCAGAGGTAGCCGAGAATATCGTCGAGATACGCAGCGCGGCCCGGGAACCGGGTGGCCGGTCAAAGATCGCTGTAGTGAGCCATGATCCCAACGTGGACCCTGTCGGCGCCTGCGTGGGCGTCAAGGGGTCGCGGGTTCAGGCGGTGGTCAACGAATTGCGTGGCGAACGGATCGACATCATACCCTGGCTCAGCGATCCGGCCCTCTTTGTCAGCAATGCTCTGAGCCCGGCCCAGGTGACCAGGGTGATCATCAATGAGGCCGAGCGCGCCATGGAGGTCATCGTTGCGGATGAGGAATTATCCCTGGCGATCGGCAAGAACGGTCAGAACGTTCGGCTGGCCGCGCGGCTCACTGATTGGAACATCACCCTTAAAAGCGAGTCTCAGGCCGAAGCGGAGAAGCATGAGGAGGTGAGCGACACCGTCGGGGGCGAGGAAGTTGAGGATGTTTTCTCCGGGCTGTCGGCGAAGGTCACCGGGGCTCTGAAGGATGCCGGCCTCGACAGTGCCGAGGCACTTGCCGCCGCGTCGGACAAGGATCTTCTCGCTCTTCCGGGGCTGGGTCCCAAGACCGTTGAGAAGATACGGGAGCGATTTGGCGGGACACCGGAGGAGGTTGGAGGGTAATTCATGCCTCCCAGGTCCGAGCCCGTCCGGACGTGTACAGGGTGCGGCGCCAGGAAGAAAAAGAAAGCCATGATGCGCGTTGTTGCGGATCCGTCGGGGGGAATAATCCCCGACCTAAAGGGAAAGCTTCCCGCCAGGGGCGCCTATGTTTGCTACGATGGTAACTGCATCCGGAGCGCCGCGGCCGGTCGGCTGCCGGCCGCACTGAGAATATCGCGATCCAAAGGCATCCATGGGGAGGATCTGGTTGAAATGGTCCAGGATGCCCTGCGGAAAAGGATCCTGTCCTTGATCGGCCTGGCCCGGAAGGGAGGGATGATCACCACCGGGACCAATCTCGTGGAGGGTGATCTCCGCCGAGGGACCGGGGATGGATGGGTCGCCCTTGTCGCCCGGGACGCTTCGGAAGATATCGCCGACAGGATCCGGGAGCGCCTTCGGTCCAGTGGGACGAGTACCTGGACGCTGTTTACCAAGGCCGATCTGGGAGACGCTGTTGGCAAGAGCCCCCGAAGTGTTCTTCTGATCAAGGACCAGGGTCTCGGCGAAGCCGTAATGGAGACAATCAACCGCTATCTGGCGGTGATGAATAAGGGAGGAAAGGCAGTATGAATCAGGTTCGGGTTAAAGAACTCGCCAATGAACTGGGGCTGAGCCCGGACGATCTGTTTGCGCAGCTGAAAGCCATGGGTTTCGATGTGGTCAACGTAACCAGCAGCGTAGATCGCGGTTTGGTGGAGATGGTCCAGGACATGCTCGTGGATCAGCCCAAGGAGAGAGAAACCAGTTCGCGCCGGATCGTCTCCGTCCGCAAGGGCGAGAGTGAACCCGAAGTGGAAGTGCGGGTGGAAGAGGAAGCGGAAGAGGAAGAAGAATTGCTGGCTGCCGGGGAGGTTCCTGCGGATGAGGAGATCCCGGTGGCCGTCGAGGAACCGCAGATGGCCGCGGAGGAGGATCTCGGGGCTGAGGAGGCCGCATCCGAGACGATCGAGGAGGTTGCCGAGCCGGAGGGGACTGAGCTGGAGGAGGTAGTCGAACCGGTGGAGCCCGAGGATGCTGTCGCGGTCAGGAAAACAAAACTCGAGAGGATTCCGCTGACAGCGCTGGAGATCGAGAAAGGCATAGGAGGAGTCGGTTCGGAGATCCCCAAAGCCAAGGTCATCAGTCAGGCCCCCGAGGAGGCTCAGGAACCGGAGGTCTCCAAGGCCCCCGAGGCGGATGAGACGGCAGCGGTTGATAAGAAGGCCAAGGGTAAGAAAGTCAAGGAGTCCGAGGAGGAAAAGCAGCGCCGGAGTGCCGGCAAGAAGGCGAGAAAGCTCTCGCGAAAGGATCTCATCGAGGAGATCGAGGAGCTGGAAGGCATGGATCTGGAAGAAGCCGAGGAGCCCCTCGCGGAGGAGCCATCTCTGAAGGTTGTCGAGATCAAGCATCCCACATCCCCTCAAGCCCCCCGCCGGAGAGAGGCCCCTCACAGGAAAATCCGGAAAGCGAAGAAGAAGGAGGTCGAGGTCGCCAAAGAGGCGCCGAAGGCGGCACCTAAAAGCATCAGGATCACGGCCGGTCTGACCGTTGGGGATCTGGCGAGGATGACAGGGACCAAAGCCTCGGAGATCATCAAGGTCCTTCTCCAGTTGGGGATCATGGCCACCATTAATCAGACCATAGATCCGGAAACGGCCTCTCTCGTGGTGTCTGAGCTTGGATTCGAGGTCGAGGTCAGGGCAGCGAGCCTGGAATCTCTCCTCCAGGACGAGCCTGAGGTGACGGAAAATCTCAAACCCCGCCCACCGGTTGTCACCGTTATGGGCCATGTCGACCACGGAAAGACCTCTCTGCTGGATGCCGTTCGGGAAACGGATGTCGTGTCCGGTGAGGCCGGTGGTATCACCCAGCATATCGGAGCACACATGGTCAACCACACCAAGGGGCAGCTGGTTTTTCTGGACACACCCGGACATGAGGCATTTACGGCCATGAGAGCACGCGGGGCAAAGGTCACGGACCTGGTTGTCCTGGTGGTGGCCGCCGATGACGGCGTGAAACCACAGACGGTGGAGGCCATTGACCACGCCAAGGCGGCAGGAGTGCCTATCGTGGTCGCCGTGAACAAGATAGACAAACCCGAGGCCAATGTGGAGAAGGTCACCAGAGAACTTTCCGAACACGGCATCGTGCCCGAGGAGTGGGGCGGGGACGTTCTGTTCGCTGAGGTGTCCGCGAAGCAGAAGACAGGAATCGACGACCTTCTGGACATGATCCTCCTGCAGGCGGAGGTCCTCGAACTCAACGCTGATCCCACGGCTGATCCCAGAGGCACGGTGGTGGAGTCCCGCCTGGATCGAGGCCGCGGGCCGGTGGCCACGGTCCTGGTGCAGAAGGGGACCCTGAAGGCGGGCAGCCTCATGGTGGCTGGTGCCCAAGTGGGCAAGATCAGGGCCATGACCGACGACCGGGGCAGAAAACTGGATGAAGCCGGACCATCGACCCCTGTGGAGGTCATCGGTCTTTCAGGTGTGCCCGAAGCGGGTGAACCGTTCTTCGTTTTCGCCGATGAGCTGAAGGCCAAACGGATCGCTCAGATGCGTCAGGAGGAACTGAGCGCCGAGCGTGGTTTCCACAAGAAGGTCACCCTGGAGGATCTGTTCCAGCAGATCCAGGAGGGGGAGGTCAAGGACCTCAATGTGGTCCTGAAAGCCGATGTCCAGGGGTCCGTGGGGGCCATACGTGAGGCCCTCGAGAAAGCGTCCACCGAGGAGGTCCGGGTCAGGATCATCCACGAGGGAGCGGGCGGCATTAACGAAGGTGACGTGGTGCTGGCCGCGGCTTCCAACGCCATTATCATCGGGTTCAATGTCCGGCCGGACAACAAGGCCATGGACCTTGTCCGGAAGGAAGGTGTTGATCTCCGTTTTTACAACGTTATCTACGATGTCGTGAAGGATATTCGAGACGCGCTAAGGGGGCTGCTGGCACCTGTTTACAGAGAGGAGGTCCTGGGCCATGTGGAGATCCGGGAGACCTTCAATGTGCCCAAGATCGGTAAAGTGGCCGGCTGCTATGTCACTGACGGTGTTGTCCGGCGTAATGCCCAGATCCGGGTGGTGCGTGACGGAGTTGTGGTCCACGATGGCAAGATCGCTTCCCTGAGGAGGT
Organism: bacterium; assembly: GCA_041559575.1. GTDB lineage: Bacteria > BMS3Abin14 > BMS3Abin14 > BMS3Abin14 > BMS3Abin14. The sequence continues at coordinate 20,247 of JBFFDD010000015.1, forward strand.
TCAAGGATGATGTTCGGGAGGTGGCGGCCGGTTACGAATGCGGCATCGGGGTGGAGAACTTCAACGATGTCAAGCCGGCTGACGTCCTGGAGATCTACGAGATGATTGCCGAGGAGGCGGAACTTTAAGGGTTCCCTTCAGTCCCCGGAGATTAGAGGTCCAGGTGGTCGTCGGTGTCCTCAAGCTCACCCTTTACATCCCCGAAAGCGGATCGTTGAAAGGGAAAAGACGTGTCCTGCGGAGCCTCAAGGACAGGCTCCGTTCTCAGTTCAACGTTTCCGTCTCTGAAGTGGATCACCAGAACCTCTGGCAGAAATCAACGGTGGCCGTGGCGCTGGTAACCGGCGACCGGAAACACGCTGACCGCTCCCTCCAGGGGATCCTCAACCGGATCGAGTCCTACAGGATCGTCGAGGTGGTCGGAGTGGAAGTAGAAATATTGTAAGGAGACAGGAGTCAGAATGATCGGAAATTGGATAATCGATATTGGAGATTGGACTTAAAAGATTGGGATATTTGACCATTGAAGCATTAGGCGGATCACTTGATGCTCCAATCCTTATTCGCCAATCTCTAATCTCCCATCTCCCATCTCCAATCTCCAATCTCTAATTTCTAATTTCTAATTTCTAATTTTTAATTATGAGCCGTTCACAGGACTACAGACGAGCCGACCGCGTCGGAGAACTGATCCGACACGAGCTGGCCGATATCCTCCTCAAGGAGGCCAAAGATCCGAGGATCGGGTCGGTGACCATCACCAGGGTCAAGGTGTCCGATGACATGAGGCATGCGAAAGTCTATTTCGGCGTCCTCGACAACACGGCCATGGTCGATGACATCACGAAAGGTCTGGAGCAGGCGACCAGTTACATCCACCGCCTGCTTGGAAAGAGGCTCAGGATGAGGATCATCCCCAGATTGACCTTCTCATTTGACCGGAACCTGGACTACAGCTTCCATATCTCAAGGATCCTGAAGGAGATTGAAGGTGATGGGGACTGAACGGACCCCGGGCGTTAATGTGAAACGAAAGGCCGGCAGGCTTCAGTGTCAGGGGATCCTGGTTGTGGATAAAGAGGTGGGAATTACATCCCACGACGCCGTGCAGAGGGTCCGCAGGATCTTCGGGATCCGCCAGGTGGGTCATGCGGGCACCCTGGATCCGGTTGCCTCCGGGGTCCTGGTGATCCTGGTGGGCTCAGCAACGCGGATCGCCCAATATCTTCAGGAGGACGACAAGGAATACCATCTGACCATGGTCCTCGGCACGGAGACGGACACCCAGGACATCACCGGCGAGGTCCTGTCCAGAAAGGATCCTTCCGGGGTGACACGGGAAAGTTTTCAGGCCGGTTTGGAAGCCTACAGAGGATCGTTCTTTCAGACGCCGCCCCGTTACTCAGCGGTCAAGGTCGGCGGCCAGCCGCTGTACAGGCTGGCCAGGAAGGGCATTTCGGTCGATGTGGAACCCAGGGAGGTGACCATTTACGACATTGACCTCGTCGACTGGGCGCCGCCCAGGGCATCCCTCAGGGTTGTGTGCTCCAAAGGGACCTACATGAGGACCCTGTGCCACGACCTGGGCCAGGACCTGGGTGTGGGGGGGTGCATGGAATCCCTGGTGCGGACACGAAGCGGGAGATTCACCCTTGAGGATTCCGTGTCGCTGGACAGGGTCGCCCGATCGGAAGAGCCGGAGACCTTCCTCCAGGAGGCGGCTTCCGGGTTGCCGTTTCCCCTCTTCGAGCCCGATCCTCAGGAGGCGGGCGATATCCTGATGGGAAGGCCCGTTCCCTGGACGGATATCAGTTCGAACGGTTTTGTCTCCATAACGGCCCAGGGGCGCTTGCTCGCTCTGGGGGAGATAACGGGAACGGGTGGAGAGCGCAGGCTCGCACCGAGAAAGATCCTCGAGCCGGAGGGGAAAGAACTTTTCAAACAGAATGATTAATGCTAATATCCGCAGGCTATTAGGAAGGAGGATACATCATCATGCCGCTTAGCAGCGAAACCAAGCGGGGAATTATCGAAGGCAACAAATTACACGAGAGCGACACCGGTTCGTCTGAGGTGCAGATCGCCCTTTTGACGAAACGGATTGAGGAGCTTACCGAACATTTCAAGGTCCACAAGAAGGACCACCATTCTCGAGTCGGCCTTCTCAAGCTTGTCGGCCGGCGCCGCAGGCTGCTCAACTATCTCAAATCAAAAGATATGGAGGGGTACCGGGATATCGTTAAGAAACTGGGCCTCAGAAGGTAACACCCACCCCCTTCACATCCCCCCATCAGGAGTAACGTCATGAAACATCAAGTGAAACTTGATTGGGGAGGGAAAACCCTTACCCTGGAAACCGGATCCATGGCGCGCCAGGCCAACGGCGCTGTCCTGGCAAGGTATGCGGACACGGTCGTTCTGGCCACGGCCGTTGCCATGCCGGAACCCAGGGAAGGCGTCGATTTTCTTCCCCTCACAGTCAATTATCAGGAGAAGACCTATGCCGCCGGCAAGATCCCCGGCGGTTTTTTTAAGTGGGAAGGACGGCCAACGGAAAAGGACACCCTCACCAGCCGTCTGATCGACCGCTCGATCAGGCCCCTTTTCCCCAACGGGTTCAACCATGAGACCCAGATCATCATCAACATCCTGTCGGTGGACCGGGAGAATGACCCGGACATCCTTTCCCTGATAGCTTCCTCGGCCGCCCTGGCTGTTTCGGACATCCCCTTCGAGGAGATCATCGGAGCGGTACGGGTCGGTCTCGTGGACGGGGAATACATTCTCAATCCCACCTTCGCCCAGCTCGAAACCAGCCGGATGGACGTCGTCGTCGCCGGCAGCCGTGAGGCGGTTACCATGGTGGAGGGCGAGGCGAAGGAGGTTTCCGAAGAGGAGATGATCGGGGCATTGGAGATCGGTCATCGATGGCTTTCAGAGGTCGTAACACTTCAGGAGGAACTTCAGGCAAAGGCGAGCAGGGAAAAGTGGACCTTCTTTTCCCCCGAGCAGGATGAGGGCCTGGTTTCAACTCTGAGAGAGTTCTGCGGAGCTGAGGTGTCGGAGGCCATCGGCATCGAGGACAGAACGGAGAGAAAGGACAGGCTCAAGGAGATCCGGGACCAGGCGTCCGCGGAATACGGCGAGGGTCCGGAGGGCGAGCTCCTCCACGGCCAGATCGATGACATACTCCGCACCATGGAGAAGGATCTTATGCGCAGGAGGGTCCTGGAAATTGGCGTGCGGATCGACGGCAGAAAGCCCGACGAGATCCGGCCCATCACCTGCGAGGTAGGGCTGCTGCCCCGGACCCACGGTTCAGCCCTTTTCACCAGAGGCGAGACGCAGGCGCTGGTGGTTACCACCCTGGGCACATCAGACGATGAGCAGATCATCGATGCACTGGAGGCCGATTTCAGACGAAGGTTCATGCTGCACTACAACTTCCCTCCCTTCAGTACGGGCGAGGCCCGCTTTCTGAGGGGGCCGGCCAGAAGGGAGATCGGTCACGGCAATCTGGCCATGCGGAGTTTTCTCAATCTGGTTCCGGGAAAGGAACAGTTTCCCTACACCATCAGGCTGGTCTCCGAAGTGCTGGAGTCCAACGGATCGTCATCCATGGCCACCGTGTGCGGCAGCAGCCTGGCCCTAATGGACGCGGGGGTCCCCTTCACCAAGGCCGTGGCCGGCATTGCCATGGGTCTTATCTACACACCCGAGAAGGCCGTCGTCCTTTCCGACATCCTCGGAGCCGAGGATCATCTCGGGGATATGGACTTCAAGATCGCCGGGACCCGGGACGGCATCACCGCCTTCCAGATGGACATCAAGATATCCGGCGTGAGCCGCGAGCTGATGGCCCAGGCCCTTGACCAGGCGAGAGCCGGGAGGCTGCACATTCTCGGTGAGATGGACAAGGCTCTTTCGGCGCCCCGCGAAGGCCTCTCACCCTACGCTCCACGGTTGATCACGATCCAGATCAAGCCGGACAAGATCCGTGAGGTCATCGGACCCGGCGGTAAGGTGATCAGAGGGATCATCGACGAATGCGGCGTCAAGGTGGAGGTCGATGACGACGGCACTGTGCTGATCGCATCCGTAGACGAGGATGCCGCCCAGAAGGCCCTGGAAATGATCAAGAGGATCGTTGAGGAGCCTGAGGTCGGGAAGATCATCAGTGGACGGGTCAAGAGCATCACGGCTTTCGGCGCTTTTGTCGAGGTGACTCCCAGTCAGGATGGACTGGTTCACATCTCCCAGTTGGCCGATCACAGGGTTAACAAGGTCGAGGACGTTGTCCAGCTGGGCGACATGGTCGACGTAAAGATCCTGGAGATCGATCGGGACGGAAAGATCCGGCTGAGCATGAAGGAAGCCCAGAAAGAAATGCGGGAACAGTCCGAGAAAACCCCAGGCTCCTGATCCCTCGATGAATAAACGATCCTCCTCCGGTGTTGTCAGAGAGGTTCTCCCCAGCGGGCTCAGAGTCATCGCAGAACCACTGAATGACTTCTCATCCGTCAGCGTCGGAGTCTGGGTCCTCACAGGCTCGAGGGATGAGAGCCCCTCCAAGACCGGGATCAGTCATCTCATCGAGCATCTCGCATTCAAGGGGACTCCCTCGAGGAGCGCCAGGCAGATCGCCCTGGAGGTCGATTCCCTGGGTGGCTCCCTCAACGCCTTTACCAGCAAGGAATTTACCTCTTTTCACGCCAGGGTTCTGGGCGAAGCCCTTCCTCAGGCCATGGAGATCCTGGGTGATGTCACCCTGCAGTCCGTCTTCAGGCAATCGGACCTGGAGAAGGAAAGGGAAGTCGTCATTCAGGAGATCATGATGGTGGAGGATGCACCGGAGGATCTCATCCACGAACTGCACAACAGGGAATTCTTTTCCGGGCACAGCCTGGGTTGGCCTATCCTCGGCACCCAGGACAGCCTGAAAGGGATGGAAAGGCAGGATGTCCTCTCCTATCACCGCGAGCGCTATAGATCCGAATCCATCATCTTGACCGCGGCTGGCGCCCTGAATCCCCATCGGCTCATCGAGGAGATCGAAACTTCTTTCGGAGGTCTTCATGCCGGGTCCTGCGAGTTTACGAGGACCTCCCCCTGTCCGTCGCCGGGGGTTCACCTTGTCAGCCGGCCGCTTGAGCAGGTTCACTTCTGTGTCGGGTACGAGGGGATCCGGGTGAGTCATGAGGATCGCTACGCCCTTTACCTCCTCAATACGATCCTCGGCGGAGGGATGAGCTCACGGTTGTTCCAGAGCATCAGGGAGGAGAGGGGGCTGGCTTACTCCGTTTACAGTTACCATTCCGGCTATGAGGACGCCGGTCTCCTGACGATCTATTGCGGCACGGGCCCTGAGGGTTTCGCAGAGTCCCTGGAACTGATCCGAAACGAAGTGGACGATCTGTCGACCTCACCGGTGACGGATGAGGAACTGGCCACTGCCAAAAGACAGTTGAAGGGAAACCTCCTCCTGGGCCTCGAGAGTACGGCCAACCGGATGAACCAGTTGGCGCGAAATGAGATCTATTTCGGCAGACAGATACCCCCACTGGAGATCGAGGAGGGGATCGATTCGGTTGCCGCCGACGAGATCAGGGATCTGGCCGCCAGGCTCTTTACGCCCGGCAGGCAGGCCCTGACTGTCATTGGCCCCGTTGACGAGGCCGCTGTTGACTCCTTCAGGGACTAAAGGGAACACCGTGGAGGTGATGTGCAGGATCCTTCCCCACGGGAAAGGGCTTCCCCTGCCTCGATATGCCACCGATATGTCGGTGGGGATGGACCTGCCGGCGGCCGTGACCGACGACAGGTTGATCGGAGTCGGTCAGCGGGTGACAGTCCCCACCGGTCTCGCCGTGGCCGTTCCGGAGGGATTTGAGATACAGATCAGGCCTCGCAGTGGGCTGGCCCGAGATCACGGCATCGTGGTTGCCAACACACCGGGGACCGTTGACCCTGACTACCGGGGGGAGGTAATGGTGCTCCTCGTCAACCTGGGTCAGGAGGATTTTACCGTCCGCCGGGGTATGAGGATCGCCCAGATGATCGTTGGACCGGTCGTCAGAGCCGATCTCAAGGTGGTGGAGGAACTTCCGGAGACCGGAAGGGGCCGGGGTGGTTTCGGACACACGGGGGTGTGAGTGTTAGTAATAGCAGAAGTCATGGTAATGGTTTAAACAGTTGTCGGGATCTTCTATTACTGTTTCAATTTCTACGCTGCCTTATATCA
>JBFFDD010000016.1:0-25854 GCA_041559575.1 bacterium
ACCGATGGTAATCCGTTTGATAAACTGCTTCGCGTTGGGCCAGTTGACCCACTCGAAAAAGGTCTCGGACACCTCCATGATCTGGACGCTGAGGTATGTCGCCACATGCCAACCGACCAGGAAGAGGACGGCTGCCGTCCCCCACGAGACGAACATGGGATAGGGGAGCCGCCACGGCTGTCCCAGATCCACCAGCAGGTATACGACAGCGAAGAAGTATCCCAACAGACCGTTGAGCAGGGCCAGCCGTTCGATGGGCTTGAAATCACGCCGCCCGAACAGCTCCACCGTCGTTCCGAGAAGGAACCCGGATGCGGAAAGGGGAACCATGACGAACAGCCCGAAGCCCAGGAACAGTCCCCAGGGATAATCGTTCGAGCTGTGGGTCACCACGCCGAGGCCGAACAGATACCGATAGATGATAAGGGGTATCCCCACCGCAAAGACAGCACCGAGGGCCCAGTTCATGGGGTTTCGAAGGGCCTGCCTGAGATATTCTCTGGGGCTCAGACCGAGGAGAAGCTTTTCCTTGAAGGTCCACCTTCTGCCTCCTGGGGTTTCCTCGGGAGAGTCGATCGGTTCGTATCCCTTTTTAATGATCTCTTTCATCTTATCCCTCCTCCCCCTTATCGGTGCTTTGCTCCTCCTCACCCTCCTTACCCTTTGCGGAAAGGAGATGGAAACCCATGAACAGAGCAGGCCAGATGGCCAGGACCATGGGCACGTTGGACAGGAACTCCTGAGCGTTGGCCAGGATCGGAGCCCTCTGCAGGGTGGTGTCAAAACCCAGGTCCTCAAAGGGAACACCGGAGATATACATCCAGGAAGTTCCTCCCACCTCCGTCTCTCCATAGACGTGGTCGATGTATCTGTCGGGGTTGGCCCGGATTCGTTCATGGGCCATCTTGAGAAGGTGTCTGCGGTGGTCGAAGGTCAGGACCTCCTGGGGGCAGATCTCCACGCAGGCCGGAGGTCGACCGTACTTCAGGCGGGTCTCGTAGCAGAAGATGCACTTCCTGACCACAGGGTTGAGAGCACTGGAGTAGGAGTAGGCCGGGATGCGGAAGGGACAGGCCACCATACAGGTCCTGCAGCCGACACAGACCTTCGAATCGTAGATTACTGCGCCCTCCCTGGTCTTGGTATAGGCGCTGACGAAACAGGAGGTCAGGCAGGCCGGCTCATTGCAGTGGTTGCACTGGATCTTGCGATAAACCGGGCCTTCAGCTCCCTCCGGATCATAACGGTTGACCACCGTAAACGCGTTCTCATCGGTCCTCCGCTTCTGCGTCCCATGATGGAACGTCTCGTCGAACACCGACGGGTCGTCAAAGGGAAGGTCCGGCTCAGGTAACCCCTGTTCATGGTTGCAGGCCGCCTCACAGCTCCGGCAGCCGACACACCGCGTCAGGTCGACCAGGACGCCCATCCCCTCCGGATATCCCTCGAAGTCCCCTATAGCGCGGGCTTTCCGGGGTGCACCGAGAAGGGTTGCCGCCCCGCCGGCGACAACGGCTGACAGGAATCCCCTTCGGCTTATTCCACTCATGATGCTCTCCCTCCTTTCATCGTTCCCTGATAGCAAAAAGCCGTTTGCCGGCCCCTCAATGTCCCTTGCTGGCCTGTTCACCCTTGGGCGAGAACGGACCCGAATAGTAGAAGGCATCCCCGTCGGCGTTTCTCTCGTGGCAGTCCTGGCATCCTTCCGGTCCACCCATCTCCACATGGCATTGCAGGCAGTTGAGGTGATAGGCGGCTTTCAGGCCGGGTTTGTCGAAATGATAATCGTCCTTCCTCTTATCTTTCTCCCGGAGGGACTCGGCCGAGAAGGGATCGGCCTCATGGCAGTCCCTGCAGGCCACTGAAACTGCCTCCGCACCCCTGTCGTGACAGGGGATGCAGACCGGATCGGAAACACCGGTGCCGGTCGTGTGGTGATGGCAGTCCGCACAGTCTTCGGCGATGTCCAGGTGCAGGTTGTGATCGAATTCGGCCCCGTCAAACAGATGGGAGAGGGAATCCAGAAGAACGGAGGCGGGCATCTCCGCCGAGCTTCCCTGGGTTGCTGCCGGCACGGTGAACGCCAGCGTTACGGCCAACACAAACACCCATTTCCAGTTTCCAAACATTCTCATTTACCTCCCGTCCGGTATTTATGCCTCAGGGCACCGGTGATCGAGGCGGCAGATCCCCCCAGGATCACCGAGAAGCCCCTTCTCCTTCTTGACTAGTCGATCTCACCCGTTTTCCCAGGCGGCTTGATCACATGCTTGTAGAACAGCGGGAAGGTCACGAAAAAGCCCACACAGATCAGGTACTCCACGGCTTTGACATAGTTGTAGAAATCCACCAGGGTGTTGACCTCGACAACCCTGCCGATGGCATTGAAGAATCGGACAAAAAACTCCACCATGGTTGCCTCTCCTTTCGGTTCTGTTGCTCCTTAATCACCCGCCTGCCGGACCCCTTGGGAACTCCTGTCAGGCGCTCTCACCTCTGGTGTCGACAGGTACGGCGGCTTCCTTCCTGGCCTTTCCAGAAAACAGGGCTTTAATGGCCCCCATGAGAAGCATCAGTGCCGGGACCATCTGGGCCACCACAATCAGGGCACAGACGCCGAGAAAAATGGTGACCAGGATGCCGCTCGCATACACCTTGCTGGTGTCCACTGCCAGAGCAGGACTGATCCAGGCCAGGCAGAACACCGCAGTCGTCATAACCGTCCTGGCGACGGCTTCAGTGACGATCGAACCCTTGGATCTCATGACTCTCCTCCTTCCTGGTAGGTGGGGCGGGTTCTATTCCCCTCCCCATGATTGTTGTGAGACACCCTGGCCGACCACAGTTTGTCGGAGGAATTCTCGAAGGCGCATCTGACAGCCAGCCGGAGCTCCTCCCTGTCCTCCTTGTTGATCGGTCTGAGGGCGTGGTAGAAGATCCCCTCCCGGCGAAACTTCCTTAACAGAGGCAGTGACTCCTCGTCGGACACCAGGATGATCGTCAGATCCCTGTTGCACCTCTTCAGAAGGGGAATCAGCTCCTTGGCCGGCATATCATCGAACTCGCTTCCAAGCAGAACGACCTTCGCGTCCTTCTTGAGAACATCGCGCAGCACGATATCCACTGATTCGGGTGCTATGATCTCGTAACCAGGCTCATCGAATATCTCGGTCATCTGCCTTCGAACATTGATATCCTTGTCAGCTATGAGAAGGAGTCGCATGGTATTTTCCTCTCATCCCGTGAACGGGGTCCGGTGCACATCCATGCTCTTTCATGATCCTTTGGTCTGCTCGCTCTCCAGCATGTTTGCTTTCTCCGGCTTCCGTTTAAAGATGGCCGCCAGCATCGAGCCAAACAGGACAAGGGCCGGGATCAGCTGAAAGACGATAACCGCCGCCAGGAAGGCGAAAAACAGCCTCAACAACCAGTTCGGGCCACTACTCTCTGCACCATCGGCGGCAAAAGCTGATGTGGCAAAAAAAGCCATTGTCAGCACAGCGATCCAAATCCGGTTTTTCATGACTGCCTCCTTTTCCCCCTTAGCGGCCTCTCCATCTCGCCATTGGTTTCGCATCAAATGTGCCAAAACCGGAGATCCGGATAAAAAACTCTTAACTCTCTGTTTTATAGAGTCAATTCAGCTTTCCACCGGAAGAGGGGCGCAGGGTTGAGGACCAAAAACGTATAGAAATATTATTCAGACAGAGCAGGGGGACGGTTCTTCGAAGCGGTCACCGTCTCACCGACCAACGGGAAACGGTGAAAGTGACATCAAACCGTGGTGTATAGAAATAATGCACACCGGCCAGCGCAGAGCCGCACCGGCGCAGATGAAAAATCACCCGATTCAGGCATACAGTTTTCCTAAACTTCCCGATTTTATGGTAGATTTTTAGTGCAGAGGGGATGGGTGCGACACCTGATCTCGGCTTTCCTCTCGCCTGAAAGGACGGAATCCTTATAGCGGATTGTTTCGCCCATAACCCATCACTGGTATTCTTATATTAGGCGATCTTCATTCCCCGTGCGCCGACGGGGCGAGCGGAGGGCTTCAGGGGGAGACCGATGGGTTCGTCGGACCACAGGTCTAAAAACACTGACGGCAAGGACAGTTTCCTGTTCCTTGAGATCCATCAGGCGGAGGAGGAGATCGACCGATACCTTCAGGCACGAAAAGAAGAGGCGGAAGGGATCCTCTCAAAGGCGGCCGACGGATCGGAGAAACTCCAGGCATCAGGACGGGAATCAGCTCAACGGGAGGCCGCCGCCCTGAGGAGGGCACTCCTCCTCGAAGCCGAGGAAGAGGCGGAAAGGATCCGTCGACAGGGGAATGCCATCGCCGAACAGGAGAGATCCACCATGGAGAGCAAAGGCGATAAAGTGCGATCGATCATCCTTCGTTACCTGCTTGGGGAGTCGACGTGATCACGCCCATGGTCAAGATCACCTTTATGGGACCGCGCCGTCACCTGATGGGGACGCTGGATCTGGTCCATTCCATAGGCACGGTTCATCTCGACCCTTTCCCCATGACCGGCGGCCAGATCGTCTATCTGGAGGCATCGAGCCAGTCCGGTGAACAGACCGCCATCAGGGACAGACTCACCATCCTTCTGGAGAGGGTGAAAAGGCTTCGGTCGTCCCTCACCGCAAAGGAAAAAGCCTCTGTTGCGCCTGCCTGGCTCTTTGCTCAGAATATCTCCTCCCAGGACCTGGACGGTTTTCTGGAAGGGGCCGACAGGGAGATCTCGCCGGTCTATGAGGAGCTTCTCGACCTTCGCAGCGAACTTGCCACCCTGTCCCGTTATGAAAAGGTCGTCGCCGCCCTTTATCCCCTTCTCCAGCAGGCGACAGAGGTGGAAAAACTGGAACTGGTGGGTATCATTCTGGAGAGGAAAAGGCAGGGAATTCTCCCGATCCTGGAAAAGGAGCTGCGGAGAATCACCCGCCGGCGGTACATGGTTTTCACCGGAGACATGGACCGGGAGAACATCGCCGCCATCATAGCCTATCCAGGTGAATTTGAAACGGACCTGAAAAACCTGTTCACCTTAGAGAGCATCACCGAGATCAAACTGCCCGAGACCTATTCCGAAAAGCCATTGGCCACCACTCTTCGCCTTATCATCCGGAGGCAGAAGGAACTCCCTGAGGAGATCTCCGTGGCAGAACAGAGGATGGCTATCCTGTCCCATCAATGGAGCGGTTCCCTGGCACGGGCCGAAGAGGTCATCCTGGAAAGGCTGGAAGAGATCCAGACCGTATCCCTCGGCGCTCAGAGCAGGCACACCTTTTTCCTCAGGGGATGGATCCCCGAGGACAAGGTTGAATCTCTGGTTAATGCGATCAGAAGCAACTATAACGATGAGATCATGGTGGAGATAACGCCGGCTGAGGTTAGTGATTACAGACATGTCCCTGTTCAGCTGCGGAACAGGCCCTTTGTGAGGGCCTTCGAGCCACTGGTCAACCTTCTGGCCCTTCCCCGGTACGGCAGCCTGGATCCGACTCCTTTCATGGCTTTCTTCTTTCCCCTGTTCTTCGGTTTTATCCTCGGGGATATCGGATACGGCCTGATCCTCCTCGGCCTTTCCGCCTGGCTTCGCATGAGGTACCGTGAGAGACCCATTATAGCCAGCCTGGCCTCCGTCTTCGTCCTGAGCGGCGCGTCAGCCATCGTCTTCGGTGTTCTCTTCGGGGAATTCATGGGAAATCTGGGGGAACATTGGGGCCTCCGGCCCCTGCTCATGGACAGAAACCGGATGTTCCTGCCCCTCCTCTATATCTCCTTGGGCCTGGGGGCCGCCCATGTCCTGATAGGATTTCTTCTCAACCTGATGATCGAGCTTCGCCAGAAGCTCGGCAGACACGGCGTCTCGGCGGTCGCTAACATCTTCGCCTTGATCGGGCTGATCGTTATCGTGGTTTCGGTCGCCGGTTTCCTGCCCAACGCCAGATCAATAGGCATTCTTCTTCTCCTTCTTGGCCTGATAACCCTCGTCTTCACCCAGGGACTCATGGGACCTCTGGAGTTTCTCAAATCATTTGGCAACATCCTTTCCTATGCCCGGTTGATGGCAATAGGGATCTCTTCCCTCGTTCTGGCCAGGGTAGCCAACATGATCGGCGGCACGGTAGAATCCCTCGCAGTGGGGGTGACCCTTGCCCTGATCTTCCACACCCTGAACTTTGCCCTGGGGGTCTTCTCACCCACCATCCACTCCCTCCGGCTCCATTACGTGGAATTCTTCAGCAAATTCTATCAACCCGGAGGCAAACCCTATAAACCATTCAGGAGACACCGGACGTTATGACAAAACGTATTTCAGAGGATCTCTTCCTGGAGATGGGGGAACTGCTCAACTCCAGCCTGGACGAGATCAGCATCCTGAGGACATTCTGCAACAAAATTCTATCCCTTTTCGATGCCGAAAGGGTTTCCATCCTGTCCATGGGGCCGAGAGGTAAACGTCTGACCCTGACCGCGTGGGCCGGAAGGTACCCGGAGGACATCAGGGGGGTCACAATACCGGTTGGCGAGGGTATTGCCGGGTGGGTTGCGGCCACGGGGGACACCCTTCTGGTTGAGGACGTCGATGATGACCCCCGGTTCAACGGTCACCTCCCCGATCGCTACCGGACCAAGTCCTTCATGAGCGTGCCTTTGAAAAGCAGGGGCAAAATCCTGGGTGTCCTGAACGTCTCTGACAGCCGGAGCAACGAGGGGTTCACCGAGGACAATCTGCGGACCCTCAAACCCCTTGCCCTCCAGGTGGGTATGGGCATGGAAAATCTCGAGTTCCGGGACCGTATGAACGTCATCATTCCCATCTCCTCGACTCTGCTGTCTGCCCTCCTCGACCTCCATCAGAACCACAATGACATCGAATCCGGGCTCGTACCGGGGATGATCGAGGCGATGACGACGGCCATTGGACCCCACTCCCATCTGTTCCTCCTCGGGGAGATGGGTTCCAACAGGGCATGGGTGGGCAGGACCAACTTTGAGAGCCCCTCGCAGGTCGCCGTCATGGACTACCGGTCAGGGTTCAGCCTCTACCAGTCTCTGACCTCCCTGCCCCTTCACTCTCCGTTCCCTGTCAACGAGGACCTGACCGAACTCGGCTTCGCCTGGGACCTCGTAAGGGAAGGCTCCCTTGCGCTGATCCGGAATCTCCTGCCACCGCGGCACAACATGTTCGGAATGACCCTGTCGGCAGTCCCCCCTCGGGATCCGGAGGTAATGGACATCCTGCGCAATTCCCAGAACATACTCACCCGCTTCGGTGACCTGCTGACGGCAGGGATCCTCAACAGATCCCAGATCCAGAAACTGGACCACCTCAAGACGGAACTCATCTCCACAGTGTCCCACGAGCTTCGGACCCCCCTCACCTCCATCCAGGGCTTCTCCGAGCTGGTGTTGAGGGAGAAGGGGATCCCGGAACCGCAGAAGAGGTATATCTCAATAATCTGCAAGGAGAGCAAAAGGCTTAACAGGATGATCAACAATTTCCTCGACCTGGCCAGGCTTGAATCGGGCCAGCTGACCCTGATCAAAGAACCGGTCGATCCTGTCCAGGCGGTCAAGAGCGCCGTGAGGCTCCTGAAGCCCCAGAGCACGAACCAGAAGGCGGAGTTGAACATCCAGTTCGACAGGGAACTGCCCCTTCTTATCGCGGACAGTGACCGGGTGGAGCAGGTTCTGGTCAACCTCATTGGAAACGCCATCCAACACGGAGGGCCGGCCGTCAAGGTCGACGTTCGGGTCCTCAATTCCGGCGGGAACACTGTCTTTGAGATCAGCGACAACGGTCCGGGCATTCCGGAAGAGGAGCAGCATCTGGTGTTCAACCGTTTCTACCGGGGCATCCTGGACCAGGGGCTGGAAGGGAACGAAGAGGACAAGGGAACCGGCCTGGGCCTGTCCCTGACCAAGGAGATCATCGAGCAGCACGGGGGAACCATTTCCGTCCAGAGCGTCCCCCATGAGAGTACGATCTTTCAATTCTCCCTTCCCACCAGGGGGCTGATCAGCCCGCAGCGTGGGATCACCGCCTGGCATCCGGGGGATGAGAACTTTAACGTGGAGATGGTCAACAGGGTCGCTGAGGGAAAGACCGTGGGTGTGCTCACGGTCCATGTCAACCCCAACGAGGGAGGTAAATCCTTCGAGGATATCTTCTCGGTGGAAAAACTCACTGAGATCGAGGAGGTCATCACCTCGACGGTGACGGACGGTGGAATGGGTGATGACTTCATCCAGAGCAGACCTCAGGGAGAGTTTCTGATCCTCACCTACTCATCCCTGGTGGATGAATACTCCTCCCGGCTTCTGGAGGCCTTCTCCGAACGGTTCGGCAGGGATTACGACCTGGCCATCGGCGGGGCCGTATTCGAGGGGGAAGATGAGTACGATCCCGATAAGCTTCAGACCCTCTCCCGGCAGGCCTGTCTGTATGTGGAGAGAACCCAGAGAACGGGATATCTGAAAAACAGGAGGACGTAAACGAGTATGGGAGTATCGGTGTCACGGTGTAACGGGGAAGCTCATGCCGCCAAACGGTAACTAAGCGAAGCAGTTGGTCTTCACCGATACCTCGACACCTCGACACTCCGATACCCAAATGAAGGGGGGCAACAGAATGACTGAAACAGCACTACTAGCCTTTGCCGCCGCTCTGGCCATCGGTCTTCCCGCCCTGGCAACGGGTTGGGCCCAGTCCCGCATCGGATCAGCAGGTGCCGGGGCCCTTGCCGAGAGACCGGAGGTCAGCGGCACGGTGATCATCCTTCTGGCCATTCCGGAGACCATGGTCATCCTCGGTTTTGTGATCGCCTTCCTCATCCTGGTGATGTTGAGATGAACGAAGGGGGAACACCGGCTCCCCGACGCCAGCAGTTGATCGACTCCCTGTGGCGAGACGCCCGCAGGGAGGCCGATATCATCATCAATCAGGCAAGAGCCGAAGCCGGACGGATCGAGGAGGAAACGCGGAACCGCAATGAGACGTTCCTTCAGGAAGCACTGGACACAACCAGGAACGAGGTTCGTGATGAGGCGGCCCGCATTCTGAACAGGGCCCGGGATTCATCCAACAGGACCATGCTCGGGAACCGTTATGACATGCTGGAGGAGAACCTCATCAGGATCGAGGGCATGCTTGACGATCGCGAAATATCCGACAACCGACTTCGCAAAGCCTTGCCAGGCCTTCTCGCCGAGGCCGTTGAGAAGATACCGCAGAGCTCCAGCATCCAGGTCCGTGTCCGCCCGGGCGATGAAGCAGGCGCACGTGATTTTCTCAGGGCCAGGCGGATGAATGCCGAGGTGACCGTCGATGCCCATCTGACCGGCGGGGTTCTGGTCTCAGTCGACGATGGCAGAGAGATCCGCGACAACACCGTCCGCTCAAGGCTCAAGGTTCTGAGGGAACATCCACCCCTGGAACTGCTCCTGGAACTGTTTGGCGACGAAAGGGCGAAAACTGGAGAGGACTCTCCCCGGGATTGAGGATAGCATCCTCAGGCGTGGCCGCTTGGGAGGATCCCGATGGTCAGGGAGATCGACTATCTGAACGGCCGGATCAGGGGCATGATGGGCCGCCTCATGAGCGAGGAGCAGCTTCACCAGCTGACCGATTCGGCTAACATCCGGCAGTGGATGGCCCTTTTGAGGGAGACGCCCTACTCCGGAGAGCTTGGGGGATCCATCGCCCTTAAGGACAGCGACGCCCTTCTGGCAGCCATCGACAGATCCACCGCTTCAAGGACCCACAAAATGTCCAGGATCGCCTCTGGCCCTCCCGCCGGCGCCCTGAAGGCTCTGCTGGCTGAGTGGGATCTCAAGAACCTCCTGACCCTTATAAGCGGCATTCACCATCGATCCAGGCCGGTCGAGATCCTGTCCTCGACCATCGCCGGCGGCTTACTTGCCCAGGACCAGCTCGAGACCCTTGTCCACTCATCGACCCTTAAAGAGGCGGCTGACAGGCTGGCAACCTGGAACTACACCTATCGTCATGCGTTCAAGAGGGCTATCCGAAGGGCGGACAGTCGGCCTCTCGTCGAAATGCGCCTTGACCTGACCAGAGGATTCATGGATCAGATTCTGTCCACGGTTCAACGGTCAGGCTACCCCCTTTTAATTCAGTACCTGGGAGACCGGGTTGATCAGATGAACCTGATGACCGCCCTCATGTGGCGCACCCTTCCAACGGACAGGGATCCTGAGGAGTTCTTTATCGAGGGCCCGGGGCGTCTGACACGGCCCGTTTACCTCAGGGTCATGAAATCCGGTGATGGGGATGAGATCGCCCAGGCCCTTCCGAGGGGCATCCTGAAAACCGCCATCAGCAAGGTAGCCATTCTGTTCGAACTGGAGGGAAGAACCTCGGTCTTTCTCCAGGCGCTGGACAGGGAGATCTACCTCGCCTACACGAGGCCTCGGAACATCGACCCCCTGGACATCTCCCTTCTTCTGGCCTACATGCTGGCCCTTCACCGGGAGGGGGTTCTCATCAAGCTGGCACTCGTCAGGATCTTATTGGACGTCCCCATGGATACGTTCAGGGAGGTTGTGGGAGATGTCTGAGGTCGTGGTGATCGGACAGCCTGAGATCGTGGAGGGTTTTTCCCTGGCCGGCGCTGATGTGGAACCCTGCACCGACCCCTCCCGGCTGGAGTGGAGGGTTATGGACCTGCTTCGGGAAAGATCCCATGGTGTGGTCATTGTTACCGAGGAGCTCTACGAGTCTCTCCCCGAAAAGGTCCGGATCAGGGCCGAGCAGAGCGGCAGACCTCTGTTCATCACCCTTCCCCGCCCACTGGGAGAGGATTTCTGGGGAGAGAGGGAGGATCTGATCTCGAGGATCATTCGAAGGGCCATCGGGTATCGGTTGAAGATAAGGAGATGAGGGGAGGGCGTATCCAGTATTCAGTATTCAGGAGTCAGAATTCAGTATTAAGGCACGAACGGAAAAAGTCACAATGAGCGGTAAAAGATATCACATGAAACAGACCAGTTTCTCCAGTATTTCCGAGCCAATGTGAGGATTTTCCACTGAATACCGGATACCGACCACTGAATACTTGACTGCTAACCGGAGGTATCTTCATGCAGGCAGCCGGCACCATACACCGCATCTCTGGATCGGCCGTAGAGGCCAAGGGGCTCTCCCGCGCCCGAATGTACGATGTCGTCAGCGTGGGGGAGTCGGGGCTAACCGGTGAGGTCATCCGCATCGAATCCGGCTTGGCAACTGTTCAGGTGTACGAGGACACATCAGGCCTTTCGGTTGGCGAACCGGTCCTGTGCCATGGGCATCCCCTGACCGTCGAACTCGGCCCCGGTCTCCTTGGCAGGGCCTTCGACGGAATCCAGAGACCCCTCAGTTCCCTGCTGCAGACGGAGGGGGACTTTATCCTCCGCGGAACATCCATCCCGTCCATCGACAGGGAGCGCCTCTGGTCTTTCACACCAGCCGTTCACGAGAACGGCTCTGTCACCGGCGGCGATATCCTGGGAACTATTCCGGTCGGTTCCCGGATGGAACACCGCATCCTGGTCCCACCGGACCTGGCAGGTGTGGTGGTGGAGATCGGTTCCCGGGACCTGCGGGCCGAGGACGTTGTTGCCACGGTTGAAAAGGAGGATGGAACGATCATCCGCCTGAGCCTGATCAGCCGCTGGCCTGTCCGGATACCCCGCCCCTTCAAAGAGAAAACATCTCCCGACCATCCCTTCATCACCGGCCAGAGGATCTTGGACACCCTCTTCCCCATCGCCCGGGGAGGCACCGCCATCGTTCCCGGGGGGTTTGGCACCGGCAAGACCGTCGTCGAGCAGACCCTGGCCAAGCACGGCGAAGCGGACGTGATCATCTACGTCGGCTGCGGAGAAAGGGGCAACGAGATCACTGAGGTCCTGTCCGATTTTCCGGAGCTGGAGGACCCCCGGACGGGGGGTCCCCTGATGGAACGGACGGTACTGGTGGTCAATACCTCCAACATGCCGGTGGCGGCGCGGGAGGCATCCATTTACACCGGCATCACCATGGCCGAATACTTCAGGGACATGGGCTACAATGTGGCCCTGATGGCCGACTCCACCTCACGCTGGGCTGAGGCCCTGCGGGAGATATCCAGCCGTCTCGAAGAGATGCCCGGCGAGGAGGGCTATCCGACCTATATGGGGACCCGCCTGGCCTGTTTCTATGAGAGGGCGGGGCTCGTCCAGACCCTGGGCACGAACAACCGACAGGGCTCCGTCACCATCGTCAGCGCGGTGTCGCCTCCGGGTGGTGATTTTTCCGAGCCGGTGACCCAGTCATCCATGAGGATCGCCGGTGCCCTCTGGGCCCTGGACACTTCGTTGGCCCAGCGCCGCCACTATCCCGCCATCGACTGGACCAAGAGCTACAGCCTTTTCGTGGACAGGCTCACACCCTGGTATGTCGAAAAGGTGGCCGAGGACTGGCCGGCACAGAGAAAGACCCTCAACCGGATGCTGGAAAGGGAGAAGGAGATCACCGAGATGGTTCAGCTGGTTGGGGAGGACGCGATTCCCGACAGCGAGCGGATCCTCCTGATGGGGGCACGCCTGATCCGGGAGAACTTCCTGCGCCAGAACGCCTATCATCCGGTGGACGCGACCTGCTCCATGCAGAAGCAGTACTGGATGCTGGTGGCCTTTCTGAAGGGGCATGAGATCGTCATGTCAGGCCTTGACGACGAGATACCGCTGGAGAGCTTGCTGGAGATGGAGACCCTGGAGGACCTGGCCAGGATCAACGAACTTCCGGATGACCTCTTTCCCAATGCCGCTGAGCAGGTCCTGGACCGTCTGAGTGAAGAGATCCGTGCTCTCGGTGAACAGATCAGGACCCAGAGAGCCCGTTTCGAGGAGGAAGGGAGCGATGGGCAGTCTGCTGAATAGACGCAGCCGGGGTTTGATAGGCATTTCCGGTCCCCTGGTGACCATAAGATCGATCCCGGGGGTCTTTCTCGGCCAGATGGTGGAACTCCACACCCCGGCCGGAGACAGGCGCAAGGGACAGGTCCTGGAGCTCTCGGAGGCCAGAACGACGACCCAGCTGTTCGAGACGACACAGGGGATAGATACGGAGACCGTGTGGGTCCGGTACCTGCCGACCACAGCCAGGTTGCGCCTGTCGAGGGACATCCTGGGCCGATCCTTCTCCGGCTCGGGGGTTCCCATCGACGGCATGCCTCCTCCCATCCCGCAGCTGGAGAGGGAGATCCTGGGCAACGCCATCAACCCGATGGCCCGGGACAAACCCACTGATTTCATCCAGACAGGCATCTCGGCCATCGATCTACTCAACACCCTGGTGAGGGGACAGAAACTCCCCATCTTTTCCGGAGCCGGACTCCCCTCCAACGAGATTGCCGTCCAGATCGTCCGCCAGGCCAATGTTCTGGGTGAGGAGGAGGAATTCGCCATCGTCTTCGCCGCCATGGGGATCACCCACCGCGACGCCGCGTTCTTCCTGGAGGCTTTCCAGTCAACCGGGGCATCCGAGAGAACGGTCGTCTTCCTGAACCTGGCCTCCGACCCGACCATTGAACGCCTCCTGACGCCCCGGATGGCCCTCACGGCCGCCGAGCACCTGGCTTTCGATCACGACATGCACGTCCTTGTGGTCCTGACCGACATGTCCAATTACTGCGAGGCCTTAAGGGAGATCGGCAACGCCAGAGAGGAGATCCCCGGGCGGAGAGGTTATCCGGGATACATGTACACGGATCTGGCCAGCCTCTACGAGAGAGCGGGACGAATACGAGGCAGAAAGGGATCGGTCACCCAGATCCCCATACTGTCCATGCCCGACGACGACATCACCCACCCGGTCGCCGACCTGACCGGCTACATCACCGAGGGACAGATCGTCCTGTCCAGGGAGCTCCACAGGAAGGGGATCTTCCCTCCCATTGACGTCCTGCCCAGCCTGTCCAGGCTCATGAACCTCGGTATCGGAGAGGGCAAAACCCGACCGGACCATCGCAACCTTGCTGACCAGATCTATTCGTTCTATGCCCGGGGGCGGGACCTGAGGAGGATGGAGGCCATCGTCGGTGAGGACGCCATGACCACCGAGGACCGGCGTTACCTGGCCTTCGCCCGTCATTTCGAGGATCAATACCTCAATCAGGGCGCCAGGGGGCGGGACATCGAGGTCACCATGACCCAGGCCTGGCAGCTGCTGACCGGTTTCCCCAAGGTCGACCTGACCCGGATCGACAGGCAGTGGATCGACCGATTTCTGCCCCCGGAAGAGAACAAGGGACGGGAGGCCTCTCCATGAGCGTGCCGGCTACCCGGATGAACCTGATTACGCATCGCACCAGGATGTCCCTGGCACTAAGCGGGGTCGAGCTGTTGAAGAACAAGAGAGAAGCCCTTATCGAGGACTTTTTCGGCATCGTCGACACCATCATCCACAGCCGGGGGGAGATCGCCAGGGAGGTACAGAGATCAACTGTTCTGAGCGGTCTGGCCAAGGCCTTCAGCGGCGGTCACGCCCTGAAAGCGGCATCCCTGTCAGCCAAAGGTGAGATTCCCATCCACACCAGGGAGACGAACATCTGGGGCATTCGGATCCCGGAGATCCAGTTTCAGTCCCTGCGCCGGACACCGGACGCCCGGGGGATGCTCCCCATGGACACACCGTCCCACATCCTTGAGACCGCCGAAGCCTACGAGCAGCTCCTCGAACACGTCCTTCGGGTGGCCAGCCATGAGATCCGCCTTAAAAGACTTGGCGAGGAGATCCGCAGGGTCACCCGGCGGATCAACGCCCTGGAACAGTCCCTCATCCCCTCCCTCACCCGCCAGATCCGGTCCATCCGGGAGACTCTCCAGGAGAGGGAGCGGGAGGACATATTCCGGCTCAAACATATCAAGAGGAGGATGGGGAGAGACTAGTTTCAGGTTTCAGGTTTCAGGGAAGAGATTGAACACAGAGGACACCGAGGTGCCCCTTAAGGCACTGCCGCGGAGGGCCACAGAGGAAATCTGAGAATCTGGGGTCCGACCCCAAGAGCTCACGAAGAAACGGCGGCGTCTCAGGGCGCCGCCGTTGGCACCATCGGTTGAGAAAGGGGTCACCTCTTCCCCTTACCGTAAACCCAGTCCCCGATCCTCCTCACCCTCTCCATCTCCGCATCGGACAGGGGTCCGAGTTCCAGGGCCCCCAGGTTCTCGCCCAGTTCATCGGCGGTCCTCGGTCCGGTCATGACCAGGTCCACATGGGGATCGGTGAGGGCGAACCGGTAGCATTCGGAGGCGGTGAGGGGCTCCTGGCCGGGGGGCATCCTCTTTTCCTGGAGGAGCTGGCCCCACCGGGTGGCCGTGTAGGCCATGATGCCCGGCGGGCTCTCAGCCGGAATGCGCGGGAAGATGTCGGTCTCCGCCCCCCGGTGGGCGGCGTTGTAGCGCAGCATGTAGATGTCCACCGGCAGATCATGTCGGGCGACCAGTTCCCCGAGCAGGGGCCGGTTGTGCGATGAGGCCGCCAGGTAACGCACTTTACCCTCCTCCTTAAGACGCAGGGCCGCGTCCAGCATGCGGCCCCGGGGCGCCCCCTTCATCATCCATCCCAGGATCAGGACGTCGGCGCAGTCGATGCCCAGATCTCGCAGGCCCTTCTCGTGGAACCGCCGCATGACCAGTCCGGACTTGTCGTAGCTCTGGAAGGCGATGACCAGACCGTCCCGGTAATCCCCTTTCAGGTTGATCAACGCGTCCCGCATGCCCGCCTTTCGCACCGACCCCCAGTAGAAGAAGTTGACGCCGAACTCGTGGAAGGCCCTCTCCATGGCGAAGGCCGGCGCGTCGTAGGAGGCGGCGATGCCCAGTCGGCTGACGGACAGTCCGGTACGGCCGAGGATCGTGTGGCTCCTGAAATCCATGATAAATAAGAATACAGGAGACAGGAGACGGAAAACAGAAGAAATTCAATAACCCAGCCTGCGCCGAACAAGGTACAGATAGATTCAGATTTCTGACTCCCGATTTGAGAGACGGATCCTGGACTCTGTTTGAAAAAGTGCGTCCGCCCCGGCGCCAGGCTAATGAGACGCGGACAGAGCCGAAAATGGAACAACCGACCGGGCGGCGGCAGGCAGGGGTGATATAAATAAGGAGGCCGGCTCAAAAGAGCCGGCCTCCCATCTGTCGTCTCACAAAAGGTGGAGGAGGGATCAAGGCCTCGTCAACGCACTCACATCACCGCCCAGGTTCTCGATGGAATCATACAGGGTCTGGATGACGTAGCGGTAATTGTGAATATGACCGCAGGGATCACGCCCCGAGTGGTAGTTGAAGGCCGCCGCCAACAGCATATCGTCGAAGGTCGAGTAGCGGTTGCCGAAGGACAGTTCGTCCGGATCGCCCACACCGTCGGCGTCGGTGTCTTTGAAAAAGTAGGGATAATTGACCGGTGAGTAGACGATGGGTTCACTCAGCTCCGTAGCCGCGTAATCCTGGATCTCGAGGATGAGGAGTGTCAGCATCCCGTCGATCTCGTCCTGGAAACTGCTGGCCAGACCGTCGCCGTCATAGTCAACGTTGCCGCTGGTCAGCTTGATGTGATCGAAGTCGGTGATGCCGGTGTGGCATCCCGAACTGCTGCAGTCGGCCAGGGCCGGCTTGAAGGTATGGTCCTCCACGCCCCTCAGGTGGCATCCGACGCAGGTTTTCTGCGAAGGGAGGTGGCTTGGGAAGGTGTTGTAAACGGCGTATGACTGGCCGGCGTACTCGTAGGCAGCCGTGGCTTCGGCACCGAACTGGATGGCCGCCGCGGCCAGATAATGACGGTTGATGAAGGTGTGGGTGTCTGCGGCGGCAATGCGATCGGCCACGGACACACCCGATTCCCGGCCCTGGTGGCACTGAGCGCACAGGTTGCTCTCATCCCCGATGTCGACCACAAAGCCCGAGGGGAAGGTCACATCAGCCACGTTCCACAGATCGCCCTCGAAGGCGCCGGAGAAGGAATCAACGACGTGGCACGTCTCGCAGGCGAAACCGGCCGAGATCCCCTTCGTGTACTCCGTGTATTCCGGCTCCGTGATCAGGTCCCCGGTATCGAAGAAGTAGGCCGCCCCCTCCGAGGCGTGGCATCTTGAGCAGGTCGGCTGGACAACACCGTCCTCGTCCCAGTGGCGGAAAGCCTCAGCGGCGGCGTTGAAGTGCCCCTCGGCGTCCCGGTGGAGCGGGTTTGACGTATCGGGGTTTGTCGTCACACCGAGGGCCTCCAGGGAGTCCACCATCAGCTCGATAACATAGGCGGCGTTGTGAGCGTAATGGCCGGGGTCCGACCGGACCCACTGCAGGTTGTAGGCGGCACGGAACTGATCGGCGGTGGTGATTTTGTCGAAGTAGGGGTAACGGCCCAGATCCTCCACCCCGGCCGCCACCAGGGCCTCGCCGAGCAGCGTCTTGAGGGTGTCCATCTCGTAGAAGATCCCTTCGCCCACATCGCCGTCGCCGTCATAGTCCACCGCCGCGGAGGCGGGGGCGAGGTCGCCGATCACGCGGATGTCGCGCAGGTCCTCCACGGTGGCCACCCCGTCGTGACAGGTGTCGCAGCTTACCCTGCCGGCCGGGGCGCTGGTGATGAACACCTCGCCGGAGTGGGCGTTGTGGCACTCCACACACAGGTCGTTGGACGCCACGTGCTCGAATTTCGAGGCGTAGGCCTTGCCGTCGAACTCGTAACCGCCCTGGGCGAAGTTACCGAACAGCGTCGCCCCGGCCATGCGGTAGTGGGGGTTGATCTCGCGAAACTCGAGGACCGAGCTCCCGGCGGCGATGGCCGCGTCCACGTCGGCCTTGGATCTGCGCCCGGAGTGGCAGTTCATGCACAGGGCGTTGTCTCCGAGTCCTTCCACGGTGAACAGGGCCGAGGGGAAGACGAACTCGTCGATGGTCCACCTCGAGCCCAGGGAGAAGGCGGTGTCGGCGTCGTTGAGCGCGGTGAGGGGGTGGCAGCTATAGCAGGCCACCACCCGGGCCTGGTTGCTGTCCAGGTTGTCGGGGTCCTGCCCGGCGGTGAGCTTGATGTACTCGCTGCCGGAGTGGCAGCGGGCACAGTCCACGTCCTGACGGTAGGCCCAGTTCATGTAGTCACCGTGGAAGCCGGGTGTATTTCCCCACTCCTCGGTGAGACCCCTGATGCCGGCCTGGTCGAATTTCGAGGCGCCGTGGGGATCGTGGCACTGGACGCAAGCCTTCTCGTCGGCGGCGTTGATGTTGTAGCCCGCCACCGGCGTCCCGTTGTAGGTGCCGGGAAAATGGGAATCGTAGATCACCCGGTCGAGGTCGCCGGCATGATATTCCGCGTCGCTGCCCAGAACGGAAGGGCTTCCGTATATGGCCGGGTCCAGCCCGTAGGAAAAGATCTCGCTGTCGTTATCCCAGGTGTACTGCAGGAACACCTGGTGACAGCTGGTGCACAGGTTGAAGGATGCGGAAAAGACCCGTTCGGCCCCACCGGCCGGCGAGGACACGGGGGATCCGAAGCTGTCCTCTGAAACCACCTTTGCCTGTCCGACGAGATCAAGAGAATGGGACCGGTGGCAGGTGCGGCACTGGACCGGATTACCGTTGAGGATGTCGGGCTCGGCCGTGAGCAGATCCTCGAGTTCGCTCCGTCCGAGACCGGCTGTGATCTCCGCATACTTGAAATATCCCTCGTCGGTGTGACACCTGGAGCACAGCGCAGAATCGTCCTGGGGGGAATCGAAGTGCTCACTCAACCGGTAATTTTCGTCGATGCTCCCGCCCAGGGGCGCATCGGGCAGGTGATTGGCCGGAAAGTCAGAGTTGTGGCACTGTCCGCAGGCAAGGAAGGTGGGCTGGGGAAAGGGCCAGACATGCTCGTCGATCCGGCCCCCGTGGCAGGATGCGCAGTCGACGAAATAGCGGGGATCCGGCTCAGCCATTGCACCCACATAACCGGTTCCTGTGTGACAAGGGAAACAGTTTATATCGTTGGTGGGAGTGGGAGCCGGTATGTTCTCAGCATTGGCGTGGTCACTGTCCAGCCACGTCCCCTGCTGGGTGTGGCAGGAGCAGTTAAAGGCGCTGAGGATCTCCTGTGCCGCGTCACCCCGGGTCTGGTCGCCTCCGCTCTCCTTCAGGGAGCTGCCGCACCCCGCCACGAGCAGCGCCACGGCCGCAAGGACCACTGAGATCTGTATCGTGCGATCGAACCGGAACATGGGTCATTCCTCCTTTTAATGGCACCGCCGGCAGGTCCGGCCGTCACCGGCGCCGTTCAGAATATCCTCTATATCACCCCAGTTGTCGGGATGGGGGTTGACCACCAGCCCTTCCCGGGCGCTGTGGCACTTCAGACACACCTCACCCTCCGGATGACAGGACTGGCAGGTGGGCAGGCTTCGCCTCGCCTCACGGGCATGGTTGTCGGACCAGTCGTGGGTCGTCAGCACCGAGCCGGGATGGCACGTCGGGCACTGGGCGGGGGTGAAAGCGGAATGAGGCGTCCCGAAACCCGTGATGTCCGAAAACCCCCTCCTGTGGGACGCGAAGGCCAGGTCCTGGGGAGTGAAATCCGCGTGACAGTCGGTGCAGAACCGCTCCTCATGGCACACCGAACAGCTCCGGGCATCGCCGCGGGCGGCGATGGGATGGGTCACCCGGTAGTCGCTGCGGTGGATGTTGAGCTTCCCCTGCTCGTCCGGGAAACCGGACCGGTGGCAGTCGAAACAGTAACGATCGTCATGACAGCTCTCGCAGTTCCTGGCCTCTTTCTTGGTGTAGGGACCGTGGTCCCGGTACCAGAAACTGTCGTGCGTCATCCTGGCCGGGATCTTCACCCCGTCAAGGAAATCAGCCTCGTGGCACTCCTCGCAGCGGACCCGGGGCGGAACGATATCCAGATCGCCCGGTTGATGGCAGGACGCGCAGTCGCCCTCGTACTCCTCCAGATGAACCTGATGATCGAAGGTGGCCTCGGCCGCCCCGGCGAGGGGGACGCCTCCAAGGATGACAAACAGGAATATGGCCGTCAGGAGCGCTCTCATCATGATCTCTCCTAGAATCGGTACCGCAGGGTCAAACGACCCCGGTGATAGTAGTCGTAAACCTCGCTCTGAATCCTCTCCGCCTTCACCTTAAGGCTCCAGTCGGAACCGAACCCCCTCTCTCCCGATATCCAGTAACGCTCCGAGGTGGTGTCGTCGTCGCTGTCACCCACCCGGTCGTAAACGTTGTATTCGGCGCCGACATCCAGCCTGATATCGTAAAGAACAGGGGCGCTCACACTCGCCTTGACACCGTTCAGATCCTCGTAACCGGTCCGGAAAACGCCCACGAGGTACCCCCCCACAGCCTCCGGCCGCAGGAGTTCGACGCCGGCCTCGAAAACGTCCGAGTCCTCGAAGGACTCGTAGAACTCACGGGAGTAGCTGCCGAAGACCGTCCAGTCCCGGTCCAGCCGGTAGTCCACCGAAACGGACACCTCCTCGTAATCGTCAACGGCAAAGACGGAGTAGATGGACGTCGAATCGAACACCGGCGTGAAACCGTAATATTCCCCTTTAAAGGTCCATCGGTCGTCGGGAACCAGGCGCACCGCCGCCTGGTAGTAGGCGGGTACCAGGGACAGCAGATCATACTGGAGCTCACCGAAGGCCGATCCCCTCTTACCCACTCGCGTCCAGGCGGAGAAACCCAGGATCTCACGGGCCAGATCGCCATCGACAAGCTTCTGATAGTAGCTCAAACCGAGATCGGTCCGATCCAGGAAATCGTCCTCCACGGAAAAACCCCAGACGACCTCGTCGGACCGGTAATCGACCAGGGAGGCGTAAATGCCGCCGTAGACCTTCAAACGGAACAGGTCCGGACGAAGATACCGGACCTGGACGCCGTCCATGACGGGTGAACCGGCCACCGTGTTGACCCACTGGCGGCCGACCAGTAAAGCTGTCCCGTCCCAGGTCCTCTCCCAGTACGCGAAGTACAGCCGGCTGTCGATGTCCAGCTCGCTGTTGAGATCATCGGCGGCACGACCGTAAAAACGGATACGCCAGTCCCTCCCATCGGACACATCGTCCACGTTCAATCGGAGATAAAGATAGGCGGGAACGGCCTCGTCACCATCAGGATCATCCAGCCACTCAAGATGAACAGAAGCGTCACCGCCGACCCGGACATCGGCAGAAACCTGACCCTGAATGAGAAAAAGAGACACAAAAAGAACCGCAAAAGCCGTTTTTAAAGATGGCAGCCTCATCATTCCCCCAATTCCCATGACCACGATCCAATCGAACTTATACGCTATGATTCTGACCCCAGAGGCCCTTTTGTGCCGGTTGAAATATTGAGGCGGGAACCCGGTCCCTTTTTAAAACCGGGGACCAATTACTCTGGAATAATGCACCTTCTAAAAATTTAGCATAAATTTGGCGATTCGCAACACAACCTGTGAAATTTTTCATTTTGCGTTAAGTGGAGCTCCAGTGATGTTTCCGGATCCCCATTCTGGTATCTTGATTTTTTGCCGTCGGGATCGGATGGAGTGCCGAGAGGTCCGGAATGAGAACGGAAACCCTAAATCTTGACCACCATCAGCTCCTTGCAGCTCCCCTCAGGGAGGTCTCGATTCCCATCTCCGAGTTCTCCTTCGCGAACCTTTACCTGTTCCGGCACATCCACCGGTATGAGGTCATCCAGGACGGGCAAATCTTCATCAAGGGGCGGTCGTATGGCGGGGATACATTCATCATGCCCACGGGGGATGTCAGGGAAATGGATCCTGATCTTCTGGCTCGGATGGCTTCTGAGGCCGACTATCTCTATCCCATCCCCGGGGAATGGCTGGCCGCCTTCGGCGGCGGTTATGACGCCACCTTCGACGAGGGGGACTCCGACTACCTGTACCTCACCGAGAGGATCGCCTCCTTCGCGGGAAAGAAGCTCCACAAGAAAAGGAACCTGCTGAACTTCTACAGGAAGCACTACCGGCACGAGGCCATGCCCCTGACGGAGGACCGGATACCGGACGCCATCCGTATCCTGAACGAATGGCAGGAGGACTCCGGACAGGGATATGGGGACACGGACTTCGAAGCCTGCCGGGAATCCCTGGTGAAGATGGACGAACTGGCCCTGTGCGGGGGGATCATGTACACCGAAGGCGAGCCGTCCGGCTTCGTCCACGGCGAGGAGCTCAACGACGAAACCTACGCCCTGCACTTTGCCAAGGGCCTGACCAGGTTCAAGGGGATCTACCAGTACATCTTCTCCAGCTTCGCCGCTGTCCTGCCGAAGAAATACCGGTACCTGAACATGGAGCAGGATTTGGGAAAGGAGGCTCTCAGACATTCGAAGGAGAGCTATTCCCCGGAGATGAAGCTAAAGAAATACAGGGTCAGCCTGAAGACCGTCTGAGAGCCTCCAGTGCTAAGTTCTAAGTGATAAGTGCTTACTCTTGGTTCGCAGAGCTTTGTACAGCTTATCCTAAGAGCGTCCTAGGCGTTAGAATCTTTTTTCATTTGGAGACATCACTTCCCCGTCACACCGATACACCGTTACCCCGACACACCGGTTTCTCCGTACGGTCTATCCTGTCTTTTCCCGAGAGCGTGCTGTCATCGCCAGCAACCACCGGTGCAGCGGGAGCATGATCTCGAAGGTCCTGAATGCCAGCTCCACGACTTCAGGGGAGTGGACCTCATCGGGAAGGGGTCCCTCCGTCCAGGCGGTGAGCCCATTGTAGAGGAGGAACTGTGCGTAGGGGTGGTCCCTGTCGAATCCCCGCGGGACCTTCTTGTAATGGAGTCCGCCGATTTTAAAGGAACGGGACACCTCCATGGCGGCCGTCACCAGATCCTGTCCGTGCTTCGGATGGACGACCGAGTGGCGGAACTCCTCCAGAAGGGGACTGGAGAACCGGTGGATGCCGGCCCCCAGCATGAGGTTGGGGGGTTCGAGATGAAAGTAGAAACCGGAGCACTCCATCTTGGGCCCCTCCCCCTCCCACAGAAAGATCCCCAGGTGGGTCTTGTAGGGGGTCTTGTCCTTGGCGAAACGGGTGTCCCGGTAGATGCGGAAGATCGACCCGTTGACCCGGGGATCGGCCACGATGCCGGGGGCGATCTCCATGAGCCTGGCCCCCAGCGCGTCTACGAATCCCCTGGCGGGGTCGATGACATGCCGGTTGAAGTCGTCCTTGTGGGTGTTGAACCAGTCCCGCCTGTTGTTCCGGGACAGATCGGCCAGGAAGGTGACCGCCTCTTTGGGAAAACCGAGAAACTCATACATCACTTGATCCTCAAAAAAATTTCACCGCAGGGTACGCGGAGTTACGCAGAAAAAAACAATAACAATCAATCTTGCCTTTAAAAAGCGCTCAAAACTCTAAACATCCTCTGCGGTGCAGCCTGGTAATGGGCGTACTGCGGTAAAATAGCTTTCACTGGTTTTCGAGAGTTGCCCTTTCCGCCCTCACCTGCCCTCTCCCTCGAGACAGAGGGAATTTCAATTCTGCGTTACTCCGCGTACTCTGCGGGAAGTTCACTTTCTTAGCACTTATCTCTTAGTACTTAGCACTGATCTTCATCTCACATTCGAGCGGACCAGCTCCAGTTCCACGAACCCCGGCTCCTCCTCGCAATCGGGATAGAGCTTCTGGACGAAGGCGGCCATGTGGGGGGTGATCCGGTGCGCCTCCTCTGCCTCCTCGTTCTCGAAGGTCATGACGTGGAAAAAGGAGATATCCCCCACTCCCTGATAGGCCTCATAGAACAGCGTGGCAGGCTCGTTGGTCTTCACCGCGTCCACGAACTCGGCCACCGCCTCCCTGACCTGATCAAGCTTTTCCTCCTTCACCCGGTAGATCGCCATCATATGTTTTTTCATCGTATTCTCCGGAAAAGTGATTGAACCGCAGAGGACGCAGAGGAAAATCAGTGTCTGAGGTCAAAACTCTAGAGACTGCTTTTCTCCGTGACCTATGCGATCCGGGGCTTTCAAGAAGGGTTCAAACACAAGGCCGCAGGGAGCGTGGGGTCGCCGACGTACGCTGGGAGTGATTCGAGGATCACACGCGACCGGGAACGCAGCCCTTCGACTCTGCTCAGGGCCCCGAGGCTGTCGAGGAGCAGATGAGCCCTCATTGGAAGCCGCATCAACTCTATAGAAACGCCCACACAAGAACAGGCGCGACGAATATCCCCGGCAGCAGGTTGCCGATGGGAAGTTTCTTGATCCCCAGCACATCGAGCCCGATGGCCAGGATCAGCAGTCCGCCGACGGAGTTCATCTCGGCGATGACCGGCTCCGTCAGCAGGCCCTGGACCCATCCCGCCGTCAGGGTGATGGACCCCTGGTAAATGAGCAGGGGAATCGCCGAGAAGATGACTCCTATGCCAAGGGTGGATGTCAGGGCAACCGAGGCGATGCCGTCCAGGGCCGATTTGGCGTACAGGATGGAAGGGGTTTCACCCAATCCGTCCTGGATCGAACCCATGATTGCCATGGCCCCGATGCAGTACAGCAGACTGGCCGTCACGAACGCCTCGGCCACATTACCCGCATCCCGGAACCGATCCTGGAGCCGACGGCCGAATCCCTCCAGCCTGGCCTCGATGCCCAGCACCTCACCGACGATGCCGCCAAGCAGAAGGCTGCCGATGACGATGAGGGGCTGGTTCGACTGGAGTGCCAACTGCATGCCGATCAGGAGGACAGCCAGTCCCAGGCCGTAGATGATGGTCCTTCGCATGCGCTCAGGGATAAGGTGCCCCAGGTACCGCCCGAGGAGCGCCCCGATGACGACAGCGATGATGTTGACGATTGTCCCTTGCAGGATCATAAAGATTCCTTAAAGAGATTTCACCAAAGAGATCATGGAAACTGAGTCCAGGATCCAGAGTCTAGAACCCGGAAACTGGAATCTGGAAACTGAAAACTGGAAACTGGAAACTGGAAACTGGAAACTTCATTTTGCCTCTGTGTTCTCTGTGGTTCAAGACTTAGATTCTCTTTTTTATCTTTTGCCACGCGTCCGCGATCAGGAAGCTCTCGTCCATGGCCTCCGCCATCCGCTCGAACAGCTTCGCGGGGACGGCAAAGGTGAGCACGCTGGATTTGACGTAAGGACGGGCGGAGATGTCAAACATGCCGAGAATTCCCCTGGGATCGTCCCGGCCACCTTCAGCGAGGGGATGGTTGATGATGCTGCCGCATCCGGCCGACTGAGGGGCGATCACACAGTTCCTGTCCGATGTGTCAAAGGCGGCGAGGTGGAACAGCGCTGAGATCACGTCAGGCTCAGCGAACCAGGCCACCACCCGCGGGGCATCTCCGGCCTCCAGCGTGTCGAACCTCTTCGCCACCAGGAAAGTACCCTCGGCCGGCATAATGGACGCCGCACCTGCCAGCCCCTCGACCAGTTCCGGGGTCCTCTTCAGCCTCAACCCGTCAAACTCTCCGGCAACACCGCAGGAAAGGAAAAGGGGCAGATGAGGATCGGGTTCCGTGGGAAACCCCGAGTAGCGGACCCCACCGCCGCAGCCGATGGATTCGCCGGTGAACGCGACCGTGCTGCCTTCCAGGGCGGCTTTGAGCTGGCCGATCATGCACCCGAATCCCTCGGTGGACTTGACGTATTGTCCATAGCGTTCGTCGTCCGAGTAGTAGAAGACAATGGGGAGACCGGCTTTTCCAAAATATTTTCCCCATCCTTCGAGGAATTTCTCTTTCACCAAAGCATCCATTATTTATTGACCTTTCTGGTTAGACAGTTTCCCGAAGTCCGAGAAAAGGATTACTCTCCCCTCACCCGTGCTTGCCCG
>JBFFDD010000017.1:0-24816 GCA_041559575.1 bacterium
CTCTGTGCCCTCTGTGGTAAAATCCTTCCATTCTGATGGTTTGAATCGAGAAAGCTGATTGCGAGGTCGGTAATCATGAAAAAGAGACTCGAAACCGCATCACTGGTTCTTTCGGTCGGTGTGCTTCTGATCGCCGGATGCCACCGGGTGAGCCCCCTTCCCCAGCTCGAGTTCGGGTTGGCTACGGATCAGGAGAGAAAGATAGCGACCATGATGCGCCACCACACGGGACGTGTGGAGGTATTCAGCGGCTTCAGCAACATCTTCTCCGCTCGGGCGCTTTACCTGTCCAAAGAGATCACTGAGACAGCGGTGGATTGGGAGGCCTGGTCGCGACTCCTGTCCTCGAGCCAGAGGGAAAAGCTGTTTGAGGAGGTCACCTCTACAGGCAAGGGTCAGCTGTCATTCCTGGTGGCCTTCTATTCCCAGGAGAACAGGAAAGCCCTGGAAAAGCCGGATTCGCCCTGGAAGATCCTGCTGGAACTTCCTGACGGAAATCACGTTAAGGCCAGCAGTTTCGGGCTGAGCGCGGAGGAGGCGAGACTGTACACCAGGTTTCTGCAGTGGGACCTGACCTGGGCCAATCTTTACCTCGTCTGTTTCCGGGTATCTGTGGATGTGGCTGATCCGGACGGTCAGGGTATTAAACTCCTTATCACCGGACCGCCCGGGCACGGTTCCATGCGCATCCCCACCCGTCCCCTGGAAGACGGACCCGGGTTGTGATCCTGCTGGCCGCTGATACATCGACCATCAGGGGAAGTATCGCCCTTAAAATACAGGGGGGGGAACCGGTGGAGAGACAGCTCCCGAAGGGACGCCCGCACAGTGAGACCCTCCTTCCCGCGATCGAATCGCTGCTCAAGGACGAAGGGATCGGCAGGCACGATGTCCAGACCCTGATGGTAGGGACCGGTCCCGGTGCCTTCACCGGTCTTCGCGTGGGGTTGGCCACCTTCAAGGGGTGGGCGTTCACGGCGGACCTTCCCCTGATCGGGGTGAACTCTCTGGACTCCATCGCCTTCCCCTTTCTGGTTGAAGGAAAACGTGTCCTCGTCACCTCCGACGCCCGTAAATCGGAAATCTACGCAGCGCTCTATGGCAATCTGGATGATGAAGGTCTGCCCTGTCTCGTGAGGGACATTGCCCTCCTCAGACCGGCCCGGCTTATGAGTTGGCTCGGGGACCAACCACAGGCACCTTCCATCGCCCTGGGCAATGGTCTGGAACTCGTGAAAGAGGTCCTTCAGGATGTGGAATGGATCGAGCCATTGACAGAGGTTGGTCGATACCCATCCGCGGGCAGCATCCTGAGGATAGGGGAGATACTATTGAGTTTAGGAAGGACGGTCACCCCTGCGGACCTGGTGCCGTTCTACGTCCGCCCGCCCGACGCTGTCCCTGCCCCGAGGTTCTGAGGAAAAGGGCTTGGGAGCAGTTTCAGGTTCCAAGTTTCAGGTTTCAAGTCACCAATCACGGCTGTTTTACCGCAAACTGGAAACTGTAAACTGAAAACTGAATTAACCATTCGCCCCATGGCCCCTGCCGACCTCGATGAGGTGATAGCCATCGAGGAGGCCTCCTTTTCCCACCCCTGGTCAAGAAGGCATTTTCAGGAGGAACTGGACCGGGGGTCCATCTCCCGGTGCCTTGTGGCCGATACGGCCCCGCCCGGCCTGACCGCGATCTCGGAAACCTCCGGCAATGTCGTTGGCGGGTATATTATGGCGTGGCTGGTTCACGATGAGATCCACATTACCAACCTGGCGGTGGCGCCGGAATTCAGGAAAGGGGGGGTGGCCACGGCCCTTATTGCACGCCTGATGGAAGATGGAATCAGGGAAGGAGCCTCGTTGTGTTTTCTGGAGGTCCGGGTGTCCAACCTCGCCGCCTTGAACCTCTACGAAGGGCTGGGATTTAGATCCCTGGGGATCAGAAAGGGCTACTACCAGGACGGCGAGGACGCGGTGGTGATGGGGGTGGAATTGGAGGAAGCGATGAAGACGAAGGAGTAAGACGAAGACGAAGTGAGAAAAATAGTTACAAGTGTCCTGTTTATTGGACACAGTCTAAATTAGTGGAACCTTGTTGGTTTTGGTCACGTTCAAAGGCAGGTTTCAGACCCAAGACTCAAGTCCCAAGACCCAGGATCCTTTCTTTCACTTCCGCACAGAGTGCCCTTCGTTTTGGATCTTGCCGTTCGGCATGCTCACGGCCCTAAGCTTGTCGAAGGGGACTTTGGATTAGATCTAGATCCTCTTCCCCCTCTCCGCGTCCCCGTGTCCCCGCGTCTGTTCTTCCCTTCGTCTTCGTCTTGCTCCTTCGTCCTGTTTCGCTTTTTTGATCCAGGTCAAAATCCTGCCCCTTTTCTTGTGCTATGATTTCACAAGAAGCAGCCACATCGTCAAAACAGCCGACACTCGGGAAAGGAGGTGGAGCGGGGTCTTCGCTGGATTAAGAGGAACCATTTTTCAAAACATCACACGGAACACAGGGGGAGAATTCAAATGAGAAAGATCGTGATCTTTTCGCTGTTCGCTGTTTTGATATCCATGGGCGTCAACGGCAAAGCTGCCGCCGAGGGGAAGTTCTCCCCGGAAACGGAATCCTGTGTCGAATGCCACGATTCCATGCCGGGTATCGTCATGCAGTGGAGCAAAAGCTCCCACTGGAACGCCGGTATCGGATGCTACGAGTGCCACAAGGCCAACAAGGGCGATCCCGACGCCATGGATCACAACGATTTCACCATCTCCATTATCGTCTCACCGCGGGACTGCGGCCTGTGCCACGAGAGGGAGACGGCCGAACAGGAGGCCAGTCACCACGCCGAGGCGGGCAATATCATCAATTCTGCCGATGGCCTCCTCGGCCAGACTGTGGGCGGACCGCCCGCGGTGGCCGTGGGGTGCCGGCAGTGCCACGGTTCCGTGGTGCTGACCAACCCGGACGGCAGCCTGGATCCGTCGACCTGGCCCAACACGGGGATCGGGCGGCTCAACCCGGACGGCTCCAAAGGTTCCTGCTCCGCATGCCATACCCGACACCGGTTCAGCAAGGAACAGGCGAGAAGGCCAGAGGTGTGCGGAAAATGCCACTTAGGACCCGACCATCCCCAGCTGGAGGTGTACGAGGAGTCGAAACACGGCATCCTCTACCGCGCTTTCGAGGATGAACTGAACATGGACCGGCCCAAATGGGTGGCGGGTGAGGACTATTACGACGCGCCGACATGCTCTTCCTGCCACATCAGCGCCGGTGGTGGACAGCCGGTAACCCACGACGTGGGCAAGCGTCTGAGCTGGAACCTGAGGGCTCCGGTTTCGAAAAGAATGGAAGACTGGGAACGGAAACGAAAGGACATGCAGGACATCTGTTCCGCCTGTCACGGGGACCCGTTCGTGACCGGTTTCTACATTCAGCTGGACGAGTTCGTCGAGCTGTACGACACCAAATTCGGTATCCCCGCCCAGAAGATCCGTGACCTGCTTATGGAAGAGGGGGTGATCCCCAAGGGCAATTTCAACGATGAGATCGACTGGATCTACTGGGAACTGTGGCACCATGAGGGGCGGCGGGCCCGGCACGGGGCGGCCATGTCCGGGCCGGACTACGCATGGTGGCATGGGCTGTATGAGGTGGCCAAGCACTTCTATACGGAATACCTGCCTGCCGCCGAGAAGCTGTCCAAGGAGGCAGGGAAACCCGAGGTGTACGACAGGATCATCCGGGAATTCATCGACAGTGACGAAAGACATGAGTGGTTCACCAAGGGTTTTGACCAGCAGAAGCTGGAGAAGATCCAGAAGTACTATCAGGAAAGGTACCAGCAGAAAGTGGACTGACCCTGGTGGCTGTCTGACAGGGGGGAGGCGTCAAGGCCTCCCCCCTTCCGTGCAACCTGCCCCTGGTCCAGCGACCAACGTCGGTTTAATGAAGCTACTATAATGTAAATTAAAGGAAAAATGCCGTTTCAGGCCTTGACAAAGATCGTAGCCACCGCCTATAATCACCGATACTTTTTTCTGAAGGGATATCATGGGTAAAGACGAGAAACTGATCAAGAGGCTTCTTGATGAGGACGAGGAGTTCAGGAAGCTGCATGCGGAGCACATCGCATTTGAACAGAAGATCGAGGAACTGATGAAAAAACGCCCTCAGACGACAGACCTGCACTTCGAGGTCGAGACGCTCAAGAAGAAGAAACTGTTCGGCAAGGACAAGATGGAGAGGATCCTTACCAAATACCGTTGAACGTTCAGCCGGTGGCTATCTCAAAGGCGAGGCCAGTGGCCTCGCCTTTTTTTCAATTCTGTAGTCCCGAGGGAGTCCTTAAACCATGAAGAAGGCCATGACCAGCGATCGAGTGAAGAAGGGCGCGGAGAGGGCCCCATCCCGGGCGCTGCTTTACGCCACGGGCGTGACCCGCAGATCCATGGACCGTCCTCACATTGGAGTCTTCACCAGCTTCACCGACATCATTCCGGGCCATATGGGGATGAGGGAGCTGGAGCGATCCATCGAGAAAGGGGTCCACTCCGGCGGAGGGTTGTCCTTCCTTGTCGGGATCCCCGGCGTCTGTGACGGTATCGTCATGGGCCACGAGGGGATGCGCTACAGCCTTCCCACGCGCGAGTGGATATCCGATCTGGTGGAGGCTGTCAGCCGTGGTCACGCCTTCGATGGAATCGTCCTGCTGACAAACTGCGACAAGATCACACCGGGGATGCTCATGGCGGCGGCGAGACTTAACATCCCGTCCATCGTGGTCACGGCGGGCCCAATGCACTCCGGAATGTACAAGGGCCAGCGCCGGTCCCTGGTGAGGGACACCTTCGAGGCCGTGGGGCAATTTCAGGCCGGCAAGATCGACGAGGTGGAGCTCGAGTGCATGGCTTTGGAGGCCTGCCCGGGACCGGGAGCGTGCCAGGGGATGTACACCGCTAACACCATGTCATGCGTCACCGAAGCCCTTGGGCTGTCCCTGCCCGGCTGTGCCACTGCCCTGGCCGGATTCGGTGAGAAGAGAAGGATCGCCTTCGAGAGCGGGGAACGGGTTGTAGCCATGGTCGAGGAGAATCTGATCCCCGGTCATATCCTGACCCGGGAGGCCTTCGAGAACGCCATCGCCGTGGACATGGCGCTGGGCGGGTCGACCAATACGGCCCTGCACGTCCCGGCCATCGCCCATGAGGCCGATGTGAAGGTCGATCTCGATCTGTTCGATAAAATAAGCGCCCGAACACCCCACCTGGCCAACATACGCCCCGGCGGTGAGCACTTCATGGAGGATCTTCACTATGCCGGAGGTGTTCCCGCGGTCCTGAACAGACTTCAGGGGCTGCTCGCCGGTTCCATGACCGTTTCAGGCCAGGATATCACCGCTGTGGCCTCGGAGAGCGCGGTAAAGGATCCCGAGGTCATCCGGTCCATGGACAACCCTTATCATGAACAGGGAGGAATCGCCGTCTTGCGGGGCAACCTGGCCCCGGACGGCAGCGTCGTCAAGCAGACCGCCGTGGCGGACGATATGCAGGTCTTCGAGGGTCCCGCTCGCGTTTTCGAGCAGGAAGAGGACGCCATGGGAGCCGTAATGGACCGGAAGGTGAAGGATGGCGACGTTCTGGTGATCCGCAACGAGGGGCCGCGGGGCGGCCCCGGTATGCGGGAGATGCTTTCTGTGACCTCAGCCATACACGGTATGGGGCTGCGGGTGGCTCTGATCACCGATGGACGGTTCTCCGGTGGGACAAGGGGGCCGTGCATCGGGCATATCTCACCGGAGGCGGCCTCGGGTGGACCCATGGCGCTGATTGAGGAGGGTGACGTAATCTCCATAGACATCCCCAACCGGAGCCTGACCGTCAATGTCCCGGATGAGGTTCTAACCGGCAGAAAGTCCCGGTGGACAGCACCCGAGCCCAAGGTGACCAGGGGGATCCTCGGCCGTTACGCCCGGTTGGTGAAGTCAGCCAGCACGGGGGCCATCCTGGAATAATAACTGGAATAGATAGAGCGAACCGGAGAGTTGTATCACGCAAAGACGCAAAGATCGCCAGATGTGGTGCATCTTTAATAAGAGAATTAATAGTTTTGATATTGATGGTTCTCCCTGGCGGCTTGGCGTCTTAAGTGAATCACGCCTCAGGCGTGGTGAACGGGCGGGAGAAAAGCTTTTTCATAATAATCCATAATCGATTTTAAAGGGTCGCTGATCTTAGACAGGGTATAAGTGAGGTGTAACGATGCAGATGTCAGGCGCAGAGATACTCGTTAAGGCCCTCCAGGATGAGGGTGTTGATATGATCTTCGGATATCCGGGGGGTGTCCTGCTCGATTTCTACGATGCCCTGTTCAGGGCGGGGATGAGGCACATTCTGACCCGACACGAACAGGCCGCGGCCCACGCGGCCGACGGATATGCCCGGGCGTCAGGGAAGGTCGGTGTGTGCATGGCCACATCAGGGCCGGGGGCCACAAACCTGGTCACCGGAATTGCCACGGCCCACATGGATTCGGTCCCTATCGTGGCTTTTACCGGTCAGGTTCCCTCCCACATGATCGGCGGGGACGCTTTTCAGGAGGCGGATATCATCGGGATCACCCGGCCCATCACCAAGCACAGCTACCTGGCAGCCAACCCCAATGACCTCCCCCGAATCGTTCAGGAGGCCTTTCACATTGCCTCGACAGGGCGTCCGGGCCCGGTGGTGATCGACCTTCCCAAAGATGTCCTTCAGATGAATGGCCGGTACCATCGTCCCGATAAGGTCGAGATCCGGGGATACAGGCCCAGGACTGAGGGGCACCACGGACAGATCAAAAGGGTGTTGAGCGAGATCAGGAAGGCCAAGAGGCCGGTGATCTACGCCGGGGGGGGAGTGGTGATCTCCGGGGCCAGCGGCGAGCTGGTCAAGTTCGCCAAGAGGAACATGATCCCGGTGACGAACACCCTCCTGGGTCTGGGTGGTTTCCCGGGCGACAACCCCATGTTCCTCGGTATGCTGGGGATGCACGGGACCTACCAGGCCAATATGACCATCCACGAGTCCGATCTGATCATCGCCATCGGCGCCAGGTTCGATGACCGGGTGACCGGTGCGGTGGCCAAGTTCGCCCCCCACGCCCGAATCGTTCACATCGACGTGGATCCGTCGGCGATCAGCAAGAACATCGAGGTTCACATCCCCGTGGTCGGTGACGTAAAGGGTGTTCTGAAGGAACTCAACGCGCTCCAGAAGGACGAGAAGAAGGTCTGGAAGGAGATCAGGCAAAAATGGCTTGATACGGTAAAGGCCTGGGGTGAGGAGCGGCCCCTGACCTACGACCGGAAAAGCAGCATGATCAAACCTCAATATGTGATCGAGAAGCTCAGTGAACTGACCCCCGACGACGCCATTATCACCACCGAAGTGGGCCAGAACCAGATGTGGGTGGCCCAGTTCTACAAATTCGTCAAGCCGAGGACGCTTCTTTCTTCCGGCGGCCTGGGTACGATGGGGTACGGGTTTCCCGCGGCCATGGGAGCCCAGTTCGCTTTTCCGGACAGGGTCGTTGTCGACGTGGCCGGGGATGGCAGCATCCAGATGAACATCCAGGAACTGGCCACCGTGGCTCAGCACAACATTCCGGTCAAGATCGTGATCCTCAACAACTGTTTCCTGGGCATGGTCAGGCAGTGGCAGGAGCTGTTCTATGATGCCCGCTACTCACAGACCTGCCTGTCCTCCAACCCCGACTTCGTAAAGGTCGCCGAGGCGTACGGTGTCAAGGGCGTTCGGATCGCCGAGAAATCGGAGGTGGAAGACGGCCTGAGGGAGGCGCTGGCCCATCCGGGTCCGGTGGTGGTCGACTGCCAGGTCGACCGCGAAGAGGGGGTGTACCCCATGGTGCCGGCCGGAGCGGCCTCCAGCGAAATGATCTTCGGGCCCGACAGCAAGAAGAAGGAGAAGAAGCTCAAAGTGGTAAAATAGAGATCATTCTTTTATCAGAATTCTCAATAAATCCGGTCTGTCGCCAAGACGCCCCTCGACGGGCTCGGGGCAGGCATAACCCGCAAACAGGGGAGTCCCCTGAGGGTATTTAAGGTTTCATATTTTAGCCCTGGAGATCTCACCGTCTTGGCGGCTCTAGTGAGTCGCGTTTGGGCGTGACGAACGAGTGTGAGGAGATGAGAGGTGCACGATGAAACACACCATTTCAATAACGGTTGAGAACAAGTTCGGGGTCCTGTCCCGTGTTGCCGGTCTCTTCTCGGGGAGGGGTTTTAACATCGAGAGCCTCAGCGTCGGGGAGACCCTCGATCCCACCGTATCCCGGATGACCATCGTCACCCGTGGTGACGACCGGATCATCGAACAGGTGACCAAGCAGCTTAGAAAACTGATCGACGTGATCAAGGTGACCGACCTGACGGATCTTTCCTTTGTGGACAGGGAGATGATCCTTGTCAAGATCAACGCCACGGAGAAGAACAAGGCCGAGATCCTGAGGATCAACGAGATCTTCAGGGGAAAGATCGTGGACGTGTCGCCGACCACGTACACCTTCGAGATCACCGGTGACGAGGGCAAGATCGATGCGTTCATCAAGCTCATCAAGCCCTTCGGTGTCAAGGAGATCAGCCGCACCGGCAAGGTGGCTATATCACGGGAGATGAATGGGGATTAAAGACAGTACTTTTAGTACTCAGTACATAGTACTTAGAAATAGCCGCAAAGGCTCATTTGAAAGGAGCAGAAGAGCATGAACGTATTCACCGACAAGGATCTGAAGATCAAGGGAAAACCCCTGGCGGGGAAGAAGGTGTCCGTCATCGGATACGGAAGCCAGGGTCACGCCCAGGCCCTGAACCTCAAGGAGAGCGGTGTCGACGTGAACATCGGCCTCATGGAGGGCGACCCCGGGCGGGATGCGGCGGCCAAAGCCGGTTTCAAAGTGACATCCATCGAGGAGGCGTCAGCGGCATCTGACCTGATCATGCTGCTGGTGCCCGATGAGCACCACCGGTCCGTTTACGAGACGTCCATTGCCCCAAACGCCAAGGAGGGGAGCACCCTGGCCGTGTCCCACGGTTTTTCCATCCATTACGGCCAGGTGACGCCGGCGGCCGGCATGGATGTGATCATGATCGCGCCCAAGGGTCCGGGGCACCTGGTGCGCCAGGAGTACACACAGGGACGTGGAGTCCCCTCCCTTGTCGCCATCCACCAGGACGTCAGCGGAACCGCCAGGCAGACCGCCCTGGAGTACGCCGCGGCCATTGGCGCCGGCAGGGTTGGGATCCTGGAGACCACCTTCCGGGAGGAGACGGAGACCGACCTTTTCGGAGAACAGGCTGTCCTGTGCGGCGGCGCCACCAGACTGGTTCTGGCCGGTTTCGAGACCCTGGTGGAAGCCGGGTATTCGCCTGAAATGGCCTACTTCGAGTGTCTTCACGAACTGAAGCTTATCGTTGATCTGATGTACCAGGGCGGGATCGCCACCATGAGATACTCCATCAGCAACACGGCCGAATACGGCGATCTGACAAGGGGTGACCGGGTTGTCGACGACGGTGTCAAGGAGGAGATGGAGGAGATCCTCGCGGAGGTCCAGAGCGGAGAGTTCGCCCGGGAGTGGATCCTGGAGAACCAGGCCGGCCGGCCGGTGTTCAACGCCCTGAGGAGGCAGGCTTCCGAGCATCCCATCGAGGAGGTGGGCAAGCGCCTGCGGGGCCTGATGCCCTGGCTCAAGGAGCAGGCTGCGGTGAAGGAAGAAGAATAAAAGTGAAAAGTGGAAAGTGGAAAGTGGTAAGTTGACACCCGGAACCAGGGACTCGGAACCAGGAACTCAGAACCTGCAACCCGGAACAAGAATTCTCTGGGTGGCCTCGGAAGGGCTCACTCGGGCGGCTGTGCCCGCTTTGGCCTGTGTGGTTCTTTTTCTGGCGGGCTGGAACGCTGCCGGCTCCGTGATGGCGGCCGTGGTGGCAGCGGTTCTTCTGTTCTTCCGTGACCCTGAAAGGCCCATCGACGCTGCGGACGGCCAGGTGTTATCGGCGGCGGACGGAAGGGTCGTCGGTGTCGACCGGGTGAGAGAGGATCGCTATCTCAAGTCCGATTGTCTGAGGATAAGCGTGTTCATGAGCATCTTCAACGTCCACATCAATCGGATCCCGGTCGATGGAAAGGTCGTGGAGGCCAACCACGTCCCCGGTGGATTCCGGATGGCCCACCTGGACGACGTCGGCGCCGAGAACGAGAGGACGGAAGTTCTCATCGAGGATTCTGGGGATCGAAGAACCCTGATGGTTCAGGTTGCCGGCCTGGTTGCCAGGAGGATCGTCTGCCGGGCCGCCCCCGGCATGGAAGTCAAAAGGGGCCAGCGTTTCGGGCTGATCTGTTTCGGCTCCCGGGTGGATCTCTACCTGCCGTCGGTGATGGAACCGAAAGTCAGGATCGGCGACAGAGTAAGAGCGGGGTTGTCGGTTGTGGCTGAATTTCCGAGCCCGTGATCACACCCGTGAACGAGCCCGTGCCCGCACCCGAGCCCGGAATTAGAAGCATTGACCACAGGGGACACAGAGGGATTATTTGAAATTGGAAATTAGAGATTAGAAAATTTGGACTTTCTTTTGAATTTTAAACCATTAATTTTGAATTCTAAATTTTAAACTTTTGGATTTTGGATTCAAACACGGAAGACAAATTATGATGGCTGAAAGAAAAAAAGACCCCCCGCAACACGGGCACAGGATCAAGCCGGTTCAGCCGGATTCATCCCCGTCGTTAAATATCCCGGAGGACAGGGGGACCAGCCGGCGGGCTATCTATCTTCTGCCCAACATGATCACCACCCTGGCCCTGTTCTCAGGGTTCATCTCCGTGGTTTCATCCCTGGATGGGGAGTTCATAAGAGCATCGATCGCCATCATTGCGGCGGGGATATTTGATGCACTGGACGGCCGGATCGCCAGGATGACCAGGACGTCATCCCTCTTCGGGGTCCAGTACGACAGTCTGTCGGACATCGTCTCCTTCGGAATGGCACCTGCCCTGCTCATGTACACGGCGGTGCTCAAACCTCTCGGCCGTTTCGGATGGCTGGGAGCCTTTTTATTCCTGGCGTGCGGTGCCCTGAGATTGGCCCGTTACAACGTCCAGACCCAGAAAGTTGGCCAGAGACACTTCACGGGGCTTCCCATTCCGGCCGCCGCCGGCGTGGTGGCTACGGGCATACTCATGGTTGTCGAATACGGACTGAGGACCCTGTTCATGGAAGTGGTGGTCGTGGTGACCGTGTATATCCTCTCCTTTCTGATGGTCAGCAGAATACCCTATCCCAGCCTGAAACAGGTCGTGATCCCCCGCCGGAAAGCGTTTCAGGTCCTGGCCGGCCTGGTGGTCTGCCTGGTGCTGGTGGCTAATTTCCCGGCGCAATTCCTGTTCGGGTTCGGCGTAACCTACACCATCCTCGGGCCGTTTCTGGGGGGCTGGGTTTTGCGGAAGATCGGGTCTGAAGAGGACTATCGAATGGAGGCCTACACCCTCGATGACGAGGATATTTTCGAGACCAATGAAGAGGAGGTGGTGACGCGACATGGGACTTAGCGAAGGGGACCTTAGGGTGACCGGGCTGTTTCGAAAGGCAGGAAGGACGCCAAGGCAGGGTCGTTTAAAGCCTGTGAGCGTGCCGCCTGAACCTTCCGGATTCCCATCCCGGTCGAAGAAGGGAGAAGTGAGGATTGGAGATTAGAACATTGGAAATTAGAAAAAGAGATCAGAAATGCCTGTAAAATTATCTAATACTCCAATATCCAATATTCAATTTATCTAATCTCTATTCTCTTAATTTCGAAGATATTGGAAATTTGGAAGGAGAATCAAATGTCTGAACGGATTATTATTTTCGACACGACGCTGAGGGATGGAGAGCAATCGCCGGGCGCGTCCATGAATCTGGGCGAGAAATTGCAGGTTGCCAGGCAGCTGGAAAGGCTGAATGTGGATGTTATCGAGGCGGGTTTTCCCATCGCCTCCGAGGGGGATTTTGAAGCCGTCAAGGCCGTGGCGTCCACAGTGAAGAAACCCCAGGTCGCCGGACTTTGCCGTGCCAGCAGAAAGGATATCGACCGGGCCTGGCAAGCCCTGCAGGTGGCCAAGAAACCCAGGATTCACACCTTCATCGCCACTTCGGACATTCACATCAAATACAAGCTCCAGAAGAGCCACGATGAGATCAGGGACGCCGCTGTCAGGGCCGTCCAGCATGCCGCCGGGTATACGGAGAACGTACAGTTTTCAGCGGAAGATGCCGCGCGGAGCGACGTCAACTATCTCTGTGAGGTCGTCGAGGCCGTCATCGACGCCGGTGCGGTGACGGTCAATATCCCGGACACCGTGGGATACGCTATTCCGGATGAATTCGGCGGCCTGATCGCCACCCTCAAAGAGAAGGTCAGCAACATCGACCAGGCCGTCCTTGCCGTGCACTGC
Source organism: bacterium (assembly GCA_041559575.1). Lineage (GTDB taxonomy): Bacteria > BMS3Abin14 > BMS3Abin14 > BMS3Abin14 > BMS3Abin14. Next base: position 12,477 of record JBFFDD010000017.1, read on the forward strand.
CACAATGATCTGGGACTGGCGGTGGCCAACTCCCTGGCGGCTATCGGTGGCGGAGCCAGGCAGATGGAGTGCACCATCAACGGAATCGGTGAGAGGGCCGGGAACGCCTCCCTCGAGGAGATCGTCATGGCCATCAAGACCCGCCGGGACCACCTCGGTGTTCACACCGAGATCAAGTCGGAGGAGATCTACAGGGCCAGCCGGCTGGTCAGTTCCATTACCGGTATCCTGGTTCAGCAGAACAAGGCCATCGTGGGCGCCAATGCTTTCGCCCACGAGGCGGGGATCCACCAGGACGGTATGCTCAAGGAGAAAACGACCTACGAGATCATGACACCGGAGTCTGTGGGTATCAAGGAGAGCACTTTGGTCCTGGGCAAACATTCCGGGAGGCACGCTTTCCGGGAGAGGGTCCAGGACATGGGGATCGACCTGACCGATGAGGAGCTGGAGACCGCCTTCGTGGCGTTCAAGAACCTGGCGGACAAGAAGAAGACCGTGTACGACGAGGACATCGAAGCCCTGATAGCCGAAGAGATCCTTCGCATACCCGACCGGTACAGGCTGGTCAGTGTGACCTTTACCAGTGGTACCGGTGTCGTACCCTCCGCCACGGTCCAGATGGAGGTCGACGGTAAACAGAAGGTGAAGGCCGAGTTCGGGGACGGTCCGGTGGACGCGGCCTTCAAAGCAATTAAGAAGATCGCCCGAAGCAAGGCCAAACTCCTGAGATTCACCGTGTCGGCCATTACCGGCGGTGCGGACGCCATGGGCGGAGTGACTGTTCGCATCAAGGAAAACGGACACACCATCATCGGCCAGGGCACGTCTTCGGATATCATCGTTGCCTCCGCCCGGGCCTTCATCAACGCCCTGAACAAACTGGAATACCGGAAGCGGAACGTGGAGCAGGAAGCGAAGCCGACGCTGTGAAAGCCAGTCCCATGTCCCAAGTCCCAGGTCCAATGCTCAAACTACATCAATAACTTGGGTCCTGGGCCTTGAGTCTTGGGTCCACGGAGGATATCTCATGTCCATGACAATCACACAGAAGATCCTGGCGGCTCATGCGGGGCGGGATTCCGTCCACCCGGGTGAGATCATCATGGCGGATGTAGACCTGGCTCTGGGGAACGATGTCACCGCCCCCATCGCCATCAAGATCCTGCGTGACAATGAGATCTCCAAGGTCTTTGACCGGGACAAGATCGCCCTGGTGCCCGACCACTTTGCCCCCAACAAGGACATCGCCTCCGCGGAGCAGTGCCGGCAGATGAGGGAGTTTGCGCACGATTACGATATCACCCACTACTTCGAACTGGGCGAGATGGGGATAGAACACGCCCTGCTGCCCGAGAAGGGCCTCGTTCTCCCGGGCGATCTGGTGGTGGGCGCCGACAGCCACACCTGCACCTATGGTGCCCTTGGTTCCTTCTCCATGGGCGTGGGCAGCACTGATCTTGCCGGGGCCATGATCAGCGGAAAGGCCTGGTTCAAGGTGCCCACATCCATCAGGTTCGTTTTTTCGGGAAAGCTTAAACCCTGGGTGGGAGGAAAGGATCTCATCCTGTTCACCATCGGACGGATCGGCGTGGACGGGGCCCTGTACAGGTCCATGGAATTCACCGGGGAGACCATCGACACCCTCCCCATGTCCGACCGTCTGGCCATGTGCAACATGGCCATCGAGGCCGGGGCGAAGAACGGCATCATCGCTCCCGATGAGATCACCGAGCAGTACGTGAAGGGAAGGGCATCACGCGAATATACCTTCTACAGTTCCGACCCCGATGCCCTGTACGATGAGGTCCACGAATACGACGCGTCGGCCATCGACCTCCAGGTGGCCTTTCCCCATCTTCCTGAAAACGCTCGTCCGGTGGGGGACGCCAGGGATGTCTCCATCGATCAGGTGGTGGTCGGTTCCTGCACCAACGGACGCCTTGAGGATCTGCAGCAGGCTGCAGAGGTTCTGAGGGGGCACCGGGTGGCCAGGGGTGTCCGGATGATCGTCATCCCGGCGACTCCCCTGATCTATCGACAGGCGATGGACGATGGTCTTTTCGAGGTCTTCCTGGACGCGGGGGCCGTGATCAGTACCCCGACCTGCGGGCCCTGCCTGGGCGGGCATATGGGGGTCCTGGCGGAGGGAGAGCGTGCGGTTGCCACCACCAACAGGAACTTCGTCGGCCGCATGGGACACCCCGGGAGCGAGATCTATCTCTCCGGCCCCGCCGTCGCCGCGGCGAGCGCGGTGGCGGGCGTCATCTCGAGTCCGGAGGACCTGTAATATGTGTCCAAAGTCCAGGGTCCAAAGTCCAAAATAATCAGGCGGAACAGGTTCCGGTTTTTCTTTTTGGATTTTAGATATTGGATTATTTTTTAACACCGAAGAGGTGAGAAAATGACCAAACAATCTCTCTATAAAGGCAAGGCGTGGCGGTTCGGCGACGACATCGACACCGATGCCATCATTCCCGCCCGCTACCTGACGACCTCCGACCCGGAGGAGCTGGCCAGCCACTGCATGGAGGACGCTGATCCCGATTTTTCCTCCAAAGTGTCGGCCGGGGATATCATCGTCGGGGGAAAGAATTTCGGTTGCGGCTCGTCCCGCGAGCATGCCCCCATCGCCATCAAGGCTGCGGAAGTGTCCTGTGTTGTCGCAGCGTCCTTCGCCCGGATCTTTTACAGGAACTCATTCAACATGGGCCTGCCGATCTTCGAATCGCCGGAGGCCTCGGCGGGCATCCGGACCGGCGACGAGGTTGAGGTGGATCCTGCCAGTGGTGTTATCAGGAATCTGACCAAGGGTGAGGAATACCGTGCCGAGCCCTATCCGTCATTTATGGTGGATCTCATCCAGTCCGGCGGACTCATACCTTACATGCTCAAGGAGGTTTCATAACATGGCCGTCCAGAAGAGTTTCGATATCCTCGTCCTCGAGGGTGATGGGATCGGTCCCGAGGTGGCCGCTGAGGCAATAAAGGTCCTTGACGCAGTGGGAGAGCTGTCCGGACTCCGGTTCAACTACGAATATGCCCTCGTCGGCGGCGCGGCTATCGACGGCGAGGGGGCTCCCGTCTCCCAGGATACCGTCAGGAAGGCCGAGACCGCGGATGCCATCATTCTGGGGGCCGTTGGGGGTCCCAAATGGGATGACCTGCCTACCCTGGAAAGGCCCGAACAGGGGCTTCTCGGTCTTCGGATCACCCTGGACCTGTTTGCCAACCTGCGACCGGCCACCGTGTTTGAGCCCCTCGCCGACGCTTCCACCCTGAAGCGGGAGGTGGTGTCGGGTATCGACCTTCTGGTTGTCCGGGAACTGGTCTCCGACCTCTACTTCGGAGAACCCAGGGGCGTCAAGTCGAGCGAGGAGGGCCGCGTCGCCTTTAACACCATGAGGTACTCGGACCGGGAGATCAGCAGGGTGGCCAGGGTCGCTTTCGACGCTGCCATGAGGAGAAGCAGAAAGGTCACCTCGGTGGACAAGGCCAACGTGTTGGAGGTCAGCGGCCTGTGGCGGGAGGTCGTGTGCGAGATCGCCCAGGAATACCCCGAGGTGGAACTGGACCACCAGTACGTTGACAACTGCAGCATGCAGCTCATCCGGGATCCGGCTCAGTTCGATGTGATCCTCACCGGAAACATGTTCGGGGACATCCTGTCCGATGAAGCCGCCATGTTGACGGGCTCCATAGGAATGCTTCCCTCGGCCAGCCTTGGAGTCAATTCGGCCCTTTACGAGCCTGTTCACGGAAGCGCCCCTGATATCGCCGGCCAGGGCAAAGCGAACCCTCTGGCCACCATCCTTTCCATCGCCATGCTTCTGGAGATCACCTGCGGTGATGCTGAATCGGCAGACAGAGTGAGATCCGCTGTGGAAAAGGTCCTGAACGACGGCCATCGGACCGGGGATATCATCGGTAAAGGGGATAGACCCATTTCCTGTTCCCAGATGGGCGACCTGGTCGTGGAGGCGGTGAGGGGTGGCTGACCGTCAGGCCGTCAAAGTTGGGCTGGTGGGATTGGGGACCATCGGATGCGGGACCGTGGACATCCTCCAGCGCAACCGGGGAATCCTCATGGAACGACTGGGGACCTCCATCGAGATCGTCCGGGCGGCCGATATCGACCTGAAGAGCCCCAGGCCGGTGGAACTTCCCTCTCAGGTCCTGACCTCGGACGCCTGGGAGGTTGTCCGGGATCCTGAGGTGCAGATAGTGGTGGAACTGATCGGGGGCATCGAACCGGCCCGCAGCCTGATCCTGGAAGCCTTCGACCGAGGCAAGCATGTGGTGACCGCTAACAAGGCCCTCCTGTCAGCCCACTGGTCGGAGTTGGTCTCCAAGGCCGATGAGATAGGAGTGACCCTCGGATTTGAGGGCAGCGTGGCGGGGGGGATCCCCCTGATACGGGCAATAAAGGTCGGCCTGGTCGCCAACCGGATCCAATCCGTCACGGGGATCATCAACGGGACGTGCAACTACATCCTGACCAGGATGCACCGGGAGGGAAGGCCATTTACGGAGATCCTCAGCGAGGCACAGGCCTTAGGATATGCCGAGGCCGATCCGGCTCTGGACGTTAATGGTGTTGACGCGGCCCAGAAACTGGCGGTTCTGGTTAACCTGTGTTTCAACGCCCCGGTCTCCCATGAGGACATCCTGTACAAGGGCATCACCGAGATAAGGCCCCTGGATCTGGAGATGGCAGAGGAGTTCGGCTACAGGGTCAAGCTGCTGGCTTCGGCGGCAGAGTCTCAGAACGAGGTGGAAGCATGGGTCCATCCGGCCCTGGTGCCCCAGGGACACCCGCTGGCAATGGTGGACGGCGTCTTCAATGCCGTCTACATAGAGGATGACAACCTTGGACCGTCCCTCTATTACGGCCGGGGGGCCGGGGATCTGCCCACCGGAAGCGCTGTGGTGGCCGATATCGTGTCCTGTGCCCGCGACATCCTCTCGGGGGCTGTGGCAAGGCTGCCCGTGGGCAGTCGAAGGTCCGGTCTCGGCGGCGGCCACACGGTTGGCCTGGCTGAAGATACCAGAAGTGAATTTTACGTCAGGATGTCGGCGGCGGACAGACCAGGGGTTCTTTCCACCATCGCCGGCATCCTGGGGAAAAATGACATCAGCATCGCTTCGGTTATCCAGCGCGGCAGAGAGTCTGACCAGGGCGGAGGGGTTCCCATTGTGATGATCACCCACGAGGCGTCCCATGCCAGGATGTTGTCGGCCATCGGCGAGATCGACGATCAGGAGGTCGTGGTGGGAAACAGTTTCGTCATGAGGATACTAAGATCAGAGTAAACGACTCAGCGACTATGCGACTGGGCGACTGGGAGAATTGAGGAATGATTAAAGAAGAAATTCTTTTGTTGTCGCATAGTCTCAAGGTCGACAGGACGTATGGTCGAGAATGTGGAATATCAAATGAGCGCTGATCGTAAATACATCATCCTCCTCGGCGACGGCATGTCCGACCGGCCGGTCCCGGAACTGGACGGAAGGACGCCCCTGGACGCGGCGGCCACACCGAACATGGATCGGGTAGCTTCCGGAGGTGTCGTCGGCTTGGCCAGGACGATCCCGGAGGGGATGGCACTGGGCAGTGACGTGGCCAACCTGTCTGTTCTCGGGTACGACCCGTCCCAGGTTTACACCGGCCGGTCTCCGATCGAGGCCGCCGGGATGGGGGTGGAACTGGGGCCGGGGGATGTGGCCTTCCGCTGCAACCTGGTCACCCTCGGTTCGGGGGGCGGCGGAACCGATCTGACAGGCAGTAGAATCGATCCCCAATGGACGATGGTGGATTTTGCCGGCGGTCATCCATCGGATGAAGAGGCCCGGTCCCTTGTCGCCAGCCTCCAGGAAATGATCGGCGGCGATGGGATCGAGTTTCATCCCGGCGTTTCCTACAGGCATCTCATGGTCTGGAGGGAAGGGATGGATGAACTGAACGTCGCTCCCCCCCACGACCTGACCGACAGGGCCATAGGCGAAGGCTGGCCTGAAGGGGCTGCATCGGAGAGGATCCTGGACATCATGAGCCGCTCGATGGAGATCTTCGCGGATCATCCGGTAAACCGGCTTCGCAGGGATCACAGCAAGGATCCGGTGAACTCGATCTGGCTCTGGGGGCAGGGCAGAAAACCGACTATCTCGCTCTTTTTAGACAGCTACGGGGTCCAGGGAGCGATGATCACCGCAGTGGATCTCCTGCGCGGCCTGGGGGCCTGCCTGGGGTTCGAACTGATCAATATTCCGGGGGCTACGGGTTACCTGGACACCAATTACAGGGGTAAGGCGGAAGGTGCGTTGGAGGCGTTGAGCCGTGTCGACCTGGTATACCTTCACGTTGAAGCCCCCGATGAGGCCGGCCACAGCGGTTCACTGCCCGACAAGTTGAAGGCCATTGAGGCGTTTGACGAAATGGTGGTGGGCCCGGTCCTTGACGGGCTGAAGAAAGCCGGGGCCCATCGTGTTCTGGTCATGCCGGACCACGCCACACCCCTGGAGATCAAGACCCACTCGGGAGACCCGGTCCCCTTTGCCGCCCTGGACTCCGAATCCGGGACAGCCGGATCGGGATTGAATTACACCGAGGAGGACGCCCGAAGCACCGGCCTGATGATCGAGAAGGGACACGAACTGATGGGACGGTTCATCAGGGGAGAACTCTGGAAGGCTGATTAAGATGGTGTCGGAGTAACGGAGTAACGGTGTGCCGATGAAAGGTCCACCAGGACTTTATTCCGGTACCCCACACCCCGACACACCGATACCAAATTAACAACAGAGGGGGAGGACTATAAACTATGGCACTGGTAGTCCAGAAATTCGGCGGAACATCCGTTGGAGACATAGAGAAGATCAGGCATGTCGCCGGCATCGCCAAGGCGTCGAAGGATGCCGGCAACCAGGTTGTGGTCGTCGTATCGGCCATGGCGGGAGAGACCAACAAGCTGGTCGATTACTGCACCTCCATCATGGAGCAGCCGGATCCCAGGGAATATGATGTTGTGGTGTCCACAGGTGAACAGGTGACCATCGGCCTGCTGGCGATGGCTCTTAAAACCATGGGGCAGGACGCGGTCTCCCTGCTCGGGTCTCAGGTCGCAATCCACACCGATGACGTTCACAGCAAGGCCCGGATCAGGAAGATTGAGGATTCAAGGATCCGTGACAACCTGAAGAATGACCGGATCGTCATCATTCCCGGGTTTCAGGGCATCGACGCCGAAGGTAACATAACGACCCTGGGGCGGGGAGGTTCGGATACTTCGGCCGTAGCGGTGGCTGCCGCTTTGAAGGCCGACGTGTGCGAGATCTATACCGATGTGGATGGGATTTTCACAGCTGATCCGAATGTGGTTGTCGATGCCAGGAAAATAACCCGCATCTCCTACGATGAGATGCTCGAGATGGCGAGCCAGGGCGCCAAGGTCCTTCAGATCCGTTCCGTCGAGTTCGCCAAAAAATACAGTGTTCCACTTCACGTACGGTCCACCTTCACCGGCGCCGAGGGCACCTGGGTTACCAAGGAGGATAAAAAAATGGAAAATGTAGTCGTTTCCGGAGTTACCTGCGACAAGAACGAGGCCAAGCTGTCCATCCTCCGGGTTCCTGACAAGCCCGGGATCGCGGCTAAAATATTCGGCTCCATTGCCCAAGCCAACATCAATGTGGACATGATCATCCAGAACATCAGCACCGACGGTTTCACCGACCTCACCTTCACCGTTCCGAGAACCGATCTGGCCCAGTCTCTGGAAATAGTCCGTCGTGTGGGAAAGGAGATCGGGGCCAAGGATGTTCTTGCCGAGGAGAAGGTGGCCAAGATCGCGGTCATCGGCACAGGGATGAGGAGCCACACCGGCGTGGCGTCCAAGATGTTCAAAGCCCTCGCGGAGGAGGGGATCAACATCATGATGATCAGCACATCCGAAATCAAGGTGTCCTGCATCATCGAGCGAAAATATTCGGAACTTGCGGTTCGTGTGCTGCACGACGCATTTGATCTGGCCACTGAATCCGTATGAGGAATGCAGATTCTTCGTCAGAACTGAGGTACCCGTTATGAATGAGGAAAAGAAGAGACAGGTTGTCGTTTACGATACCACCTTAAGAGATGGGACGCAGGCTGAGGAGATCAGCCTGCAGATGACCGACAAGATCATCATTGCCCAGAAACTGGATGATCTGGGGGTCGATTTTATCGAGGGAGGCTGGCCGGGATCCAATCCCAAAGACATGGAGTTCTTCGATGCCGCCAGGGATCTGAAGCTGGGCTATTCCCGGATCGCGGCCTTCGGTTCGACCCGGAGGAAAGGGATCAAGGCCGCTGATGATCCCCAGATCCTGGCGCTTCTCAAGGCGGCGGACGTCATCACCATTTTCGGGAAAAGCTGGCACCTGCATGTCAAGGAGGCGTTGAGGACCACCCTGGAGGAGAACCTCGACATGATCAACGATTCCGTCTCCTTCCTCAAGGCCAATTCTGAGATCGTTTTCTACGACGCCGAGCACTTCTTCGACGGTTACAAGGACAACCCCGATTACGCCATTCAGACCCTCCAGGCGGCCCACGAGGGGGGGGCTGACTGCCTGGTTCTGTGCGACACCAACGGTGGGACGCTGCCGAACGAGATCGCCGAGATCGTCGCGGACGTCCAGAATCGGATCAAGGGGGCTCCCCTGGGCGCCCATATGCACAACGATTCCGAGTGCGCCGTCGCCAACTCTTTAGTCATGTTGGGAATGGGTGGTGTTCATGTCCAGGGAACCATCAACGGCTGGGGCGAGAGATGCGGCAACGCCAACCTCTGCTCCATCATCCCGTCAGCCGTCCTGAAGATGGGTCTGAAGACCGGTGTGGACAGGGCAAAGCTCGCCCGGCTCAGAGAGATATCGCGGGGGATCTCCGAGGTGGCCAACATGGCCCCCTATTCCCACCAGCCTTTTGTCGGGCGCAGTGCCTTCGCTCACAAAGGAGGGGTCCATGTCTCCGCGATGCAGAGGAACCGTGAGACCTATGAGCACATCGATCCGGCCCTGGTGGGCAATCGGACAAGGGTCCTGCTGTCGGATCTTTCAGGACGGAGCAACGTCATCTTCAAGGCTGCCGAATTCGGCGTGGAAGTGGATGAGAAGGACCCAGCCATCATGGACGTCCTCGAACAGATCAAGGACCTGGAGAACAGGGGTTTTCTCTACGAATCTGCCGAGGGTTCCTTCGAACTTCTGCTTAAAAAGGCGCTGGGCAAACATCGCCGCTTCTTCGGCCTGAAGGGTTTCCGGGTTATCGATGAGAAGAGGGAATGGGACCAGCCCCCCCTTTCCGAGGCCACCATTATGGTGGAGGTGGACGGCAGCATCGAACACACGGCGGCTGTCGGACACGGCCCGGTGGATGCTATGGACGCGGCCCTCCGGAAGGCCCTCAATAATTTCTACCCCGTCCTGGAGGAGGTGAGGCTCCTGGATTACAAGGTGCGTATCCTCCCTGAGAACAAGGGAACGGCTGCCGTCACCAGGGTAATTATCGAGTCCGGCGACCTCGAGACAAAATGGTCGACGGTCGGGGTCTCTGACAACATCCTCGAGGCCTCCTGGCAGGCCCTGGTGGACTCCATTGAATATAAGCTCCTCCGGGAGGAGGAGAAAGGGACCCTCAAATAGGATCAAGTTTCGAGGAAATGCTCAAACCACAGAGGACACGGAGGCGGCTCGTCGGTAGGCCGCGTGTCTCACAGGGGATCACGGATAAAGCAAAGGGAAGGGGAGAGAAAAGAGGTTTCTAAAGAGCCGGCAAACCCGTCTCTCGCAATGACGCAAAGGAAATCAAATCAAATAGTAAGGGTTATAAACTGCTGCTTTACTCTCTTAAAATCTCAGCGTCTTGCCTGTCCGGCATAGGTGGAGGCTTCACGATGATAAGCGACGGCGGAACCGAGTGACCCCACCGTGGTAATCGGGGGCGGGAGGCTGCCCTTCCTGGATTTTACCCCTCGATCCCTCTGCCGGCAGGACCTGAGTTACTGAGCCTGTCGAAGACGATCTTGGATCTCCGATCGACAAGTTCCTTCTGAATTCCCTATCCGCCGCAGCTTTACGCTGAGGTGGATGGATCCTGTGGCAAGGTTTCCCAACAAAAGGTTAAGCACATTATTCCCCTTAAAAATATGTGAATACCTTTCCAGAACCCTGCTTCCCCTTAGTGCTTGACTAGCGCCAAATATTGTGCAAAAAGGTACAGTTGCGTGGCCACCTTTTTTTATGCCCTTATGTGAATAGCAGCACAATCAGGAGGCGCTTTTATGACTGAAATTAAGACCGTTCTTGAGCGGGGGCTTTGGCGCAACACCATGAGCTATCTGGGAATCCTTGTATCGTCCATCTCCGCTGTTCTTATAGGGATCCTGATGATCATCGACACCCTCGCGGCGGTACACTCGGCCTATCTGGGGGTGTTTGTCTTTTTCATCCTCCCGGTTTTTTTCATGTCAGGATTTCTGCTCATCGCCTGGGGAATGTGGGACGAACACAAGAGAAGAAGAAAGAGCGCGGTCGAGGAGGTTCCCACCTTTCCGATCTTCGACCTCAATATTCCCCGGCACCGCACCGCCTTTCTGATCACCCTGGCCGGCGTGGTGGCCGCGGCACTCCTTCTTACGGTTATCGCCTATGAAGCCTATCACTTCACCGAATCCCTGACCTTCTGCGGCGAGCTTTGCCATGAGGTCATGAAACCCGAAGCCACCGCCAGCCAGAACTCCCCCCATGCCCGTGTTTCTTGCGCCGGTTGTCATGTGGGCCCCGGCGCCGGATGGTACGTGCGTTCCAAACTTGCCGGCACCAGGCAGATGATCGCCGTTCTCCTCAACACCTATCCCAAGCCGATCCCCCCGGCCATTCAGCACCTCCGTCCGGCGAGGGAGACCTGTGAGGAGTGTCATTGGCCGGAGAAATTCTACGGCAGCAAGCTGAAGGTCCGGACCCATTTCGGTTTCGATGAGAGGAATACCCCACACGACGTCTCTTTTCTGGTGAAGATCGGCGGCGGCGAGAGCACCGCCGGGGAAGACGGTTCGGGGATCCACTGGCACATGCTCAGCGAAAGCCAGGTGACCTTCAAGGCTGCCGATCCGGCCCTCCAGGTTATCCCCGTCGTCTGGGAGGAGAAGGGGGACGGTTCCGTCGTGGAGTACCGGTTGGAGGGTTATGAGGAGGATGAGGAGGGAGCGGGTGAGGATTCCCATCTGGATGAACCGCGACTGGTCGACTGCGTCGTCTGTCACAACCGTCCCACCCACATCTACAACTCTCCCCAGCGCAGCATGGACAAGGCCCTTGTCGAGGAAGCTATTGACCACACGCTGCCCTTTATCAAGAGGATCGGGGTTGAGGTTCTGGTCGAGGAGTACACTGACAAGACGGAGGCGCTGGAGAGGATCGAGGAGAAGGTATGGGCGTTCTACAATGATCAATACCCGGGCCTGGCGACGGCGGAAAAAGACTCTATCGAAAGGGCCGTTGAGGTGATCCAGGATATCTACCAGAAGAACTTCTTCCCGGAGATGAACGTGTCCTGGAGAGAGTACCCGGACAACATCGGGCACAGGATCTTCCCGGGCTGTTTCCGCTGCCACGACGGCAAACACGTCAGCGAGGACGGCCAGGTGATCAGGCGTGAATGTGTGATCTGCCACACCATGCCCGAGAGCGGCCCGAGCAAACATTGGACGGAGGGGTATCCGGAAGGGGTGGAATGGGAGACCTGGCATCCCTGGGATCTGAAATACCAGCATGCGGAGATGAACTGCAACAACTGCCACACCGGTGGTCTACCCCCCAACATGGACTGCCGGACCTGCCACATTGAAAAGGGCGTGGCGGAGTACGATGAAAACGTGGGGATGGGCGATTTTGACTGCCAGGATTGCCACCTGGATCTCCAGAGTCTTCTGCCGGTGATGGACTGCACCGACTGTCACGAGATGGAGGAACTGCACGTCGATGTGGAGGATCACGCTGACGCGGACTGCATCACCTGCCACCAGCCCCACCTGTGGCGGGTCAGCAGCAGGGACGTCTGTTATGAATGTCACGACGACAAGGAGGACCACAACCCGGGTGAGCTGTGCGCCGACTGCCACGATTTTATCTGACACCTTTCGTGGAGATGAATAAAGGCCCGGTTATGAGGATCGGGCCTTTTGTCTGTCAGGAGAATGGAAAGTAGAAAATGGAAAATGGACAGTGCAGAAGGCCTGCATTTTAATTCTGTTTGATACCAATGAAGGATATTGCGGCCGACCGCACATTCTGATTTAGC
>JBFFDD010000018.1:0-24721 GCA_041559575.1 bacterium
CCCCGGCATGCCCGGCGGCTACACCATCCTGAGCTTCACCACCCGGGAGTGGAGGAGGGTGTATTAATAATCAGTGCTAAGTTCTAGGTACTCAGTACTAAGTGCTAAGAGCTAAGAACGGAGAACCGGGAACGGAGACCTCAGGGCAAAGAGCTGAGAGCTGGATAGAAGAGAACCTCGAGATGTGGAATCCGCCCGCAGGGAAAAAATCGCGGATTCCACATTTTATTGTGGTTTTGAATAGACTTGAACACAAAATGTTGTACTTATGGTTGAAGTGTTAAGTGTAACTTACGGTAAAATAAAGAAAAATAAAAAAAAGCACTTGACAAATGATGTTTTATTTTTCATAGTTTATTCAAATTTTATGAAGTTTGCATATAATTTTGGAAAATTTGTTAGTCGGGGTTGAACATGAAGCAGTCAAAAAAGGTTCGACGAAAGGTTAACAACGTCCGGAGTCTGAGGGAAGCCATGATGATCTCCAAGGCGGAACTGGCCAGGAGAGCAGAGGTGTCCGTCCCGACCATCGACAGGGTGGAGAGAGGATACGCCTGTCGAATGGATACCAAAAGGAAGATCATCATCGCTCTGGGCATGAGTCTCGACGAGCGGGACAAGGTGTTCCTCGACTAGGGGAGGGTCCAAATGGCGCTGTTCGGTGGTTCAAAGTCCTTGGCTGGTCTGGATATCGGGTCCAGTTCCATCAAGCTGGTCCAGCTCAAGGAGACCGGGAAGGGTTACCGTCTGATGAACCTGGGTGTCAGGCCTCTGCCCCAGGAGGTCATCGTGGACGGGGCGATCATGGACGCGGGGGTCATCAGCGACACCCTCCGTGAAATGGTCAAGGACGTGAAGCTCAAGGGCAAGGACGTGGCCGTTTCCGTCTCCGGTCATTCGGTCATCATCAAGAAGATCAAGGTCCAGGAGATGACGGAAGACGAGCTGGAACGCAACCTCCCCTTTGAGGCCGAGCAGTACGTTCCCTTTGACGCCTCCGAGGTCAACATGGATTTCGTCATCCTCGGGGGCGCGGACGATGATGGCAAGATGGACGTCCTCCTGGTGGTCGTCAAGAAGGACGTCATCAACGACATCACCACCGTGGTAAGGGACGCCGGTCTCAACCCTGTGGTTGTCGATGTGGATGCCTTCGCGCTGGAGAACATGTACGAGACCAACTACGTCCTCGCCCCTGAGGAGGTGGTTGCCCTGGTCAATGTAGGAGCCTCCACGACCAACATCAACATCATCAGGGACGGCATCTCCATCTTCACCAGGGATATATCGGTGGGTGGAAACCAGTTCACCGAATCGATCCAGAAGCAGCTTCAGGTCAGCTTCGAGGAGGCCGAGCAGCTCAAGAGAGGCGAGTCGGTGGGGGAGAAGACCCCGGAGGATGTCCATTCCATCCTGGGGGTTATCTCCGACAACCTCGGCCAGGAAATCCAGAGGTCCCTGGACTTTTTCAACTCCTCCAATCCGGACATCCAGATCAGCAGGGTGGCTCTGTGCGGTGGAGGGTCATCGGTGCAGGGGCTCGTCGAGAAGATCGAACAGCGGCTCGGCACCCAGGTGGAGATCGTCAATCCCCTGGAGAGCATCAGTTACAACCGGAAAAAGTTCGAGGGATCCTATCTCGAGGAGGTGGGGCCCATGCTCGGTATAGGTGTGGGACTGGCCATCAGAAAGGTGTTTGACCGATGATCAAGATAAACCTGCTCCCCGTCAGGGAGGAAAGGCGTAAGCTAGGAGCCCGCCAGGAAACGCTCCTCTTCTTCTTGATCATAATCCTGATTTTCATCGGGGTGTTCTACTGGCATTCGACCACAAACCGGAAGATCAAGTCGCTGAGGCAGGAGATCAGGCGCGTCGACGGCGAGATCAGGCGATTGGACAAAGTGGTCAAAGAGGTGGAGAAGTTCAAGAGGGACAAGAAAACCCTCGAGGGCAAGATCAAGGTCATCGGCGAGTTAAAACGGAACCGCCAGGCTCAGGTCCACTTCATGGATGAGATCAACCGGGCCCTTACGCCGCAGATCTGGTTCAAAACCTACCAGGAGAAGGGCGGTTCCATTGTTTTAAAGGGTCAGTCACTGGCCACTGATGACATCGCCAACTTCATGAGAAGGCTCGAGGCGTCTGAATATTTTTATCAGGTGGAGCTGGACGTAACCACTCAGAAGGAACAGAGAATAGGGCAGAGATCGGTAAAGGTCAACGACTTCACTGTCCGTTTCAAAACGTTGGCCGCGCCCCAATAGGTCTTCTCGAAAAAGGTCTGCTCAAAAAGACCTGAAGGTCTGGATGGAACCAGGAGGACGGAATCATGGCCATAGATGCCGAAGCCATTGCTAATCTGTCGCCGAAAAGGAAGGCCCTGATCATCCTGCTCATTGCGGTCCTCATCCCGGGGCTGTACTGGTACTCCTTCTACCGGAGTAAGGCCAGGGTCATCAAGAGGCTCAGGACAGAGGTCAGTCAGAAACAGGCCAAGCTGAACGAGAACCAGGCCATTGCCAGGAACCTCCCCAGGTTCAAGGAGGAGGTGGGTAAACTCAACCAGCAGCTCGGCAAGGTGGTTCAGGAGCTGCCCAACAGCCGGGAGATCCCGAATCTCATCGAGACGATCAGCAACATCGGGGCCCTCAACGGTCTCGAGGTGATCTATATCAAGCCGAGAAGTGACGTTTCCAAGGGTTTTTACGCGGAGGTCCCCATCCAGATCAAGGTCAGGGGAGGATATCATTCCGTGGGCCTGTTTCTGGACGCCATATCGAAGCTGCCCCGGATCATCAACGTGAGCGACCTCACGCTGGGAAACGCCAAAGAGGATAAGGATACAGGGACCTTGGTCCTCAACGTCAGTGCGCTGGCCACTACCTACCGGTATATCGAGAAGGGGGGTTGATCCATGCGCCCGGTTCCAAGAGGCACCTCATACGTCATATGGCTGCTGATCCCGGTTCTGGTGATGGTCCTGTCGCTGGGGGCGTGCAAGAGATCAAAGCCGGCCGGTGAGCAGGTTCCGGTGACCGTGAAACCGAAGCCCAAGCCGGCCCAGAAGGCTCCGCCCAAGAAGGAAGAGCCGAAGGTAAAGACCGTATTCAGCTATTCGCCGGCGGATTTCAGGGATCCCTTTGAATCACTGATCAAGATGAAGAAGATCGAATCGGAGATCCCCGAGGAGGAGCTGACACCTCTGCAGAGGGTCTCTGTACCTGACCTTCAGCTCAGCGGGATCATCGTCATGGGCAAAAAGGTTATCGCCCATGTCCTGACGCCGGACGGAAAAGCCCACATTGTGAGGGTCGGCACCCCCATGGGACGGAACAGGGGCAAGGTAACCAGGATCACATCGGAAACGATCGTTGTCGAGGAAGAGTTCGAGGACTATGCGGGGCAGAGGGTAATTCAGGAGACGATCCTTAGGCTTCGTGAAGAAGAAGGGGAGAGTTCGTGATGAAGAGTCTATTTATGAAGATGCCGTGGGCGATACTGGCCCTGATTCTGGTCCTGGGCGGCTGCGCCGGCCCAAGCAGCCAGATGAGGACCTCGGTCGAGGAGGCTGCAGTCGCCAGGGTGCTTTCCGTTACCGGTGAGGATCTTCCCGACAGGGTTCGATTGACCATCGAGGGGACGGCGCCCCTTGCCTATACGGTCTTCCGCCTTTCCGAGCCCCTCAGGTTGATCGTCGATCTGGCCGATACCGACGTCACCTCTTTGGGCGAAGAGATAGCTGTGTCCCTCGGGAACGTGTCCTCGGTTGAGGCCATCCAGTTTGATGAGGAGGCGGGGCGGATCGGCCGGTTGGAGGTCGCCCTGGTGGAACTCTGGGATTATGAGACATCCAGGGTGGACAACAGCGTCATCGTTGATTTTGTCAAGCCGGTCCCCGTGCCTGAGGAGAGCCCTGCCGAGGAGGCCGCCGCGGAGGTTCAGCCTGAGGTGGAGGTGGTTGAACTGAGCCTCCCCGAGGCGGAGGAGGAGAAGGCGGCAGCCGCCCCGGAACCTGCCGTGGAGGAGGTTCTTGAGCCTGCAAAGAGCATTAACAGGGTGCTTTTTTATGAGGAGGACGGGCACTTCAGTGTTGAGTTCGTCGGCGATGGGTCGGTGCAGAGATACGATGCCATGAATCTGACAGGTCCGACCCGCCTGGTCGTTGATATCTGGGACGTGACCAAGGGATTCAAGCCCCGCGTGATCCCCGTCGAGATGTCCGGGGTCAACCGTATCAGGGTAGGCGAGCATCGGCAGGAGGGCAAGATTCGATTCGTCCTGGACCTCGAGGCTGAAGAGGTTCCCCCCTATTCCATCGACCGCCGGGGCGAGAGACTGGTTGTTACCCTGGGAGTGGAGGCGGCGCCCGAGATCGAGATGACCGCGGTGCCGGAGGAGGCTCCGCAGCCCGCTCCCCCCGAAGAGACCCCGCCTCAGGAAAGCGTTTCAGAGGCCGTTACCGTTCAGGAGGCTCCCCCTGCCGTGTCCCCTGCCGCTGGGCCATCGGTTTCCGATATCCGCTATGCGCGCTACCGCGCTGACGAGCGAGGGGGCGCTGTGCTCATCATCGCCGATTCCCCAATGGAGTTTTCCCTCAATCAGGCCGATTCCCGGCATCTTCTGGTGGATCTGAAGGGAATAACCCTGCCGCGCACCCTGGTTCGGAGCCAGGATACCAGGGACGTCGGCGGTCCGCTCATGGCCCTGAGCAGCTATAACCCCAGGGGCGGTGAAGGGGGACGGGTGAGCATGACCTTTGCCCCCGGCACCCGATATGAATCAGAGCAGATCGGTGGAACCCTGACGATACAGCTGACCTCCCCGGAACCGGCGGCGGCACCCATGCCTGCTGAACCGGCTCCGGTGGCCGCTCAGGCGGAGGCTCCTCAGCCAGCTCCGGCCCCTGCTGCGGTGCAGAAACCGGCTCCGGCGCCGGCCCCACCGGCAAGGGAGGAGAAGGTCATCGCGGTGGTCAAGGAGAAGCCGAAATACACCGGTGAACTCATCACCCTGGATTTTCAGAATGCTGATATCCTCAACGTTCTCAGACTGATCGCTGAGGTCAGCGGCCTGAACATCATCACCGATGACAATGTTAAAGGAAAGGTCAGCATGAGGATGGTCAACGTTCCGTGGGATCAGGCCCTGGACGTCATCCTGAAGAGCAAGGGGTTAGGGCAGGTTCGGGAGGGCAACGTCGTCCGGATCGCCCAGAGGGCCCAACTGGAAAAGGAGCGCAGCCAGGCCCTGAAGTCCATGGAAACGGAAGAGGAGTTCGAGGAACTTATCCTGAAGATCGTCCCGCTGAGCTATGCCAAAGCGGACGACATCAGGGGTCAGCTCACCCCGTTCCTCAGCTCGCGGGGAAGCATCAACACCGACAAGAGAACCAACTCCCTGATCGTCAAGGACACCGAGGACAACATCCGGCAGGTCGAGGACCTGGTTGCAGAGCTTGACATCCCCACTCCCCAGGTGCGCATCGAGGCCAGGATCGTTATAGTGGATGAGTCCTACACCAAGAACCTGGGTATCCAGTGGGGTGCCGAATACCAGGGAGGTTCCACCATCATCAGCGGTGATTCAGGGGGCGTTCCCAACGGAGTCGTCAACCTGCCCGCCGCCAATGCCGTGACAGCGGTAGGTTTCGAGTTCGGGTCGGTCGGCAACTTCAATACCCTTGACCTGCGATTGAGCGCCCTCGAACAGCTCAACAAGGGCCGGATCATCTCCAGCCCGAGTTTCCTGGTCATTCAGAACGAGACTGCCGTCATCGAGGTCAATAATCCCTTCCCCGAGAACAGGACATCCACCTCGGTCAGCGAAGAGGGGACCACCACGACCACCTCCGTGTCCTTCTCCGATATCGTGACCAAACTGGAGATCACCCCTCAGGTGACCAGCAACAAGGATATCTTCATGGAGGTCTTCGTGGAAAAGGACAGCAAGGGACAGCAGCAGACCTTCGACAACAACATCTTTACGGGTGTGAACACCCACAAACTGGAGACGAAGATCGTGGTGGAGAACGACGGGACGGCTGTCATCGGCGGAGTGTTTACCGAGAGCGAGAAGAACGTGAAAAGCAGTGTTCCGTTCTTCAACAAGATCCCCCTCCTGGGCTGGCTGTTCAAGAACAAGTCCGATGAGAAGACCCGGGAGGAACTCCTCATCTTTATCAACGCCTCCATCGTTCAAAGTTAAACAGCCGCAAGAGATCCTTAAACGCATCCGTCCTGCGGCGGGTGCGTTTTTTTTAGGAGGAATGTAACATGCTTCGCTATCTGACCGGAGGGGAATCGCACGGACCGGCATTGACGGCCATCGTGGAGGGCTTGCCCTCGGGCCTCGGCGTCGACCAGGGAATGATCAACATGGAGCTGGCCCGCAGGCAGAAGGGGTACGGCAGAGGCCAGAGAATGCAGATCGAATCCGATCAGGTTCAGATCCTGTCCGGTGTCCGGGGCGGAAAAACCCTGGGGAGTCCCGTCACCCTGCAGATCAAGAACAGGGACTGGGAGAACTGGAGGGAGATCATGGCCGTCGAGGGCGTCGCCAGCGAATCCCGGGCCGTCACCAGGCCTCGACCCGGCCACGCGGACCTGGCCGGGGGCATCAAATATGACCATAAGGATTTCCGGAACGTGCTGGAAAGGGCCAGTGCCAGGGAAACCGCTGCCAGGGTTGCCGTGGGTGCTTTGGCGAAGAGCCTTCTGGCGAGGCTCCACATCTCCGTTCTCGGTCACGTTCTGTCCATCGGCGGGTCCGGGGAAAGTCGGGTAGAGCTTTCCCGGCCGGAGATGCAGCCGGCCGTTGAGGACTCCCAGGTGCGCTGCCTCGATGCCGAGGTGGAAAAGAATATCATAGAGCGGATCAAGGAGGCCCAGGAGGCCGGCGAAACACTCGGCGGTGTTTTCGAGGTGCGGGCTTTCGACGTTCCGGTGGGACTTGGCAGCTATGCACACTGGGACCGGAGGCTTGACGGAGATCTCGCACGGGCGCTGATGAGTATCCCGGCCATTAAAGGGGTTGAGATCGGCATGGGGTTCGACTCGGCGATGAGGCCGGGCTCCCAGACCCATGACGTCATCAGTTACGGGCGTGAAAGGGGTTTTTTCAGGGAGACGAACCACGCCGGAGGCATTGAGGGTGGTGTCTCCAACGGAGAAACCATCATCCTCAGGGCGGCTATGAAACCGATACCCACCCTTGGATCGCCCCTCCCCTCGGTTCACTTCATCAGCAAGAGGGAATCGCAGGCGGCCGTGGAGAGGTCCGATGTGACGGCAGTGCCCTCCGCATGTGTGATCGCGGAGGCCGCTGCGGCCATCGTTCTTGCCGGACATGTGTGCGAGAAGTTCGGCGGCGATTCTGTCGAAGAGATGCAGCGGAATTACCAGGGATACCTCGCTTACGTTAAAAACCTTTAAAAACAATTAGTTCCGCTCCTGTGTATCACTGTTCCACGCACCATGATCACCCGTGAAATCAAGGATGGGGGAGGGTCGAATGGATCCCTGCCGCGGCAGGGGAAGGGATTAGATAATGGGTCGAATCGAGATCGATCTGGCTGATCGCTCCTATACCATTCATATCCAGGACGGAGCCTGGGATCGCTTACCCGACTTCCTCAACTCATACCCGGTGCAGGGAAAGATCATGGTGATCACCGACGAGAGGGTTGGCGACCTTTATGCCGACCGTCTGTTGGGGAAGATCTCGGGATCGGCTGACGAAATCTACCTCCACCGCATTCCGGAGGGGGAGGGCAGCAAGCAGTTCTCCTTTCTGGAGGGGTTATGCCGGCATATGGCGAGATCGGGCCTGGAGAGGGACTCCCTGGTTCTGGCGTTGGGTGGAGGTGTGGTGGGCGATCTGACCGGTCTGGCGGCGTCGGTCTACCTGCGGGGTATCGATTTTGTTCAGGTTCCAACCTCTTTGCTGGCTATGGTCGACAGCAGTGTGGGCGGAAAGACAGGGATCAACATCCCCGAGGGCAAGAATCTGGTGGGAACCTTTCACCAACCGGTGGCCGTTTTCATCGATCCATCCGTCCTGTCCACCCTGGACATCCGTGAGTGGAACTCTGGAATGGCGGAAGTTATCAAGATCGCCCTCACCCTGGATCCGCAACTCTTCGATTACCTTGAGCAGCTGGTTGATCTGGGACCCCGTGGCAAGGTGGATCCCGCGAGGATCATCTCCGCTGCGTGCGCCAGGAAGGCGGAGATCATCAGGCAGGATGAAAGGGAACTCGGGTTAAGGCAGGCGTTAAACTTCGGCCACACTCTGGCCCATGCCCTGGAGGGTTCCCTCGGGTACGGGACCCTGATGCACGGTGAGGCCGTTGTCCTTGGCATGATGGCTGCCCTGGCCCTGTCAAGGAGGGTGGTCGGGTTGCCGGAGGATCAGTACAGAAGGGCGATGCAGGTCCTCGATCGCATTCCCGTACCGGCAACCGACCTCCCGGAGGACCTGCTCGACTACCTGTGGCGCGACAAAAAGAGCCGCGGCGGGGCGATCACAGCCGTTCTTCTTGAGGATGTCGGGAGATATGCCCTGAAAACTCTGGACAGGCCGGAGGAACTGGTGGATGCCTTAAGAGCATTGCTGAGCGCAAAGTACTGAGTACTAAGTATTGAAAGCCAAGGGTGAAGGACTTAGAACGGATATCTGGGAACTGGGATCAATGATTGGGCATGCAGATCATGCTGTTTTTATGGAGTTCTTCCCACTTAGCGCCCAGAACTCGGTCCTGAGGACTGCTTTATGCTTTGATCATTGACTTGATAGCCACTTTCTCATAGCATCAGTAGATTAATAATCTGGCAATAACAGGGTCCTGGGAAGGGGAAAAGGACCGATCCGGCAGCCTTGGATCATTTGGGTCGGCTTTGCCGGGGATAGGTTGTCATCCATTGCTGATTGGACGTCCAGGGTTGCCCCCAGGCTAGCAGGGCGGAGGTTCCCATGAGCGAGCAGGATATCCAGCGATACGAAAAGATGCTGGCGGAGGATCCCAATTCACGGGCCTTTGCTCCCCTGGCCAACGCCTACCGGAAAGCCGGGAAGTTGGATGACGCCATCCGTGTCGCCGAGTCCGGAGTCAGGAGACATCCCCATTACAGCGGTGGCCTCGTGGTTCTGGGCCGGGCCTTGATGGAGGCCGGAGAGATGGCAAAGGCAGCCGAGATCATGGAGAGGGCGGTTGCGGAAGCCCCTGAGAATTACCTGGCTCAGAAGACCATGGGAAGGATCGCCAAAGCGAGGGGAGACAACCAAAGGGCCCTTACCGCCATGAAAGCGGCTCATCTTCTCAGCCCGGAGGACATGGAGATCGAAGGGGAACTGAAGGCCCTCGAGGGTAGGGCCTACAGGGCTGACGGACTCGAATTCGCTCCGCCACCCTCGGAAGCAGATGAGAAGAGGGCCGCGGAGGCTCCTGGAGAGCAGAAGGAACCGACCTTGGACGGAGTCGGACTGGCCGGTGGCGGGGGTCCTGATGCCGCGCAGGCGGAGGAGTCCCCCCTGATTGAGCCTCTCGACGCTGAACGGGAGGGTGGTTTGCCAGAACACCTGGAGCCTCTCAGGGAAGGCATCGGAGCCGATCTGGATGAGGAGGACATCGAGTCCTTCTACAGTCAGAAGGCCGTTGCCTCGGAACCCTCCGGGACGGACATCCCTGAATTCATCCAGGAACTGTCCAGTGTGGCCGCTCAAAAAGAACTCTCCGGCCCATCGGGCACGGAGTCGCTGGTAAGCACCCTGGCAGATGAGGGAGTAAAGGAGGAGGACGTCACCGAAATTTCGGCGGAAACACAACTCCAGGAGGAGGAATCTCCCCCGAGCAGGGAAACGGACCTCCCTCAACCGACGGATGCTGGTGAGGACAAGGGCATTACCCTGCCGGAAGGCGAACAGAGGGCGGAAGACAGAACGCCAGCCTTCCCTCCGCCGGAAGCCGTTGCCGACGTCATCCCACCTCCCCCGAGAGAACCTGTTGCCGGACAATCTGTCGACCAGGATGGGATACCCACAGAAACAGATGGGATACCCACAGAAACACTGGGCGATCTTTACGCTCAGCAGGGTCTGACAGAAAAGGCGTCCCACATCTACCAGCAGCTTCTTAAGGAGAATCCCGCGGATAAAGGGCTGATTGAAAAGCTCCGTTCCTTATCGGCAAGCGGAGGGGCGACTGGCCCGATACCGGGTCCAGAGGAGCCGATATCCCAGGAGGCCGCTGACCCGGTGGAGATCCTTCAGGAGTGGCTCAGAAACGTGGAAAGGATGAGACGGCGATGATATTCGAACAGACCCTCAGGGAGATCGCTGAGCGGACAGATGGCGTTCAGGGAGCGGTGATCATGGGCATGGACGGCATCGCCATCGGGGAACATATTATCGACCCGTCCTGCAGCATTCAGACAGTGGGAATCGAGTATGCCAGTGCCATAAAAAGTATCCAGAATGCCACGGAATCCCTGTCGGCCGGTGAGGTGCAGGAGGTTATCATCAATACGACCAGCAGCGTCATCATCCTGCGGCTCATCACGCAGGAGTATTTCATCGCTGTCTCTCTCCTGCCGAACGGCAACCACGGCAAGGCCCGGTATCTCCTCCGGTTGGCGGTGCCAAGTCTGTCCAGGGAGTTCTAATGGTCAGAGTTCTGGCAATTCAAGGTCCAAAAACGAACCTGCCGGGCGGACCGGAGCACGATCTCTACGGATCCGTGAACCCGGAGGAAGTTCACGGAAGGTTCCAGGTGAAGGGCAGGGATCCGGGCATTCAGGCGAAAACTGCACCTTCCCGCCCTGAGGGGAACCTGGGTGGCGACACACAGTGTGCCAAGGTGGAGGGTTGCCTATCCATTATCATCAACAATACACCTCGGTAGGAGGGACAACGTTTTGATTGCCACCAACCAGTTCAGGAGAGGCCTCAAGATTGAACTCGAATCAGAGCCCTATGTGATCGTGGAGTTTCAGCATGTCAAGCCCGGCAAGGGAGGAGCCTTCGTAAGGACCAGGTTGAAAAGCCTCGTCTCCGGAAACGTGATCGACCGGACTTTCCGATCGGGGGAGAAGGTCAAGAGGCCGGATTTTGAGGAAAAGGAGATGCAGTATCTGTACGGGGACGAAAGCGGGTACTATTTCATGGATGTGAGTTCTTACGAGCAGACCCAGGTCTCCCCCGAGGACATGGGAGACGCCAGGGGTTTTCTGCAGGAGCAGGTCAACGTCACCGTCCAGCTCTTTAACGGGAAACCCATCGGTGTGGAACTGCCCATATTTGTCGAGCTCAGGATCGCGAAATCGGAGCCGGGAGTTAAGGGGGATACCGCTTCCGGCGCCACCAAGCCGGCCGTACTGGAGACCGGCGCCACGATCCAGGTCCCCCTTTTCGTTGAGGAAGGGGAGGTGGTCAAGATCGACACGCGGACCGGAGACTACGTGGAAAGGGTCAAATGAGGGTAAATCCATGGAGATGAAAGAGATCAGAGAAATCCTGAAGTTGCTGGAAAAACACGACGTCGCGGACTTCACCCTTCAAAGGGGTGATAACCGGGTCAGGATTCGCAGGGGCGGTGTTGTCGTGGAGAGGGAGGTTCCAGCGCAGACAAGAGTCGCTAAGGCCACTGAATCAGCGGCACAGCCGGTTCAGGCGGAATCCCCGGCTGCTCAACCGGAGGCCCTCGTGGTCGGCGAGAATCAGTTCGTGGTCACATCGCCCATCGTGGGGACCTTTTACCGGGCGCCGTCACCGGAGTCCCCTCCGTACGTGGAGGCAGGCCAGACGGTGAGCAAAGGGACTGTCCTGTGCATTGTCGAGGCCATGAAGATCATGAACGAGATCGAGAGCGAAGTGAACGGCAAGGTCTCTTCCATCCTCGTTGAGAACGCCCAGCCAGTAGAGTACGGCGAACCCATCTTTATCATTGACCTGGTATAAACATGACCCGGCTGTTCTCCAAAATTCTCGTAGCAAACAGGGGAGAAATAGCCCTTCGCGTCATAAGGGCTTGCAGGGAACTCGATATCAAGACGGTTGCCGTGTTCTCAGAGGCAGATCGGGATTCCCTTCACACCCGGTTTGCGGACGAGAGTATCTGCATAGGCCCACCGAACAGCCTGCAGAGCTATCTGAATATTCCTGCTGTCATCAGCGCGGCCGAAATATCCGATGCTGAAGCGATTCACCCGGGCTACGGTTTCCTGGCTGAAAATTCGGAGTTCGCCGAGGTCTGCGAGGCGAGCGGGATCGCTTTCATTGGGCCTAAATCGTCCCATATCAAACTGATGGGAAACAAGATCCAGGCCCGGGAACTGGCCGGTAGGGCCGGTGTTCCCATTCCCGGAGGAATTGACGGACTGGACGATCCGGAAGAGGCCCTGCGGGGGGCCAGAAAGATCGGTTTTCCGGTTATCATCAAGGCCGCTGCCGGTGGAGGGGGAAGGGGCATCAGGGTAGTCCATTCGGAGGCCTCCTTCCGGACCGCTTTTTCCATGGCCCAGTCAGAGGCCGCCTCCTCCTTCAACGACCCTGAGGTCTACGTGGAAAAATTTATCGAATCGCCCCGTCACGTGGAGATCCAGATCCTGGCCGACACCCACGGTAATATCGTGCACCTCGGTGAGCGTGAGTGCAGTATTCAGAGAAGATACCAGAAGCTTATCGAGGAGGCCCCTTCCCCCATTATGACCGATGATCTCCGGCAGAAGATGGGGGATGCCGCCATCGCCCTGACCAGGGAAGCGGGCTATGTCAACGCCGGAACGGTGGAATTCCTGGTGGATGCAGAAGGGAAATTCTATTTCATGGAGATGAATACGAGGATCCAGGTGGAGCATCCGGTTACCGAGATGGTAACCGGCGTCGATCTGGTCAAGGAACAGATAAGGATCAGTGCGGGCGCTCCCCTGGGGATGAAACAGGAGGATATCGTCCTGAGGGGGCATGCCATTGAATGCAGAATAAATGCCGAGGATCCCGAGAAGTTCACACCGAACCCGGGAACAATAAGCTTTTATTATGCCCCAGGAGGGCCAGGTATCAGGGTGGATTCCGCCGCCTTTGAATCCTACTATATTCCGCCCTTTTACGATTCCATGGTGGCTAAACTCATCGCCCATGGACGTGACAGGGACGAGGCGATCAGCAGGATGCAGAGAGCCCTGGAGGAGTTCGTCATCGAGGGAGTCAAGACGACCATCCCGCTGCATCAGCGGATCTTGGCAAAGATGAGGTTCAGAAGGGGTGAATACTCCACGGATTTCCTTGAGAAGATGCTGTCGTAGGGCTTCTGGTTGGGGAGTTCCTATGGGTCAAGGATTCTGATATCATATTTTTTTGATCATGATAGTAAACATTAGGCGGGAACAGGGAAATATCCATGGCGAATAAAGGCAAACTGCTTCAGCAGGCCCAGAAGCATCTGACCAAGGGCAACCTCGACAAAGCCATCAAGGTTTTTCAACAGCTCGTCGAGGCGGACCCCAGGGATACCAGGCTGGTCCTTCGCCTCGCCGAACTCATGTCCCGTGCCGGTCGTAAAAAGGGGGCCATTGAACATTATGAGAAGGTAGCCACCGTCCACATCCGTGACGAATTTTTCCCTAAGGCTATTGCTGTTTTTAAAACCATCCTCCGTCTCGATCCCGAGTATCTGCCGGCCTACGAGAGGCTCGCTGATCTCTACAAGAAGCAGGGCCTCGAGGGCGAGGCCATCTCCCAACTGCAGGGACTCTACGAGATCCACGAGAGGAAGAAGAATGAGAATAAAATGATCGATGTCCTGCGCCTCATGGCGGAGATCGATCCGGAAAATCTCGGTTTCCAGGTGCGCCTCGGTGAGAGTCTGGCCAAAAAGGGCGACAAGAAAGAAGCGGCGGAAGCCTTTGCCATGGCCGCGACCACCCTGAGCCGCAGAGGTTTTCACGACCGGGCCTCGGAGCTGTTCAACAAGATCATCGGGCTCAACCCTGAGAATGTGGCTGTCCGCCGGGAACTCTGCTCACATTACCTGGAGAGCGGTCATTTCGAGGAGGCCAAAAAGGAGATAGAGGCCATCCTGGAGGCGGAGCCGGACGATCCGAGGATGATGCTTCTCCTGGGCAGGATCCTGTTCAAACTCGGAGATGTCCAGACAGCGGAGGAAAAGCTTGCCAGAGCTATTGAGATCTTCCAGGGATTGGGGGAACTGGATGGTGTGATGAAGGAGTTTCTCTTCGTGGCTCAGGTCCATCAGAACAATGGGGAGTTGGATGAGGCCGAAGCCTTCTACCGCCAGATCCATGCCGCCAGGCCTTCGGAGAGTAAAGCGATAAACGGACTGATAGCGGTCTCAGAGGCCAGGGGAGACGAGTCCAGGAAGAAAGAGCTCCTCGCGGTTCTCGGGCAGGCCCTCTCGGCTGATGGGGATTACGGGGGAGCCAGACAGGCCCTGGAGGCTTCTCTGGAGATGGATCCCTCCGATGAGAGTGTCAGGACCCTTCTGGATCAGATACCGGAGGAAGTCGAGGAACCCCCAGATCTGGCGGAGGCACTTGACGTCGCAGAGATCACGGAGATAATCGAGCCGGCTGAAATAGAGGAGGAGGCTGACGATTTGGCTGAGGCCGTGACCGTTGTCGAGGACGAAGCCTTCGCCGAGGTTGGGGACCTGGCCGAGGTGATCTCCATCGCCGATGAGGACGTCGAAGAACAGGAGATGGAACTGGTTGATGACGGCGGGGAGCCGGTCCTGGAGGAGGACGACGATTCCCTGGAACTGGAGGCCGGTGAAGAGGTTTTCCAGGTTGATGAGATCGAGATGGATGAAGAGATGCCCGAATTTGTTCTGGACGACTCCGGAGCGGAGACGGGTGTTGCAAGCCACGATCTGCCCGGTCCGGAGGATGACTCGCCACAGGAGATCCCGTTTGAGACGTCTCTGGAGGACGGACTCCTGGAGATAGACGTCTACAGGAAGTACGGTCTCATGGAGAAAGTGATGGAGATCCTCGCTGATCTTGAAACCCGTTATCCGGGGGAACCGCAGGTTTACGAAAAAGGTTTCGAGATCTATATTGAGGCGGGATCCGACCAGGCGTTTAAGGCGGGTAGAGACCTGATCCAGGATCTTGTCGGCAGAGGGGATGTGAACCGGGCAAGAGAGATCTATGGCAGGGCATCCCAGTCCTTTCCGGATAGTCCCGAACTGGGCTCCCTTTCGGAACTCCTTCCCGTGGACGATCATCAGGCGGTTCAAACGGAGGTTCCCCCTCAGGAAGGGATCGAGGAAGCAGGGGATGTCGCCGGCGTAGAAGGGGCGGAGGAAAAGCCGGGGGTTCCGGATTGGACAGCTGGCGAGGCCTATGGGGATCCCTTTGCTGATCAGATGGAGGAGGCGGATTTCTATCGCTCCCAGGGTCTCGAGGGGGATGCCAGAGACATTTATGCCGAGATCCTGCGCAAGGACCCCGGCCATCAGGCGGCCCAGGATGCCATTACCGAACTCCAATCCCCGAGTGAGGTCACCGCAGTGGAAGGGACGGTTGCTCCACAAGCACCCGAGGCCGGGGATGCAGAGCCCGTTCCCTCCGAAGCGCCGCCAGGCGATGAAGCGGTCGCTGAGACCAAGGGAAAGGTGATCGTTGAGGACTCAACCCCGGAAGTGGACAGCTTTCTGGATCTGGCTGAGGAGATCCGCTCAGAGCTGGATACCGATCTCGATGAAAAACCCCAACCCGCCCACCCGGATGATGGCCCGGTCACTTTCGAGGAGATTTTCACCCAGTTCAAACAGGGTATTGAGGAAACTCTCGGTGAGCAGGAATATGAAACCCACTACAATCTGGGCATTGCCTACAAGGACATGGGATTAACCGATGACGCGATCAGGGAACTGGAGATCTCTTCCAGGGATCCAAACCTTTTGCAGGAGAGCCTGAGCATTATGGCCATGTGCTTTATGGACAAGAAGGATTATGACTCCGCGGTCAAGACCCTGCAGAAGGGCATGGAAAACGCTCAACAGGACCATCTACCCGGACTGAATTATCAGCTTGGACAGGCCCATGAGGCCAACGGGAACCTGAAGAACGCCCTCGAGGCTTTCAGTACCGCCCAGGGTATGGACAGTTCCATAGAGGGTCTCGAGGAGGCGATCGAGAGGATCCAGGGTCTTATGGAAGGCACACAGGAGGCCTCAGCTCCTTCGCCCGTCGAGGAGGACAGCCTGGACCACATGCTGTCCGATCTCATCAAGGAGGTCGAGGATATTTCCCGGGAGACCCGGGAGGGCTCCTCGGATGAGGATAAAGATCCCCCACCGAAAACCAAAAAAGACAGGGTTTCCTATCTGTAAAGGGAGAGTCCTTGAGCTATCTAGATTTCTTCAGACTTCAGGCTGAACCCTTCAGTAACGCACCCAATGAGCGGTTCTATTACAACAGCGCTCAGCACGCCAGGGCTCTGACACGCATCATGTATTCCGCCGAGACCATGAAGGGTCTGTCGGTCGTTGTCGGGGACATTGGAACCGGCAAGACCACCCTTGCCAGAAAGATCCTCGAAAGCCTTCCAGATGAGATATACGAGTCGGCCCTTCTGATCATCCTGCACTCGGAGATCTCGCCGGAATGGCTGCTACGGAAGGTCGCCAGTCAACTGGGGGTCGAACGGCCGGCGCACGATAAGATCCAGATCATCGGCCAGCTGTACCGTCGGCTACTGCACCTCCATGAAACAGGAAGGCGGGCCGTGGTTCTCATTGATGAGGCCCAGATGCTCAATTCCAGGGATCTCATGGAGGAGTTCAGGGGACTTCTCAACCTCGAGGTTACGGCCCATAAGCTCATCACCTTCATCTTCTTCGGATTACCGGAAATAGAGCAGAATCTTCATCTTGACCCCCCGCTTCTGCAGAGGGTCGCCATGAAGATAAGATTGTCCACCCTCACCGAGGAAGCTACCAGTGCCTATGTCAAACACAGGTTGTCCGTGGCGGGCCTCAGGGAGGAGATCTTCACCGGCGAGGCTCTCAAGGACGTCTATCGTTTCTCCGGAGGTTTCCCCCGGAAGATAAATGTCCTGTGTGACAACGCCCTGTTCCAGGGATTTCTGTTGAGAAAGCGCGTGATCGACCGCGACATCGTCCAGGAGATGGCCTTCGACCTGGGGTTCGAAGCGCTCACAGAGATCAGCATGGACATCCCGTCAATTGATGTTCCGACCGAATGGGTCCCCGATAAGGCCCTTCTCTTGCCTGAGGAGGATAGCCCCCCGGCAGCCGAACTGCATGTCGATTCCGGCCAACCCCATGCCCAGACAGCTGATTCCTTTCAGGATCATGTGACTGAAGCAGGGACCTCCCAGCCCGAACCTGAGGTCGGCGGCACCGAGGATGCGGATGATGAGTTTGATGCGTTTTTCAAGGAGACCTTCAAGGAAGATGTATAGTTGATCAGTGGTCAGAACGATGAGCTGAGACCTGGAAACTGAGACCTGATACGCTCGAATTTACGACTGATCGACTAACCGATTCAACGAAGAATCGGCTCATTCGCATCATCGAAAGGTCGTAACCTCGCCCAGTCGCCCTACCGCCCTGTCGTCTCCTCGCGCAAAACAGGTTCCCCGCTTTACAAAGGTTACAAGTTGAATTAATATTTTTTTACACGCGGGCATAACTCAGTTGGTAGAGTGTCAGCTTCCCAAGCTGAAAGTCGCGGGTTCGACTCCCGTTGCCCGCTCCACGGGTCATATGCCCGGCGTCTCTTGGCATGAGACGGCCGGGCTTTTTCTCGCCGATGCCCGGGGTACCTTGAAAAGGGGCAATGGCGGTGGTAGGGTCTTGCTGGAAACGGGGGATGGATATTGATCGATCTTCACTGTCACATAATTCCTGAGGTTGATGACGGGCCCAGGGACATGGATGAAGCCCTCGATATCTTGAGGGTCCTGTCGGGATTGGGATTCACCCATCTTTTCGCCACGCCTCATCACCGTTGGCTCTCCTGGAACGGCCTTGACGCGGAACTGGTTATCAATGGCGTCCGCGACCTTACCGAAAGGGCCAGGGGTGGAGGTATTGATCTGAGGCTGTTTCCCGGAATGGAGTATGACCTTGACGGAGACATTGTCGAACGGGTTCAGGGGCGACCCCATGAATCCGGTTTCGTCCTGGTCGATCCCGGTTTCTACCGCAGCCCATTCGACATTCCAGACCTGATTGGGCCCCTTCTTACAGCGGGTGTGAAAGTGGTGATGGTCCATCCGGAGCGAAACGATTATCTGTGCCGGGACCTGAATGGACTGAGGTCCTTGCGCAGCGCCGGTGTCCTGTTCCTGGGTAACATCGGCAGCTTCGGGGAGATGTACGGCAGGAAAATCAGAGCAAACAGCAGGAGGGTTCTCGACGATGGTCTCTATTGGGCCCTGGCCACCGATATCCACCATGCCCATCAGGCGGTTTACATTGAAAAGGGACTGGATGACATCGGAAGATGGGTTGGCGGAGCGGATAAGGCCAGACTTCTTAAGGGCAACCCGATGTTAGTGGTCAAACAAATGGAGGAACGGATTGAGAAGCTCACTGACTGAGATTTTACTGAAAGCTCTGACCTGCGCCCAAACCAAAGGCCACCTTCGGGGAGGCGAGTTTCCTACGCCCATTATCGAGATTACCAGGGACCGGCGGTTCGGCGATTACGCCACCAATGTCGCCATGGTCCTGGCCTCGGGGGAAAAAACCAGTCCCAGAAAGCTGGCTGAGGTCATCGCTCGGGAGATCCTCGATGTCGACGGACAGAAGGACATTGAAAGAGCTGAAGTTGCCGGGCCCGGGTTCATCAACCTGACCATGAAAGGTTTTTTCTGGGAGAGGGTGTTAAAAGCGGTTCTTGTTGAGGGTGGAAATTATGCCAACGGCACTCTGGGCCGGGGCCGCAAGATCCAGGTGGAGTTCGTCAGTGCCAATCCGACCGGCCCGCTGCACGTCGGCCACGGGCGGGGAGCGGCGATGGGAGATGCCCTGGCCAACGTGCTGGATGCGGCCGGTTTCGATGTGCAGCGTGAATATTACATCAACGACGCCGGGAACCAGATACAGACTCTGGGTAGATCGGTGTATGCCCGTTACCTGGAACTCTGCGGTTCCGAAACAGAATTCCCTGAGGACGGGTACCGGGGAGATTATATCGTCAGGATAGCCCGTGGCCTTCGAGACGAAGTGGGAGATAAATATCTCGGTGAGGACCCTGAAGCGGCGATAGAGGAGATCGCCCGTTACGCGGCCGATCTTACCCTCGAGGACATCAGAAATGACCTGGAGGAGTTCGGCGTTACCTTCGACCGGTGGTTCTCGGAGCGGACCCTCCTCGAAAAGGACGAGATCAGCCAGACCCTCGATGAGCTCCAACGGTCGGGTCACCTCTACCGCCAGGACGGTGCCCTGTGGTTCAGAACCTCGGCCATGGATGATGACAAGGACAGGGTAGTGATCAAGGCCGATGGGGCTCTGACCTACTTCGCCTCCGATGTCGCCTACCACCGAAACAAGTATGGCCGGGGATTCAGCCGGGTTATCAACATCTGGGGCGCCGATCACCACGGGTATATTGCCAGAATGAAGGCAGGGGTCATGGCACTGGGTCGTGACCGAGAGGACCTTGACGTTCTTCTCGTTCAGCTGGTCAACCTGCAGAGGCATGGAAAGCCGGTGGCTATGTCCACCAGGGCCGGCGAGTTTGTGACCCTGCGGGAGGTGCGTGAGGAGGTGGGAAGGGATGCTGCCAGGTTTATTTTCCTGACCCGCAAAGCGGACAGCAAACTCGATTTTGACCTGGATCTGGCCAAGGAGAAGAGCACCGATAACCCCGTCTACTATGTACAGTACGCCCACGCGAGGATATGCAGCATAATCAGGAACGCCAGGCAGCAGGGTTTTGGTGTTCCGGATTCCGAAAACACCGGTATATCGAGGTTGATCCTTCCCGAGGAACGTGAACTGATCAGGCATCTGGCCGCCCTCCCCGATGTCATCGAGGGAGCTGCCCTCGCAATGGAGCCCCACCGGCTGACGATCTTTCTCCGGGAGATCGCTACCACTTTACATAACTACTATTACCATCACAGGGTCCTTGTCGATGATAAGGAGCTTTCGGAGGCCCGGTTGGCCCTTATGGTGGCAGTGAAAACGGCGGTGGCGAAGGCACTTTCCCTCCTGGGAGTATCAGCTCCGGAGAGGATGTAGATGGCAAAGGGAAGTAAGAAGGTCCAGCCGAGGGAACTGGTCCGTCTCTCTCCACGGCAGTTCAGCGCCGCGGTCGCCCTTGTTGTGCTTCTCATCGGCGGAGCGTATTTGCTGGGCTATCACAGGGCTATGAGGTCAGAGGATGTCCCCATTGGATCTACGGTCGAGGGGGGTAGTCAAGCCGGACAGGAGAGGTCCGATGATTCACAGAGTCCCCTGAAGAGCGGGAGCGGATTCGGTCGGAAACCGACCATGACCTTTTACTCCGAATTGACCGAAGTTAGGCCAAGGGGAACCACCACACCGGGGGCCGAGAAAGGCAAGGCCCGCCGGCAACGGAATCAGAGTGAAGTCGACCCTGCCGTCAGAACCGCGCCGAAACCCTCACCGGTTACCCCCTCCCTTCAGGGCGGCGGTGTCATGGTCCAGGTGGGATCCTATCGAACCCGCGAGAGGGCCGAGGAACTGCTTGCCGGACTGACGAAGGACGGTTTTAAGGGAGTTGTTCTGGAGGCCGACCTGGGACCGAGAGGCACGTGGTACCGGGTCCGGTTGGGGCCCTACACAGGTCCCCGTGAGGCTAACGAGGTCCTTGCAGTTCTGGACACCAAGATGAGTATCAAGGGGTTTGTGGTTCGTTAGGTACCCGGTTTGAAGTTTGAGGTTTGAAGTTACAATCGTATAAGGGATCTGCCAGCCTTGAACTGAGAACTGAGAACTGAGAACTGATAACTGAGAACTGAGAACGGCTTTTCATTCCTCAAACTTCAAACCTCAAACCTCAAACCTAAGATCTTTACCCTCACCCTTTCTTAAAGAGTTACTTGAGTTACCTTGACAGAACCCCTTGAACTATCTATATTTTGTCTTGATCCGTTATGAGTTTAGGCGAACTGACAAGGGTACTGGAAGAGCTCGAGGAGGCTGTGGATGGACTTCTCGGGCGTCTTGAGAGGGCCTCCGACGCCGGGGAGGAGCAGGTCCCTTCCGCCCGCGACAGGAGGAAGGTAACTGATCCCTCCGACACCGGATCTGATACTGACGAGGCCGCCGAACTAATAAGGAGGGCCATCAAGAGGCTTACATCCCTGTATTGACCCTGCTCCCTGATAGGGTCATTGCGGGAAAAAAGGGAGGACACGTTGCCGGGCAGGGTTGATGTGGAAATATATGGTAAGGTCTACACGGTCAGTGGAGACAAGGATCCCGAGTACGTTCGGATGGTGGCAGAGTTCGTCGATCGGAAAATGCGGGAGATCTCCCAGATGACCGATACGGTTTCCACCTCCAGAATAGCCATCCTGGCATCTTTGAATATAGCTGATGAGCTCTTCTCCCTGTCCAATGAATCCGAGGAACTCAAGAAACGCATGAGACAGGTGACCGGCAAGATCAGGAAAGCGATCGACCCCGCCTCCTGAAAAGAGCCGAACGAGGGGACCCGGTTTACCCACTCGGTTGGTCTTGATGGCAGAGGGCTAATCTGATAGTATAATAGGTACCCCTGCTCTGCTCGTGGAGGCCTGTTACTTTTGAGCCAACACTCGGAGTAAGGGACCCCTTTCGAGGGCATGGTGAGCAGGTTCGCCCCAGAGCGAAAAGCCTAAAGTGCCCCATTGGGGACCCACCTGGTCAGCCAGGTTCAAAAGCTGAACTTGACCACGGCAACGGGCGGGGGCCTGAGGATATCTGGACCGGCTGAGAAGGCCGATGAGTCCAGTTCGATATAAAACTTGAAGATCTCACCAGAGCGCGTCATGAAGTAAAAAGGATCGTTTCAGGTCCTGTGAGATAAGACTGAACACTGGTTTGCCATTACTGTTTCTGCTTCTCCCGCGGTGGGAATGCAGATTTTAAACCCCGCGGGGTGTTCGAGGCTACGAAGCCTCCTTCAAGTTGAGAACTGGTCCCTTTTTGGACCTCGCCGGTTCGGTGCAAGTAAAACGCTTTCCGGAGCCAGGTGAGGTTTTTTTTGTCCGATAATATATCCCAGGAAAAAATGAAGGTCAGGGAGAGGATGAAGGCCCTTCGTCAGGGCCTGTCTCCTGAGGAGGTTGCCCTCGAAAGCCGGGCCGTGGCCACGAGGGTCCTGTCGCTTTCTGAGATCCACAGCGCTGGCGCGGTCTGTGCCTACGCCTCGGTGGGAAAGGAGGTGGCAACGGCCCATATCATGTCGGAACTGCTGGAAACAGGCAGGGTCGTCGCCGTCCCGGATTGGGAGGGTTGGAAGCAGGGGTCCGGACTGCAGGTGGCCAGGATATATGAGCCAGGGGACCTGGAGATGGAGAATCGTGTTGTTCCCCAACCGAAGCTGGTCTCCGAACGGACCCTTTCAATCGACGATATCGAACTGTTTCTCGTGCCGGGTCTGGCGTTCGACAGATCCTGTCACAGAATCGGGATGGGGGGAGGATATTACGACCGACTCCTTTCGCTGTCCTCACCGGAAGCTACTCTGATCGGGCTCGCCTACGATTTCCAGGTAATGAGCTCACTGCCCGTGGATGGTCACGATGTCCCGGTGCACCGCGTGGTCACACCGAGCCAGGTCCTGTCCGATCAGTTTCATTATAAGAGGAGGGTACACGATCATGGTAATGGATAATAACATCATATCGATTGTCGCTCTGGTCGCCGGGGGCATCGCTGCCGGGTATATCGTCCGCGTGGTTGTGCAGGCCATAACCCTGAAGACGGGACGGGTGAAGGCGGGAACGATTGTCGAGGAGGCGAGGAAAGAGGCGGATAGTCTCCGCAAGGAGGCCGAGATCGAGGCCAAGGAGATCCTCTATCAGTCAAGGACCCGTTTTGAGGAGGAGACGAAAGAGGAAAAGCGGGAATTTCAGAAGATGGAGAAACGGCTTCAGCAGAGGGAGGAGAATCTGGACAGAAAATTCGAGACCCTCGACAAAAAGGACCAGGAGCTCGTCCAAAGGGAGAAATCTGTTGCCGGTCAGCAGAAGGCCCTGTCAGAGAGAGAGAAGGAGTACAGCGCCCTCCTCGAAAGCCAGCGCCAGAAGCTGGAGACCATATCCGGGATGTCTGCGGAACAGGCCAAGGAGGAGCTGAAATCCTTAATGATCGAAGAGGCCCGCTTTGACGCCGCCAAGACGATCAAGAAAATTGAGGAGGATACCCGGGAAACAGCCGACAAAAAGGCCAGAGAGATCATCTCCCTGGCTGTTCAGAGATATTCGGGTGATTACATTGCCGAAAAGGCCGTCACAGTGGTCAATCTTCCCAGCGATGAGATGAAAGGGCGCATTATCGGACGGGAGGGGCGGAATATCAGATCCTTCGAAAGCGCCACGGGCGTTGATCTGATCGTCGACGATACCCCCGAAGCGGTTGTCCTCTCGGTTTTCGATCCCATCCGCCGGGAGATCGCCAGGATCGCCCTCGAGCGATTGGTTGTGGATGGCAGAATCCATCCGGCGAGGATCGAGGAGGTGGTCAAGAAGGTCTCCGCGGAGATGGAGGCCACTATCAAGGAGGAAGGCGAGAAGGCCGCCTTCGATATCGGAGTGCATGGTATCCATCCGGAACTCATCCGGCTTATGGGCAAACTCAAATACAGGACCAGTTATGCACAGAACGTATTGAATCATTCCCTGGAAGTGGCTTTCCTGTGCGGCAGCATGGCCGGCGAACTGGGGCTTAACATCAAGGACGCGAAAAGGATCGGTTTCCTTCACGATGTGGGAAAGGCGGTGGACCACGAGGTGGAGGGTTCCCACGCCCTGATCGGTGCGGAGCTTGCCAAAAAATACGGTGAGTCACAGAAGGTGGTCAACGCACTGGCATCGCACCATGACGAGGTGAAGGCCGGTTCGGTGGAGGCGATTCTGGTGCAGGCGGCTGATGCCCTTTCAGCTGCCCGGCCTGGGGCCAGAAGGGAAATGCTTGAAACCTATATCAGGAGGCTTGAGGACCTGGAGAAGATCGCCAGTTCCGTCAAGGGGGTCGATAAGAGTTACGCTATCCAGGCTGGCCGCGAGGTTCGAATTCTGGTCGAATCGGATGAGATCACCGATGAGCAGGCCTCCGTGGTCGCCCGGGATATCGCCCGGAACATTGAGGAAGAACTGAGCTATCCGGGTCAGATCAAGGTTACCGT
This sequence comes from bacterium, assembly GCA_041559575.1. Classification (GTDB taxonomy): domain Bacteria; phylum BMS3Abin14; class BMS3Abin14; order BMS3Abin14; family BMS3Abin14. The sequence continues at coordinate 24,354 of JBFFDD010000018.1, forward strand.
CATCAGGGAGACGAGGGCGGTGGATTACGCAAAATGATCTGAACCGGAAGGTTCAGATCATTGGAGATTGGAGAATAGAAATAAGACATTAGAGATTGGATCATTCGACCATTGGATTATTAATCTTTGCTGGTCCCAGTTTCCAATTTCAAATATCTAATTTCCAATATTCAAACGTTCGAATCTCTATCTCCAATCACCAATGATTTAGAAACGAGGTTCCATTGAGCATTAAAACACCCGAATCGACAGTCACCATTCTGTTTATCGGCGACGTCGTCGGCAAACCGGGAAGAACGGCGGTCCGTGATCTTCTCGACGGCTTAGTGGACCAGTATAATATCGATCTGGTTGCGGCCAACGCCGAG
>JBFFDD010000019.1:0-24367 GCA_041559575.1 bacterium
GAGTTCAGGCGTCTTTCCATCACTCCCTGACAACCGATGACCCTATCGGGTATAATCTCCTCTGAGTCAAGGGCATTTTCAATGTCAAAGGTTTTCTCTCCCCAAGCCGCAAAGCTCGCAAAGGGGATAGAAACTTTAAATTCGTTTGGATGTTATATTTTTCAGGTTCTTTGGCGGCTTAGCGTCTTGAGTGAGTCAGGCCACACGCGTGACGAACGGGCGAGAGGAAATGGGTTGCCTCGCAAAGCTCACCAGGGCTTTAGAACGGGGAATCGGGATAGCACCTCAGACCTATCCAAACCGGTTTATTCAAGGGGGTATGATATGAGATCCGTACCGGCTGTGGCGACGGTATACCTGCCGACCGCAGGGATGGTCATTGCTGAGCCTCTTTCCTGCATTCTTCCCGTCCCTGGGGTGGTGTGAGGCAGCACGGCTGCGAGGGCCCGGCGGGCCGTCGAAAAGCTTGACGGGGTGACGATTGTCGAGGCGAGCGCGTCCGAACACACGGTAACCGTTCAATTCGAATCGGAGACCCTGGATCTGGACAGGATCATCCGGGCGCTCAACGATGTCGGTTACACGGTGGGTGAGCCGGAACGAACAGCCAGGCAAGAAAAGTGATTTTCGGGCACCGAAAGAACGTTTTTTTTCCGCTCTCAGTTCTCTGGACTCAGTTCTAGACCAAGGAGCTCGCAATGAAACACAATATGGGAACCGTTGACAGGGTTTTAAGGGCTGCGGTCGGGATCGTCCTGGGATACCTGATCTTTTCCGCCCAGGTGGGAGGCATCCTGGCCGTCATTTTGGGTGTGTTCGCCGTGATGCTTCTCGGGACGGCCGCCGTCGGATATTGTCCTCCATACCAGCTCCTCGGTATCAGGACGTGCAGGTGTGAGGAGCACGAAAAGGATTCCCCGTCATCAGCGTAGCCCTCTGATCGTTTGACCTCTGTGCTGCAATTCGCGGCCGGCTTCACCGGGGGCGCCACCCTCTCGCCGGGATGATTGTCTGTCTGGTCTTCCGGCCCCTGGAGACGGTCAATGGGGCCGCGGTGTGGAATCCGGATTCAGTGGATTAACGGATAACGTCAGGTGAAGGGGGGAGGGATGCGGGGCGATCCCCGGGCCGAGGGAGGTGGCCCGTCTATTTTGCCTTTCCACTTTCCACTTTCCACTTTCCCTTTTTTCTTTTCCCCTTGGCCAGCATCAGCCGGTTGGCCCACTTTTCCAGTGTCGGCACAGCCTTCTTCTGAGGCCGGCCCCCGGTGAGCAGTTCCAGGATGTGGTGAGTCTCCTTGCCCTTCTTCAAAAAGGTGTTCACGCATCCCATGCAGGCGGTGACGATATAGGCGCCGTAGGCCTCCATGGTCACCCGTTCGGTGAACCTGTCAGCCAATTCCTTATCCTGGTTATTGAGGCTTCCCCCCAGCCCGCAGCACGCAGGGATCCTCTGGTCGTCGACCTCCTCGAGGACGTTTGCGATGGCGGCTTTCGATTTGTCCCGAATCCCATCAACGTGGTAGAAGGGGCAGGGGTAGTGCAGATAAAGGTCACCTGCCGGCACATCGCTCAGGATATCCTCAGGGAGGGTCTCCAGAACATATTCAACAGTGATCCCGACAGGATACCGGTTGAAGACCTTTTTACAGTTGGCGCAGCCAACGACGAGACGATCGATGCCGGAGTTCTCCAGGCGCTGACGGATCCTGACGGAGGCCTCCTGAACCTGGTTGGTGTCTCCCATCTGGTAAAGGGGATCGTAGCAGCAGTCCAGGATCAGTCCAACCTTCTCTCCGAGGACCTCCGAGAGAAGATCCCTCGTGCCCTCGGTGACCTCGGGACTGGTGCCCGCCAGCGAACACCCCGGCCAGAAGGCGGTCCGCTCTCGATCGTACCGGATGAAGGGATCGTAGTGGCCTCTCTCGGCGAATCTCCTCGCCCCCTGGAGGGCGGATGATGCCCGGGCCGGGACCTTTCCTTCCCTAATGAGTCGCTCTTTGGTGGCGAACAGAGCGGTGGACGGGGAGAGGTCCAGGGGGCATCGCTGGTCGCAGCCGGTGCAGTTCGTGCATAGGAAGGCCAGTTGGGACCGGTTGGCGATGATGTCGCTGGGCTCCCCGTGTTCCTCAAGAAACGGGCAGACCGTGGAACATTGACCGCATGCGGAGCACCGGTCGAGGAAATGATCGACTGAATCGGACATGGGGCGAATTTATATCAGAAAAAGGGAACAGGGACCAGGCAACAGGACTGGAGAACGAAAAATTGGAAAAGAGAGATTAGAGATTAGACATTAGAGGTCAAAGGACCCCTCCGCCGCTCCAGTGGTACAATGCTCTATTGTTCTTATGTTCTGCCGCTCTTATGTTCTGCTGCTCTAATGTTCCAATGGTCAAATGCTCCAGAGGACCCAATCCTCCCATCCTATCCCTTCCCCCCGAAACCATCATATCCTTATACGGGAATCCCAAGGAGCCGCCCTTTAGAACGTAGAGCCGCCTGTTGGGCACCCCTCTGGACACCAGGAGATTCCGGGCGTTGGGAGCCCCGGTGATACCGCCGAAGCAGACCAGAACCACCGGCTTGTTGGACGCCATCAGAGTCGGAATAATGGCCTCCACCTGTTTGACCTGAGAGGGAGAGGTGACAGGATAGGCATGAGTGGTGAGGGATCCGGGGAAGTGCATCTTCAGGTATCCGTCATAGGTCTGAACGTCAACCACGATGGCTTTTTTGTACAGCAGCCAGTCCCGGAAGGTTTCGGCGTCGACGTACTGAATGCCACCGGTGTCCGGGGTGGACGTGGAGATGAGCGAGTATCCGATGAACCCGCCGAACAGGAGGAGGGGGATGACGAGGAGAAGGGTCTTTTTCATGAGATCTGCACCCCTTTACAAAGGAGATGAGGAAGAAACCTTAAACACCATAACGTAAAATAAGAATGTATTAATTAAAGTCAATATTCATTTTAGAATAGCTGAACCACAGAGAGCACAGAGGGTTCATCGATGGCCACCCTTCGGCTTTGCCGGGGACAGACAGGGGACAGAGAGGGATAAAATGGGCTCTAGGGTCTGGATTCCAGACAATAGATGTTAGATCCATAATTTCACCTCTGCCTGCCATGAGCCTGTCGTGTGGTTCACCATGATCCGAACCAGTGTGAGTAACGGGTCAGTCAATGAATCAGGGGAGTTGAGAAAATACGTAATGAAGGCTGTGCTTTTGCCTGAGAGGGGGTTTTACTCAATTCCTCATTTGACAATGCTATATCTCTGTGGTCCCAGAGGAAGATCGACTATCTCTGGGCTCTCTGTGGTAAAGTTTTTGAACTTTCTTCAGTCTCCTGTATTCTTGACCCATGGCCGCTGACCTCGACCAGCTAAAGAAACAGTGCGAGATCACCACCTTCCGTTCCTCCGGTCCGGGGGGCCAGCACCGGAACGTCACCGAGTCGGCGGTACGGCTCAAACACCTGCCCACCGGGATCATCGTGGTGGGTCAATCCCATCGGTCCCAGCACCGTAATCTCCAGGATGCCCTGGAACGTCTGGCGGGGAAACTGGAGGAGAGAGAAAAAAAACGCAAGCCACGGAGGCCGACGAGGAAGTCGAGGGCCGTGCGTGAACGGGAGCTGGCGGAGAAAAGGAGAAAGGGGGAGTTGAAGAGGCAGAGGGGGAGGGTTAACTCGGAGTAACGGGGCATCGGGCTGCCGGTGTTGCGGGGGAGAGGGGGAGTTCCCGATTCCAGATATTTACTGATCCTCTGATTTCCCCGGCGCCACAAGCGCCTTCCTCCCCGCTTTGTTTCGGATCCAGTTCAGGGTTCCCAGGATGCTCCGGCGGCGGACCAGGGTGAGCTCCAATCTCCTTTTTCCCGGGAACTCCAGCAGGCTGATGGCGACGAGGATGGTAAGGAGCCCCTGGCCGGGCAAAACCAGCATGGCAATTCCCGACAGGAGAAGTCCGATTCCCAGAAGGCCCTTGAGTCCTCTGACCAGGAATCGAATCGCGGAATGACGATCCCTCCACGTTCCGGGTGTGGGCTGATGGGAGGCAAAGTATTCGGGGTCCATCCTGGTGATGGCGATCACTATGATAAGGGTGTAGAGCACAGCCGTGAGGGCACTGCCGACGGCGATCCACCCCATGACGGAAGGATGATCCCGAAGCCAGGCGATAGCTCTGATGGGATCGATCATATTGAAATTTGGCTTTCCTCCGCGGCACTCAGCGGAGCGGCCTGAAAGAGGTCGCGCTGCGGTAAAACTTTTTTCCCGGGATGGCTTTGTCCACTCTCCTTCTTCCTCCACTCTCCAGACAACCTTCTCCTGACTCCCTTTATCGGTTCCTCAGCCGACTTCATTCAGTGACCTCACCCGGAAATCCGCCCCCATCCCCTCGGCGATCTTCCGACAGGCCTGAATATCCACTTTGGGATGATCCACCACCGTCAGGGAGACCTCGATGCCGGCTGCAAGGCATTTTCGGGAAAAGTCGATCAGGGATGAATAGGATTTTTCGCCGAAAGTCGGCCGGCAGAGCTCCATGAAGGTCTCTGAGTCCTGGGCGTTCAGGCTCACGGAAGCCACATCGATAAGACCGGCCAGGTCCGACGAGATGTCCCTCTTGTGGTAGAGGTTGCCCAGGCCGTTGGTGTTCAGACGGATATTGCGGCAGCCCCTGCTTTTAAGCCGCCTTGCCACTTCAAGGATCTCATCCAGACGTATGGTTGGCTCACCATAGCCGCAGAACACCACCTCCGACCGCTTTTCCCACCCCTCCTCCTCCAGGGCGGACATCATCTCCTCCACGGATGGATCCTTTTCCAGCCTCAGGTCGTGTCCCTTGACGATGGGGTTGGCGGTCCGCTGGCAGAAGGTGCAGGCGCTGGTGCATTTACCGGTGACGTTCAGGTAAACCGAATCCCGGATGGTGTAGACTGCCCGGTTGCCATTGAGGGAAACAGGAAGATCGAAAAATTGAATCGCGTTCATGGCTGTGACACGGGCCACATCCGCTGCCGAAAGCTCCTTGATCTCGGCGATCCTCTCAGCGACCAGGGATACGAAGGCCGGTTCGTTTCTTTTTCCCCGGTAAGGATGGGGAGAGAGGTAGGGACAGTCGGTCTCGATCATCACTCTCTCAAGGGGCACCGTGTTGAGGACTTCCTCGGACCATTCCCGGTTCCGTCGTCCCTGATAGGTCACCGTCCCGGTGAATGACAGATACAGGCCAAATTTCAGGAAAGCCCGGGCATCATCCGCCGACCCGGAAAAGCAGTGGACCACCCCTCCCTGATCGGGGAGCCCCTCCTCTCTCAGGATCTCCAGGGCCCGTGGATAGGCGTCCCGGACATGGACCACCAGCGGGAGTTCTGTCTCCTGAGCCAGGCGGATATGCCGCCGGAAGGAATCCTCCTGAAGATTGCGGGGGGAGCGGTCGCGGAAGAAATCCAGACCTGTCTCACCGACAGCCACGACCCGGTTGCGACGGGCCAGTTTCCCCAGTTCCTCCATGGCCAGATCGTCTGCGTCCACGGCGTCGTGGGGATGGATGCCCACAACGGCCGAGACTTCGGGATAGCGGTGAGCGATCTTCAAGGCCCGGCGGCTCTCGGCCAGCGTAGAACCGACGGTGACGATGTGGATCACACCGGCGGCATGGGCCCGCTCCAGCACCCGTTCCAGATCTTTGGAGAACTGCCTCATCTCCAGATGGGCGTGGGAATCGATGAGGGTCATGTCGGACATCAGGTCAGTCGTCCTTTCGTGTCTGAGGCCAACCACTGGGCAAAGGTCTTCCTGTCACCCCAATATTCCCACCTCGGGCCGTGCCAGTCCCGGATGGGCAGGACCATGGCCTCCTCGCCGAGGGGTGTGGACAGGTCGAAACAGACAATGTCCTCTGAAATGTTGGACACGGCAAAGGGGATACCGTTCCATTGGCGATCGGGGTAGTTGAATCTGGAATCCAGTTCGACCTTGAGGTCCAGCGCCTCAGCGGGTGTGAGAAATTTCCACTTGGGTGGACGCTCATCCTCCCGTTCTGCCAGATAGAAAAAGTTTACCGGAAGGGTGATCTTGAACCTCTCGGCAAGATTGGTCCACCTGATGATACGGTTTTGTTCCCGCATGAAATTCCTGTGGGGGGGTGTCGGGATGACGGTGAATCGAAGACACCTAATACCCCGATATTCCGTCACTCCGATACTCCGTTACCCGTTACTTGATCCGTGTCCCCGGCTTCACGTCCCCCTCGAAGGAGACCAGGGAGAGGCCGTCCCTGCCGTGGGCCGCCAGAAGCATGCCCCTCGATTCAACGCCCATGAGCTTGGCTGGTCTCAGGTTGGCCACCACAGCGATCATCTTCCCCACCAGATCCTCCGGCTCGTAGTATTCGGCGATACCGGCTACCAGCTGACGCTGCTCACCCGTATCCACGATCAGCCGCACGAGCTTTTTGGATTTAGGGACCCTCTCTGCCTCGAGGACCCTGCCGGCGACGAGCTCCACCCTGGCGAATTCATCGATGCCGATCAGATTGTCCTCGCTGGAGTTGTCCCTGCCTGCTGCCGTTCCTGTTCTGTCTTCCTGTGCCATGGCTTCCCTTTCTCCCTCAGCGCTTTCATCCTGACCGTCGACATCTGTGACGATATCTGGAATTTCTTCGATACGGGGAAACAGAGCCGGCCCTCGAAAGGATCTCGTTCCACCGGGCAGACCTCCCCACTGTTCCAGGGACGTGATCTTCTGCAGTTCCTTCTTTCCCGCAATACCCAGTTGCCGGAACATCTTCTGTCCGGTCTCAGGCATAAAGGGAGTGATCATTACCGCCACCTGGCGGATAGCCTCGAAAAGAGTGTACATCACCACGTCGAGCTTGCTGTCCTTGCCCTCCTTGGCGAGGGTCCAAGGGGCAGCCGAGTCGATATATTTATTGGACGCTCCGACGAAGCCCCAGACGGTTTTCAGGGCGCGGTCAAAAGCCAGCTCCTTCATATGGCTGTCCAACTCCTCGGTGACCAGGGTTGCACGGTCCATGAGATCCCGGGTGAGGTCACCCAGGTTCCCGCCGTCAGGCGAGGCGGGGATAATGCCGTTCCTGTATTTTTCCAGCATTCCCAGGGAACGCTGCAGGAGGTTTCCCAGGTCGTTTGCCAGGTCGGAATTGATCCTTCCCACCAGGGCGGCATGGGAGAAATCACCGTCCAGGCCGAAGGGGACTTCCCGGAGGATGAAGTAGCGGATGCTGTCGGCGCCGTACTCGTCCACCAGGAGGTTCGGCTCCACCACGTTCCGGAGGGATTTGGACATTTTCCGGCCCTCCACCGTCCACCATCCATGGGCGAAGACACGGGTGGGGGCATCCTCCCCGATCGCTTTCAGCATTGTCGGCCAGTAGATGGTGTGGGTGGTGAGGATGTCCTTGCCGATCAGGTGGGTAGAATTCCTCCAGAAAGACCGGTAACGTTCATCGTCGGTGGTGAAACCCGGGGCCGTGACGTAGTTGATCAACGCGTCGAACCACACATAGGTCACGTAGTCGGTATCGAAGGGGATCTCCACCCCCCAGTGCAGGCGGCTCTTGGGCCGGCTGATGCACAGGTCCTCGAGGGGCTTGCGGAGGAATCCGAGCATCTCGTTGCGCCTCGACTCCGGCCGGATGAAATCGGGGTTGTCCTCGATGTGTTTCAGGAGCCACTCCTGATATTTTCCCATCCGGAAGAAGTAGTTGCTCTCCTCGATCTGGTTCACTTCCCTGCCGCAGTCGGGGCAGTTCCCGTCCGTCAGATCCTTCTCGGTCCAGAACCTCTCGTCTGGGACGCAGTACCAGCCGCTGTAGGTGCTTTTGTAGATATCGCCGCTGTCGCGGAGTTTCTGGAGGAAGTGCTGGACAACGGCGATATGGCGATCCTCGGTCGTCCTGATGAAATCGTCATTGGAGATGCTGAAACGCCGCCAGAGATGCTGGAAACGGACCACCATCTCGTCGCAGTGCTCCTGAGGGGAGAGGCCCCTCTCACGGGCGGCCTGTTCCACCTTCTGGCCATGTTCGTCCGTACCGGTCAGGAACATCACCGATTTTCCGCAGGAGCGCATGTAGCGGGAGATGACGTCGGCGGCCACCGTGGTATAGACATGGCCGATGTGAGGGACATCGTTGACGTAATAGATCGGAGTGGTAACGTAAAAGGTGTCCTGGCTCATTTGATCTTCTCCCTGAATTCATCCAGTCCGATGATCAATGGGTCCTGCCCGGGTATGTCAACGGTGACTGTCCTGCCGAAGAAATCGATGGTCCGGATCTTTCCAACTCCCTCCGGCAGGGTCACCCTTTTCCCCACCTTCGGCAGGCCCTTCATCTGTTCCCTGTACTGGTCGTATTCGTAGTTCAGGCAGCAGAGAAGTCTCCCGCATCCCCCCGAGATCTTGTTCGGGTTCAGGATGACGTTTTGCTCTTTGGCCATTTTGACCGAGATGGGGGCGAATTCCTTCAGGAAGGTACAGCAGCAAAAAGCCATGCCGCATGGCCCGATACCTCCGGTCAATTTCGCCTCGTCGCGTATCCCTATCTGGCGCATCTCGATCCGGACCTGAAATTCCCGGGCCAGGGTCCTGACCAGCTCCCTGAAATCCACCCTCTTTTCGGCTGTGAAATAGAAGATGGCTTTGGTGCGGTCGAAGAGGTATTCGACCTTGATCAGCCTCATGGGAAGTTCCCATTCCTCTATGATCTTGCGACAGGAGATGAAGGCCTTGTCCTCGAGGTCGCGGCTCTCCTCGTCGCGCTGGATCTCTTCCGGTGAGGCCTTTCTCAGGACGCGGGACCGTTGACAGCCCAGGCAGGGTGTTTCGGCTGGAAGCGACGACACCACTCCAATGGCCTTGCCGTGCTCTGTTTCGACCACTACCTGATCACCGGGTTTCAGCGAGTGCTCGCCGGCATGGAAATGGGATTCCCGGTTCTGTCTGGGAAGGAATATCCTCACAGTCCGGATGGCGGCATCCTCTGTCCCGGTGCTTTGGATCTCGTTTTCGTTGGTTTCTTCACTCATCTATCGTCAGGTCTCCTATGGCTATCCGTAGTTTCTGATCTTCATCAGCATATCGTCCAGGCTCAACTGCACGTTGGCGTTCTGCTCCAGATGCTGCCTCGTGTCCTCAATTGTCTCCAGGACCATGGAGAGGTTGTAGCCGCCCAGACGTTCCGAGTCCCTCTTGAGAATAGGCAGTTGGGAGCTGTGGATGACCTTGTCCTCTCCGGCACCCTCAGCGAGGATCATCATGTCCCTATACCATTGGGCCATGAATTCCAGAATCTGGAGGGCTTCCTGGCGGTTTTTACCCCACCTCTGTGACAGGCTGAGAAGCGTTTCGGCATCGCAGTCGATCAGGGCCGATAGCGGTTCGAACTCCCTGGCCAGCTTCTCTGGAATCTCCTCTGTGTGATACTCGAGAGCCTTCTCCATGCTCCCTCTGGACATGGACGCCAGCAGATGTGCCCTACCCTGATCAACCCCCAGTCCCTGAAGGAGGGAGACCATGATCTCAACGCCGAGGGGCCTGAACGCCAGGGCCTGGCAGCGAGAGGATATTGTCGGCAGGACGGAATCCCTCCCGGGAGCGATGAGGATGAACCGGGACGTCTCAGGTGGCTCCTCGAGGGTTTTGAGGAAGGCGTTGGCCGCGTTGGGGTACATGGAGTGGGCATCGTCCACGATGAACGTAGAGACCCTGCCCATCATCGGTTTCAGATAAGCTTTCGCCAGGATGTGGTCCCGGATCTGGTCGATACCGATCCACCTTTTTCCGGGCAGTGGCCGGATGACATGGAGGTCCGGGTGGGAAAAGTTGTCATGGAGGCGGCACGATTGGCAGGAGCCGCACATTTCAGGGCCTGTTTCACAGTTGAGGGCGCCGGCGAGGGCCAGGGCCGCGGCCATCCGTCCGCAGCCTGGGGGGCCGGTGAACAGGTAGGCCGTCGGCAGTCTGCCGCTTTTCAGGGCCTGCCTGAGGACACGTACGGCCTTTTCCTGGCCGGCGATATTTTCAAAAAGCATCATCAAACCTTGCTTTCATCTCATTCAGGACCATCGAAGCCAGATCTTCCGGCCGGAGAAGACCGTCCAGTACCAGAAACCGCCCCGGCTCCGATGAGGCGATCTCAAGATACCCGGTCCGCACCGCTTCGTGAAAGGCGAGGGTCTCGTCATCCATGCGGGTTTCTGCCCTGTTGTCCTCCTCACGGTTTCGGTTTCGGGCCCTCTGAAGCCCCGCTTCGACGGGCAGATCCAGCAGAACGGTAAGATCCGGTACCACCTCTCCACGAACCCTCGAGTCTATGGCATGCACACTGTCAACCGTCAGCCCGCGGCCGAACCCCTGGTAGGCAAGGGTGGCGTCTGAAAACCTGTCGCACAGGACGATCAGATTCCTATCCAGGGCCGGCTCAATAATCTCCTTGAGGTGTTGGGCCCTGTCGGCTTCATAGAGAAGCAGCTCACCCATGGGAGCCAGCTCACCGGAATCCGGGTCCAGGAGGAGGGCCCGAAGCTTCCTCCCCAGCGGGGTCCCGCCGGGTTCCCTCGTCACCACGTGGTCTGTGCCCATGCCGTTGAGCATTCCAGACAGGATGCCGATAAGGGTCGATTTCCCGGATCCCTCGATGCCTTCGAAGGTTATAAATATTCCTTTCATAGATACTTATAGTTCCCAAGTTCTAAGTGATAAGTACTAAGTGTACCTTTCCGGCCTTAGCACTTATCTCCCGGTTCTCAGCTCTGCTTCAGGAACAGCATTCCCCCGGATCGCCTTTGACCTTCTCGATCAGATGTTTGAGGATGGGCAGCAGGACCTCGACGCTCTCCGCGACCGCCTTGGGGCTTCCGGGGAGGTTGATGATAACGGTGCCGCCCCTCACGCCGGCAATGCCTCGGGTAAGGCAGGCGGTGGGTACCCTGTCCCGGACGGCGGCCCGCATGGCCTCCGGTATCCCGGGTATCTCGAAATCCAGGACCTCCCGTGTGGCCTCCGGTGTTCGATCACGGGGCGCTGGCCCGGTCCCTCCGGTGGTGACGATCAGATCCAGACCATCCCCGTCGCACCAATCAACCAGCGTGGAAATGATCCGCTCCTCTTCGTCGGGAAGGATTTCCGTCCTCGTCCATTGGATGCCGAGCATTTCCAGCTCCTGCATGATGGCAGGGCCGCTCCGGTCCTCATATTCGCCTCGGGAGGCGCGATCGCTCAGGGTGAGGACTCCACCTCTGATCCTCATTCTGTCCCCCCATCATCCAGAACGGTGATCGGGTCGCCCGTTCTGATAATCCCTCCGCGGATGACCTTCGCGAAGATACCCTCCTTTGGCATCACACAGTCGCCCGCCTGGTGATAGATAGCGCAACGGTCGTGGCATTCCTTGCCGATCTGGGAAACCTCCACGAGGCTTTCTTCCCCCAACCTCAGCTTCTGGCCAATAGGCAGCGAAACCAGTTCGATACCTTCCGTGGTGATGTTCTCAGCGAAATCCCCGGGAGACACGTCCAGTCCCATCTCGACCATCTTCCGGATGCTTTCGCTGGCCAGGAGGCTGACCTGTCTGAGCCAGGGCCCGGCGTGGGCGTCGCTCTCCACCCCGTGATCCGGTTTCAGGACGGCTTCAGGAACGTTGTCCTTTCGGACGCCCTTGCGGTCACTGATGGATATGGCAACGATCCTCATCCTGTCGGCTCTCCCTTTTCGAGATATACCATTTAAGCCCATTTTTTAAAGAATTCCAGAGATTACATCATATGGAAAAGGGATACAAGGGAAGGGCGGCCCCCCTTCACCAGTGAGGATGGCCCGTGAAGGGGGACAAGGGGTTGGAGCCGCTCCGGGGATCATCTGATCGATACTCGAAGGTTCCCTGTTCTCAAATCAAGTCCGCGGGGAGAAAAAGCGGATGCAACCGGTCGGAGAATGGGCGTCTTTCGGCTTTGGAGATCGCATGAATGCCGGCCAATTCCTGACCTGCGCTACCTGATATCAGGTCGAATATTCTTCTGGACACCCCAGGGTAAATAGAGTAACTAGTACTTTTCAAATTGGCATGGAGTCTGATGCCGGCAGGATATTACGCATGGAAGACAGACGATCATGAATAAGGAACAGTTGAAATATTTCTCCGAAAAGCTCAGGGCCTGGAGGGATGAGTTGATCCAGGAGGCAACGAAGACCGTGGATGGGATGCATGAGGAGAAAGCGCAGTTTGCCGATCCCAGTGATCGGGCCTCGATGGAGACGGACAGGAATTTTCTCCTGCGAATACGTGATCGCGAAAGAAAGCTTATCAGCAAGATCGATCAGGCTATTGAAAGAATAGAGGACGGCTCCTTCGGTATCTGTGATGAGTGTGGTGAGGATATCGAGAATAAGCGATTGGAAGCCAGGCCCGTCGCGACCCTCTGTATCCACTGCAAGACCCTCCAGGAGGAAGAGGAAAAGCTCAAGAAGGCCTGAGAGCGATCACCTTCCCGTCCCCGCCTCCCGGATCTTTTTAACCCCGGTTTGCACCCCGCCCGGGTTCCCTCTTTATCCGCCCCGTGGTAAATTAACAATTCAGTGTTCCGGCCAGAGAAGTCGTTTCAGATTCCTGGTTCCAGAAAAATCATTTTGGGCGATCTTGTCCTCCGAGGCACTGGCCGCGAACGACAGACCGCGAGCCTTTCAGGTCATGGAGTCCTAAACTGGAGTCCCACCTTCTCAAAGAGATTGTCGGCGTTTTCCACCGGCGGGGAAGCCGCCGGGAGATCGTCGATTCAGCCGCCCATCTGATCAGGATCGGAATGGGGGCGGATTGCTGCTTCATCTGGCTGAGGGATCGCCCTAACGGCCCCCTGAGCCTGGTCGGTGTTTCCGGCAATGGCTGCCCGAAGGACCGTGATGAGTTCGCAGCAACGATCCCGTTCACGGAGGACCCGGTGGGGAAACTGCTGGACTCACCCGGTCCTGTGGGGGTCGATTGCGGTGATCATGTCGCAGTCCCTATCATCCACCGCGGACGAAAAGAGGGGGTCCTCTCCCTGGGCGGCTGCCGCAGCGACATAAGTGATGCTTCGCTCCGGTCGAAGGCGCAGGAAATAGCCGATCTGCTCACATCGCTGCTGAGGGGATCGCAGTCCTATCGCTATTTGCAGGAAAGGACCGATGACCTGACACGTCTCATGAGGGTTTCGGAAAAATTCGAGGCCTGCCGCAGTATGGACCAGTGCCTGTCGGGAATCACGCGGGCAGCCGCGGAGCTCACCGACAGTGCCGGAGCGATCCTCAGGACGGTCGAAGGCGGGTCCCTGAGCGTCCGTTCTTTCTTTCTGCGGGATCTCGGTGATCGTCCGGTTATCGGGGCCCCCAATGACCTGGCCGACGTCCAAAGGGCGATGGACACCAACAGAACGGTCATCAATGAGGATCTGGCCGACAGGCCTGATCCCGGGAGTGCCGGGGGCCCCGTTCGCAGAAACCTCCTGGCCCTTCCTTTCTTCTGGGAAGGCATGGGACCTGGAGTGATCACCGTCTTCGATCGTATCCCGCGGTCGGAGGGATCCTCGTACCCCTATACCCGCCAGGAGCGAGAGTCTCTGACGGCTCTGACCAGGATCGGGGCCTGGGCAATTTCCCAGATGAGAGATGCCAGCAGGGTCAGAGAGATCTCCCGATCTTTCAGCAACCGGATCAAGGAATTGAGCCTCCTTCACCATATCAGTCGGGCGGCCCTGAACACCGACGATGATGATATCGTGGTCAGGACCCTCCTGTCGGCCATCACCCACCGTGAGGGATTGGGTTTTGATCGCGCCCTTCTTTTTCTCCTTGACGCGGACAGCCGGCATCTCATGGGAACGATGGGCGTTGAGGTCCTCGGATGGGAAGAAAAGCCTGATGGCGGAGACCCCCCCTCTCCCCTGGACGGCCGTTCGGACTACTGGGTTCGGGATGTTCACCGGGACCTGGATGCCAGGATCGAATCCATGTCCATTCAGGTGGATGAACGGGGAGGCGTCCTGGCCAGGACGGTCCTCGAGAGAGAGCCTTTCCGGGTTAAGTTGCCCCGGGATCAGGAACTGGTGAGCGAGGAGATCATAAAGGAGATGGGAGGGGTGAGAAGCTTCGCCACGGTTCCTTTGGTAAGTGGTGACCGCGTTCTGGGTGTCATCTGGGCCGATAATATCCACACCTCAAGACCTATTGGGGCGGATGATTTCCGCCTTCTCGTCTCCGCGGGGGCTCAAGCCGGGCTGACGGTGGAAAAGGCCAAGCGGACGAAGGCCATCGAGACGATGAAAAATCAGCTTATGGATCTCCAGGGGAGGCTTATCCAGTGGGAAAAGATGGCAGCTCTTGGGGAGATGGCCGCCTCGGTGGCCCACGAGATCCGCAACCCTCTGATATCCATCGGTGGATTTGCCAGAAGGCTCCACAGGATGCAGTCGGCCGGGAGCGATGGATTCAGGTACACCGATATTATCATGCGGGAGGTCTCCAGGCTGGAGCGGACCCTTGAGGATGTCATGAGTTACACCAGAGGATACGCCGTCGCCCAGGTGGAGGTCGTTGCCATTGAGGGGTTGGTGGGCGAATGCGTCGATCTCTTCCGTGAGAATTTCAGAAACAAGGGCGTCACCCTCAGGCAGAAGATCGAGAAAAACCTGCCGGAGGTTATGATCGACCCGAAACAGATCAGGCAGGCGGTGATCAACGTCCTGGTCAACTCGGGTGAGGTGGTGGGAGCAGGAGGCGAGGTGTGGCTGGATGTCTCCACCGTTGAGGATAATTCAGGAAGGATGATCGGCATCTCCATAACCGACAATGGAGGAGGTCTGCAGCCCGAGGTTTCGGACAGGATCTTCACGCCTTTTTTTACCACCAAATCCACGGGTACCGGTCTGGGCCTGACCATCGCCCAGAGAGCGATTTCCGGTCACGGGGGGGAAATTAGGGTGGACAACAACCCCGGCATAGGGGTAACTTTTTCCATGCTCATTCCCCTCATCCACAGGGGAGCCGTTTTGAAAGAAGGTGAAGGGGAGGACCAGCAGGGTCTCAGGCGGTCGTAATAAAGCCGCCAGCTCGAGTTAGCCTGGACGGTTCTCCCCCCATCGGCTCCACCTGGGGGGGAGTAAGGGGCCGGAAAGAGATTACATGGGATGTTGCATTGACGGAAGGCAATTGGCCACCGGACTTTCGCCGTTGGTCCTGGGGGGAGACAGGAAGGCCGGAGAGTGAAAACCATCCTGGTTGTCGATGATGAGGAGAGCATCCGCCTGCTCTACAGGGAAGAGCTTGAGGAGGACGGATACCGGGTGATCCTGGCTTCCGATGGTAGGGAAGCCCTTCGCCAGGTAAAAAGCGATCCCCCGGATCTTATCACACTGGATATCCGAATGCCGGGAATGGACGGCATAGAGGTGCTGCAGAGGATCCGCGAGATGGACACCCACATCCCGGTGATCATGTCCACCGCCTACGGTGAATACAGGCAGGATTTCAGCGTGTGGGCTTCGGATGCTTATATTATCAAGACAGCCAATCTGGATGAACTCAAGAAAACGATCAAACGCCTTCTGGGCAATGAGCAACTTTAGACCGAGCCGTCCCTCCGGGATCAAACACTGCAGAACAATCCTTGCCACCGTTCTTATCGGCACCCTGATTCTCACGTCTGTCGCCTGCAAAAAAGGGATTCAGCCCACCAGGGAAACCCGGTTTATCATGGGGACGCTGGTGGAGATCGTCGCCTACCCATCCTCCGAGACCACGAGGGCAGCCGTCAACAGGGCCTTCGAACGCATGGAGGAGATCGAGGATCAGGCCTATCCCGATCGCTCAGAGTTTTTCCTTTCCCTTCGGGAGGGCAAACCCTCAGCCCTGCCGGAGGTTCTTGCCAGGGTTCTCGATAAAGCCCTTTCGGTGGCCTCAGAGAGTGAAGGGGCCTTCGATCCCACCCTGGGCAGGGTGGTCAGCCTGTGGGGATTTGACCGGAATGAGCCCGGCATCCCGGCTGATGAGGACCTTGCGGCGGCACTCAGGACCGTCGGTTATCGCCGTCTCTCGGTGGATTCCGACGGTGTGGTGCGCCCCACGCCTCCGGGAAATCCACTGTGGCTCGAGTTGGGGGGGGTGGCCAAGGGATACGCGGTGGACGTAGCGGTGGCCGAATTGACGGAGTCAGGCATTCAGGCCGGCATCGTTAATGCCGGGGGGGACCTGAGGTCTTTCGGCGTCCGTCCGGACCGGGGGTTCTGGCGAATCGGGATCCAGGACCCCGATGACCCTCAGGGGATGCTTGGTGTGCTGGAGGTCGATGAGGGGTCGGTTGCCACCTCAGGGGATTACGAGCGCTATTTCGAGAAAGACGGCATCCGCTTCCACCATATCCTTGATCCGACATCCGGTCTTCCGGTCCGAAACGGCATCAGGAGCGCCACGGTGATCACCCGTGAATGCGGTCTTGCCGATGCATTGGCCACGGCGGCTTTCGTCATGGGTCCGGAAAAGGGCCTGGCTCTCCTGGAGCGTCTCGAGGGGGTGGAAGGTATCCTGGTGGTTGATGGAGAGGACCTCTTGACCACATCCGGTGTGGGGGGCCGGATAGGTTTTGACAGGCGCTGAGGGCCTCGGAATGGGATGATGACGCCCGGATTCAGAAAGGGACCCACCCTGTGGGACGGAGTGCTGATCACCGTTTTCATCGTTCTGACCATTTCGGTTGCGATGATGATGGGGAGTCCGGACCCAGGCTCGGTCCTCGAGGTGAAGACGCTTACGGAGGAGGTGAGGATACCACTGGACAGGGACGGACGCTATGCGGTCTCCGGACCCCTGGGGACCGCCTTCGTTGTCGTTGAAGACGGAGGGGCGAGGATGGAAAGCGCCCCCTGTCCGCTGAAGATCTGCGAGACGATGGGCCCGGTGACCAAGAGCGGGCAGACGATACTCTGTCTGCCCAACAGGATATCGGCAAGAGTCCTGGGGAAGGTTCCGGTCGATGCGGTCTCCCGGTAAACTGGCCACCCTTTCCATGCTTATCTGCTCGGCTTTCGCCCTGGCCAGCCTGGAGCGGCTGATCCCCAATCCGGTGCCCATGGTGAGGTTCGGACTGGGAAACATCATGACCCTGACGGCCTTTGCCTTTTTCGGGGTGGAGGCCGGAATATGGGTAACCGGCGGAAGGGTGGCCCTTGTCGCTCTGATATGGGGTGGGATCCTGTCTCCTACCGCGGTGCTGTCCATGGCCGGTGGAGCAGCCAGTCTGGTGGCGATGATCGCCGTAATGAAGCTGGGAGGCCGTTTCAGCCTGTTCGGGATCAGCGTTGCCGGTGCCTACGCTCACGTTTTGGCTCAGATCACCGTGGCCTCCACACTCTACGTGAGATCCCTCGACCTGTTCCGTATTCTCCCTTTCCTCGGGGCAACAGCCATCCTGACGGGGCTGTTGAACGGTGCTGTGGCCCAGATCCTCGTTTCCAAAATGGAAACGAGGTTGAAGCCCGGGAAAAGAGGCCGGGAGCCATCCGACTTCGCTTTTTGAGCTCCGACGGGCGGTAGAGCCGGGTGTCTGAAACCAGTGGGAAAGACTTTCACCACGAAAATCACACAGGACACAGAGAATACAGAGAAAAAAGATTGGAGGAAGGAGAAATTATTGACCGCGGCGCAGCCCCTTCCAGGCTGCACCGCAGGGTATCGCAGTTAAATGAAGGGATCTTAAGAATTATATTTGATCTTCCGACTTTATGATATAACCGTGCGAAACTCTGCGTACCCTGCGGTGAATAAAGCAGTTGCTGGATTCTGGGGCCTATACTCCAGACCCTAAACCTCGATCTCCCTCTGTGCTCTCTGTGTTCTCTGTGGTTCAGTCCTTTCACTTCGTCTTCGTCTTGCTCCTTCGTCCTGTTCTTTCTCCCCTCGCACGGATAAACGACACCATCCTCTTTTTAGATCGCCGGGCCCGGTGAGAATAGAACCGCTCCGGTTGGCATGCGACGCACTCGGTCAGATCGTCGATGTTGCCGGGCACCAGGCCCGCCTGCAGGAGCTGACTCCGGGTCACCGCCCTCAGGTCCAGAAAGTTGCGTTCTCCCACCTCCGTGTACGGTTTCCCGTCGGTATCGTGTCCCTGAAACAGTTCCACAACCTCCGGGCCTACCTCGTAGCAGCAGATCCCTATGGCCGGCCCCATGACGGCGATGAGGGTGGTGGGTGATGTTCCCGATCCAGCGATCATCAGGCGGATAACCTTGCGGGGCAGGTCCAGAGCCAGGCTCCTCCAGCCGCAGTGGACGGCGGCCGCCGTCCCCCAGGCGGGATCACCCACCAGAAGGGGCCGGCAATCGGCGGTCCGGATCCCGATGGCAGTCCCCGGCACAGCTGACACCAGGGCATCCCCCTCGTCGAACCGGAACGGTTCCTCCGGAAGCCCCCTCACGATGAGGTTTAGCTTCTCCCTTACCACTCGCATCGTTTGCTCTTTCAGGCAAACGATGCGCTCCCCATGCACCTGCTTCAGAATGTGGATGTCGGACGGCAGGTCGCCTTTCCTTATGAGTCGGGTGCCGAACCCGTGGGCGAAGCCAGCCCGGTTAAGAAGAGCTGACTCGATGACGGTCACTGTTCCAATCCCCCTATCCAGTTGAAAATACCCTCGAGATCCTCGGGAGGTGGTGCCTCGAAGGTCATCTCCTCTCCTGATGCGGGGTGGACAAAGCTCAAGTTGAAGGCATGAAGGGCGGGCCGCCTCAAGGAACGGAGGAGGGAAAGGACCATCTGGTCCCTGATGTGGAGGGATCTGACGCCGCCTCCGTAGATGGGGTCACCCAGGATGGGGTGGCCGATGGATGCCAGATGAACGCGCAGCTGATGGGTGCGACCGGTGCCCGGTTTGAGTTCCACCAGGGTCAGCCCGTCCCTCCTGCCGAGGACCCGATATCTGGTCAATGCGTACCGGCCTCTCTCAGAGACAGCGATCCTTTTGCGATCCCTCCGATGCCGGGCCAGGGGCTTCTCGATTACCCCCCTCTCTGCACTGATCTTGCCGCGCACCGCCGCCAGGTAGGTCCTGCGGATCGTGTGGTCCTTGAACTGGTGGGACAGCCCCCGGTGTGCAGGATCGTTTTTAGCGATGACCATGACACCGGAGGTCCCTTTGTCCAAACGGTGCACGATGCCCGGCCGGGTCACCCCCCCGATCCCGGACAGATCACGGCAGTGGTGGAGCAGGGCGTTGACCAGGGTCCCGCTGGCGTGGCCAAAGGCAGGATGAACCACCATGTGAGGCGGTTTGTCCAGGACGAGAAGGTCGGGGTCCTCGTGGAGGATGTTCAGGGGGATGGCTTCCGGCTCCAGGGAGGACTTTTCCGGTTCGGGGATATCCAGAGCCACCGTATCCCCAGCTGAGAGGAGGGTGCCTGCTTTGGCCGTCTCTCCGTTAAGCCGGACGTGGCCGGATTCGATGAGTTTTTTAAGCCGTGAACGGGTGAACTTGGGATATTGCCGGGATATAAAGATGTCGAGACGGCTGCGGGAGTCTTCGTCCTGGACTCGGAAGGTCAGCTTCCCCATGAAGAGGGATTACCAGATGTCGGAATCGATGTTGCCGAACTGTTTGACGAGGACGTCCACAATGGCCCTGTTGTACGGGGCCCATCGGTGGGGCATTTCAGGGTCGACCCTGGAATCGTAGAGCTTCCTGCCCTCTTCAAGCTGACTCTTGAGGTCTTCGAACAGGGAATCGTTTTTGATGCTCTTGCTGATCTCCTCCCGGTTGTAAAGGGCGATATCCGACATGATCGTTCTGGCTAAACGGGTGGCGTTCTTTTCATCGTTAATCTGGCTCATTTTACGGCTCACCTCCCGTCTCCAGAATCCTGGAGATCATTGGAAATTCGGTGTCCTTCTTGCCCCGACCATGAAAGTAGAGGAAAAGAAGGGAGAGTGCAAGTCCCGCTGCCGCTCCAGCCATGGCTCCGATATCGGATCCGGTCCTCGACCAACCGACGGCGCCTCCGATGACGGTAACTAAAGCCGGGAACATGTAGGCCAGCGTGGAGGCTTTGAGCAGAACTTCCGGTGGCAGGGAAACGACCACCTTTTCTCCCGGCTTGGCGCCCACGGGGTTGGACACTTCCATCACCATCGTTTCCCCGGAGGACGGATGACATATTGTTTTGGCGCTGCAGGAGCCACAGGCTTCAGATCGCACCATGGCTACCGTTGCCCGGTCCCCGTTAATCGTCACGACCTTTGCCGTTTCCTCTAACAAATGGACTCCCTTGGGAGGGGAAATTGGAAATTAGAAATTAGAGCAATGGAGCATTGGATTAATAGATCATTTGAGTATTAGAGGATTGGAACATTAGGAGAATCTCAAATTTCAAATCTCTGATCTCAAATATCCAATTTTCAATATTCCAATCTCCAGCTTCTCCTCACTCTATTTTAGATGTCATAGAAAATCAAGCTCGGGCAGGTTCTCATGTGATTGTGGTGCGGGAGACCCTCCGCCGGTCCAGGGGGAGAGTGAGGGTGACCCGCAATCCCGCAGGATCGATGGAAACCAGCTCCATCTCGCCTCCGTGATCCTCCACGATCCTGTTGGCGATGACCAGATTGAGGTCTGTTTCAATTGCCCGCATGACATGCAGGGGGCTGAGATCATCCTCTATCTGATGGGGTTTCAAGGAGGGCCCTGAATCATCGATGATCATCCGGTGGTTTTTTCTGTCCGGGTAGTCCGATATGGCCAGGATGCCGCCCTCGGGCATCCTCCCGATCCCGTTATACAGGATCGCTGTCAGGGCTTTTTTAAGGAGACCCGGGTCCAGGAAGATCCGGGGATACTCTTTCGCTCGCTTTCTGGTGAGTTGAATGCCCCGTGAAGCGAGCTCCTGTTCGGTGTCAGCGATGGATTCATCGAGTATGTCACCGATGGACATCATCTTAAAACTCGGTGCGGGAAGATTGATAAAGTTCTGTACCGTTTTGACAAGGTACTCGAGGACCTGGACGTTCGCCGCTATCTGCTGGGCCCACATCGATTCCTCGGAGTCTTTTGGCAGGTTGTCACTCATCCTCCGGGCAAAGCCGCCAATTGCGGCAATGGGATTGAGAATCTCGTGGGCCGCGCTGCGGGTCAGCCGTCCAAGGATGGCCAGTTGGCTTGTATCTTTCAACTCCTGAAGGAGATCGTTGATCTCCCTCCAGTCCAGGAAACGGAAGAGAAGATATTCAGGGTCCGTCTGAGGGTAACGGTCGACACGGAGCCTGACGATGATTTCCTCCGACGCGCTGGATCGGAGGAGGATCTCACCCGCAAAGCCCGCCCCCTCGCCGGCCAGCCTCATCAGGTTTGGAAGCAGGTGGAGAATGCTCTTCTGAGGGAAGATGACACCTATGAACTGTCCGGCGAGATCCTCGGCTGAGTGTCCCAGCGTCTGGCAGGAGGTTGTGTTCGAGCTGATCACCGTTCCTTCGAGATCGGTGACGATGATGCCCTCAATAGCATCGGAAATGAGATGGTCAAAGAGTTCCAGGTCCATAGATATATTAGAAGCTGGAAATTAGAGATTAGAGATTAGAGATTAGAGATTAGAGATTAGAGATTAGAGATTAGAGATTAGAGATTCTCCTGCTGTTCCAATCCTCTAATGCTCAAATGATCTATTAATCCAATGCTCTAATTTCTATTCTCCATTCTCTATTCTCTCTCCCCAAATTCCTTCCCCGTTAACAACCTGTAGGCCTCCAGATATTTTTCCCTGGTTTGGGCGATGATCTCAAGGGGCAGCGGCGGGGCAGGGGGGGTCTTGTCCCAGTCAAGGCCTTCGAGATAGTCGCGCACGAACTGTTTGTCGAAATTGGGCGGGCTGATGCCGGTGCGGTATCCTTCCACCGGCCAGAATCTCGAGGAGTCCGGTGTCAGGACCTCGTCGATGAGGATGATCCCGTCATCTGACCGCCCGAATTCCAGTTTGGTGTCCGAGATGATGATCCCCCTGTCCGATGCGTATTCGCGGGCCTTCTCGTAGATGCGAATGGTCAGGTCACGGAGCAGCATCGCGTCCTCGCTGCCGATGATCCCCTCAGCCTCCTGGAAGGAGATGTTCTCGTCATGGCCCGATTCAGCCTTCGTCGCAGGCGTGAAGAGGGTCTCCGGGAGCTGTTGGGCCTGCTCGAGTCCCTCGGGCAGGGGTATGCCGCAGACCTCTCCGGTATTGAGATAATCGCTCCAGCCCGATCCCGCGAGGTAGCCGCGGGCGACGCATTCTATGGGGTACGGTTCGGTCTTCCGTACCAGCATGCTCCTTCCCTCAAGGATGTCGCCGTATTTTCTGGCGGTCTCCGGGAAGTCCTCGACCCGGCAGGAGATCACATGATTCCTGACGATATCCTCCGTGAACTGAAACCAGAACAGGGACATGGCGGTGAGGATCTTGCCCTTGTCCGGGATGCCGTTGGGCATTACGCAGTCGAACGCTGATATCCGATCAGTGGCGACGATGAGGAGCTTCTCACCGAGATCGTAGACGTCTCTGACCTTGCCGCGACGGAACAGGTCGAGATCGGGAAAGTCTGTGCGGACGACGGCTGTGCTCTGGGGTGGGTCTGTCATGCTGGACATGGGTTGTCCCCCTCTTCATTGGTCAGAATGTCACTGAGGCCCCTGGTGGGGATCCGCGGCACAGGTGCCGCGGAAAGTACAAGAGATACATTATTTTGAGAAGGTTTGTAAATGGAAGAAAGGCGGAACGGGGAACCGGGAGCTGAAAACTGATGACTAGACACCAGGTCTATGCCCCGTTGCCGGTCACAGGGAGAAATGCTATCCTCAACCGGAATCATCAGCCAACCTGACCCGGACTGATGTCACCGATTAAGGGGAGTAAAGTTGGCATGACTGAAGGCGTTTCGCCTAACATGGAGGTTGTCAGCGGCCTGATATCGGAGTTAGTCAAGGCCTTGAAGGCAACCGCCATGTATCCTCCCGGCCACCCGGCACGATCCAGATTTGTCCAGCGCCTGGACAAGGACCTCCTTTCCTATCTGGAGGCTAATGGGGAGCTGTCCATTGACGTCCATGCCAAGGAACTTCTTGTCCACGGCCAGAAAGTGGTTCTTAAGGACGGGATGGAGGCCCATTTAGCCTCGGAATGTTTCGGACGCCAGGTGAGAAAAATCCGTTTTCTGAAGGGGCTGCGGAATCAGGATGTCGACGCCTTCTTCAGCCTGATCTCCGAGAGCCCGGAGATCATCCGCGACGAGGGTGGGGCGGCGGAATATGTCAGAATGAGAAGCTCTGGAGCACTGCAGGTTGAGCAGGTGGATTACGAGGGGATCCTTGAGAGGCGTGAAGCGGTATCAAATGGCTCGGGCAGTGGATACAGTTCGGAGACCCTTTCGCCGGTAGCGGCTCCCCATTTGAGCCCCGATTCGGGCGAGGTCTACACACCCACCGTTTTCAATGACGACGGCAGCCCGGAGTTATCCCAGGAGGAGTGGCTCGAGGGAAGGCTTGTGGACCTCGACGGGGCGACGGACCCGGCCGAGTACAAGGGAATTCTCAGGGATATCTTCCTCAGCCTCAGGGCAACCGGTACCATGGGATTTTCCCAGTTCGCCGTGAGGGTCCTTCGTCACCTCGGGGAGCATTTGATGAAGGGTTCGCACGAGGAGGTCCGGACAACAGCCAGGGCGGCGGTCAGGGAGCTGGCGAAACCGGAGCTTGTCGAGTCCCTTCTCGGCGATATCACCGTAAAGGACAGCGGCAACAGGGACGCCGTTCAGGCCATCCTCGAGACCGTCAGCGAGACCTCCATCCCGGTCCTGTTAAGGTGTCTCGCTGATGAGACGAGCACCTTCGGCAGAAAGGCCCTGATAACTTCCCTCAGCCGTTTCGGTTCTCAGGTCCGGCCCCACCTTGACCGGTGGATGGTCGATGATCGATGGTATGTGGTCCGCAACGCCCTTGGTTTTCTGTCCCAGGTGGGAGGGCCCCAGGACACCGAGGTGGCAAAGGGGTTCCTGACCCATTCCAACGGCAAGGTCCGTCTGGAGGCTCTGCGTTTCCTTACCCGTTACCCGTCGCCCATACCCGATGATATGATCGAGGTGCTTCTGAGTGACCCCGATCCGGAGGTCGAGGCCCGAGCGATCCTGGCACTCGGGGCCCTCCAGGGCCAGGACGGGTTAAAAAGGCTCAAGGTGTTGGCGAAGAAACCCTTTATGCGGCAGGGTGAAATCGCCAAAAGGGAGATGGCCATCAGGGGCCTGGGACGCGAAGGCAGTCCCGAGGCTATGGATTATCTCCGGAGGATCCTTTCGGGAA